>CAUZMW010000041.1:0-22230 GCA_963581225.1 Gammaproteobacteria bacterium
TTTTTCCCTTGTGTAAGGTGATACCACCGATGAGCTGGACATCGAAGTGGCGCAGACCAAGCGTCCGGCGGGAAGCCTCCCTGACCAGTGCGAACGCTTCCGGTAACACGGCGTCCAGCTCTTCGCCATTCGCGACGCGCTCGCGTAACTCCGGCGTTTTGGCGGCCAGTGCTTCGTCACTGAGATCCTTGAACTCAGGCTCAAACGCATTCGTCGTCGTGACAAACTCACCGTAGGTCTTCAGCAGCCGTTTGTTGCGGCTGCCGACGAGATCGGTGAAAAAGGTAGAGAAGAATTTGAGCAAACCGAATCCCTGGAGGCAAAAGTCAGGGTCCGTATTCTACGGACAGATGAGGGTCTTGGGGACCGGCAGATACCGATGAATCAAGCAGAATCGATTACCGTCGATTTAGCTTAGTTGATATAGGTTAGGGGATCGACAACGCGGCCGTTCCGCAGCACCTCGAAGTGCAGATTCGGGCCGGTCGCCCGCCCCGTAGCGCCCATAGTCGCGATGATTTCGCCACGTTTCACGGTATCGCCGACCACGACGAGGTTCTCGTTGTTATGGGCGTAGCGAGTCACATAACCGTTACCGTGATTGACCTCGACCATCTCGCCATAGCCATAACGATCGCCCGACCAGATCACCACGCCCGAAGCCACGGCGACGACGTCCGCACCTGCCCGGCCCGCGAAATCGACCCCCTTGTGAAAGGCGGCGCGACCGGTAAACGGGTCGGTTCGGTTACCGAAGCCAGACGAAATATAGCCTGCGGACACGGGTCGCCCTTCCGGGAGGACCTCATCACGCAGCTTGCGATTGAGCAGAAAATCTTCCAGCACGCTCAGCTGCTCATGACGATCCTCGAGGCGGTGCGCGAGGCCATCAAATGCCGAGACGAGTCCCGATACCTGCGCCAGATCCCCCCGGGAGACGACCTCCTCCGGGCCGCCGAGGGACGGGGTTGCGGCGAAATCGAACTCTCCGTCCTCCAGGCCAACCATTTGCGTCAGGCGCTGACCCAGCGCGTCCAGACGCACGACGTGGGCATTCATCTGTCCGAGTCTGAGCGCCAGCGCATCCAGATTGTGCCTTGCGGCCTGGCGCGTGGCTTCGAGGACGGCTTCCTGCTCAGCCAGATCAGCCCGCCAGGCGGCAACCTGGTTGGAGGGGTTGACGGTACCGAAATGAGTCGCGGCCTGGAAGCCGCCGTAGAAAGCGCCCGCACTACCGAGCAGCGCGATTCCCGTGAGCCCTAACCAGACTCTCCGAGAAGCCAGCCGCAAGTGGCCCAAGTCGCCACGACTCTTCGATAGAAGAATTAACTCCATGGGATACCGCTCTGTTCCCTCGATTGTTCGATATTATTAGTCACGCAACCCGAGATTCGCTCAGATGCGGCAGAGCAATTATAACCTGTTCTATACACTAACACCCGGTAACCCCGCTATCCTAGGAGCCGCTCCCGTAGATTGGTGGCTTTGCGTTCCGCCCTTTTGGGGCGGTTTGCCTTTATCGGACGGCGGAGAATGCCCAGAAAATCCGTCTATTCAAGCATTTGTCGGAAAAATGTTGACGCCCGTCTCAGATTGATGATGCACAAGCGCCCCCGCTCCCTCGCACAGCTCCTCGAGACCGGTCATCTGGCTAATCTTGCCGAAGAGGCCCGCCGCCGTGGCGGCCTGACGGAACGGATTCGTGCGCTCCTACCTGCCGATGAGGCCGCGCATCTCGTCGCCGCCAACGCCTCCGACACGGGAGAACTCGTGCTGATGATGGATTCGTCCGTGTGGGCCGCGCGGGTGCGCTATCGTGCGGAGGATCTCGGCGCCAGCAGGCTGCGGGTTCGGGTGCTCCCGCAGACGGATTAGTCAGCTGTCCCGGGGACGAGCTGGTAGGCGACCGGCGAGCGGCGAGTGTCTTCGAACACGACTTCCTCGTAGCACTCGGGCTGCGCAATCAGCGCCCGCAACAGACGGTTATTCAGATGGTGGCCGGATTTGAAGCCCGTGAATTCGCCGATCATACTCGAGCCCATCAGGTAAAGATCGCCGACGGCGTCGAGTATCTTGTGGCGCACGAATTCGTCGCGAAAGCGCAGGCCGTCCTCGTTGAGGACTCTGAATTCGTCCATGACGATGGCATTGTCCAGGCTCCCACCGAGCGTCAAATCCCGATCTCTGAGAGTTTCCAGGTCGCGCAGGAACCCGAACGTCCGCGCCCGGCTGATCTCCTTCAGAAACGCTGTCGTGGAAAACTCCAGGGTCGCCTTCTGGCGGTGTTTGCGCAGTACCGGGTGGTCGAAGTCGATCTCGAAATGAACGCGAAAGCCATCGTAGGGTGTCAGCCGCACCCATTTGTCCCCGTCGGTAACCTTTACCGGCTTGCGAATTCGGATAAAACGTTTCGCGGCCGACTGCTCTTCTATGCCCGCCGACTGCAGCAGAAAAACGAACGGCGCGGCACTGCCATCCATGATCGGGACCTCGGCCGCCGTGAGGTCGACGTAGGCATTATCGATACCGAGAGCCGCCATGGCGGAGAGCAGATGCTCAACCGTCGCGACTTTGGCGCCGTCGTTTTCCAATGTCGTACCGAGCGTCGTTTGACCGACATTGAGCGCAGTGGCCGGGATATCGACCGGGGAATCCAGATCGAGACGGCGGAAGGTGATACCGGCATTGGGGGGCGCCGGCCGTAAGGTCATATAAACCTTTTCACCACCGTGCAGCCCGATCCCGGTAGCCCGGATCGATTCCTTCAGAGTACGTTGTTTCAAAACGTTCGAGCCCTGGGGTTGTCGCGGTGTGAGCCGCTTCAGGCGATCCGCCTTCTGGTCGTGATAGTGGATGGGTGGATCGCCACCGAATAGCCGAAAACACTAGCATAGTGTGCATAATTCCAGCAAGGAACGACTGTGGCCAACCCGCAACCAGCCGCTGTCCCGTCGCTTCCTACCCCCACTAATCGGCCTGCCGGCGTAGAAAAGTCGGAATATCGAGCATCTCCTCCAGATCGTCGGGCGCCGCCATGACACCATCGCCGACAGCCCGCTTACGTTGGATCGCCGGCTGGTCGAGTTCGGCGTAGTTCGGTTCGCCGCCCACCGATCGGCGGACGACTTTGACCGGAACTTCGGCGGCCCCGGCACCCTGGCCGAGCCCCGTCGCCACAACCGTCACGCGAATCTCCTGCTCCATATCGGGATCGATGACTGTCCCAACGACAACCGTGGCCTGCTCGGACGCGAACTGCTTGATTGTCTCGCCGACTTCCTGAAATTCACCGATCGATAGATTCATTCCGGCGGTCACATTGACAAGAACCCCATTGGCACCCGCCAAGTTGATGTCCTCGAGTAACGGACTCGAGATAGCAGCCTCGGCCGCCTCCCGTGCACGCCCTTCGCCGGAGGCGACGCCGGAGCCCATCATCGCCATTCCCATCTCCGACATCACGGTGCGTACATCGGCGAAGTCGACGTTGATCAGACCGGGCCGGGTAATGAGTTCCGCGATCCCCTGGACGGCACCTTGCAACACCTGATTCGCGGCTCTGAATGCATCCAGGAGGGTCGTGTCCGGGCCGAGCACGGTCAGGAGTTTTTCGTTAGGAATAGTAATCAGCGAATCGACGTAGCGACCGAGCTCCGCGATACCCTCATCTGCTATCTGCATGCGCTTGGCACCTTCCATCGTAAACGGTTTTGTCACGATGGCCACGGTCAATACACCCAGTTCCTTGGCGAGCTGCGCGACGACCGGCGCCGCACCCGTTCCCGTGCCACCACCGAGCCCGGCGGTGATAAACAGCATGTCAGTACCGGAAACGACCTCTTGGATCCGGTCGCGGTCCTCCATAGCGGCCTGCCGGCCGATCTCCGGATTGGCGCCGGCCCCCAGCCCCTTGGTGATATTGCAACCGATCTGGATTGCGGTCTTCACTCGAGCGCTCTTGAGAGCCTGAGCGTCCGTATTCGTGCAAATGAAATCTACACCGTCAATTCCGGCTGACAACATATGCGCCACAGCGTTCCCACCGCCACCACCGATACCCATCACTTTGATGACTGCAGTTTCGGCATGCCCATCCATTAACTCGAACATTTCTAGACTCCTTCTCTCAACGCTCAGAAATTCCCTTGAAACCAGGCTTTCATCCGATCGAAAACCCCAAATATTCCGGCCTTCGCAGCCGCTGCGTCCGCTTGAAACTCCGCGGCTTCCTTTCCGTACAACAGGAGACCGACCGCGGTGGCGTAGATTGGGTTGCGCACGACGTCCACCAGGCCCTCGACGTACTGCGGGACTCCTAGTCGAACGGGAACGTGAAAAATCTCTTCGGCGAGTTCAACCGCGCCTTCCATCTTGGAGCTGCCGCCGGTCAACACGATGCCTGCCGCTATCAGCTCTTCGAAACCGGAACGCCGGAGCTCGTCGCGCACGAGCGAAAACAATTCCTCGTAGCGCGGCTCCACGACCTCCGCGAGCGTCTGCCTGGCCAGCTGTCGCGGCGGCCGATCGCCTACGCTCGGCACCTCGATCGTCTCGTCGGGATTCGCCAGCTGCGAGAGCGCGCAGGCGTACTTGATCTTGATCTCTTCCGCGTACTGGGTCGGTGTCCGCAGTGAGACAGCGATATCGTTCGTGACCTGATCCCCGGCGACCGGAATCACGGCGGTATGCTGAATCGCTCCACCCCGAAACACGGCGATATCGGTCGTGCCGCCGCCCGTGTCGACGAGGCAGATGCCGAGGTCTTTCTCGTCATCGGTCAGCACGGAGTAACTTGAGGCAAGCTGCTCAAGGACGACGTCTTCGACGTCTAACCCGCAGCGTTGAACACATTTGACGATGTTCTGCGCCGCATTGACGGCGCCGGTCACGAGATGCACTTTCGCCTCAAGACGAATTCCCGACATGCCGATCGGCTCACGGATACCTTCCTGGGAATCGACCAGGAATTCCTGCGGCAGCACATGCAATATTCGCTGGTCAGCGGGAATCGCGACGGCCCGTGCCGCATCGATTACCCGATCGACATCACTGCGACTCACTTCCTTATCCCTGATTGCTACGATGCCGTGCGAGTTCAGGCTACGCACATGACTGCCCGCGATGCCGGCGAACACCGTGTTGATCTCGCAGCCGGCCATCAGCTCGGCTTCTTCAACCGCACGCTGAATCGACTGGACTGTGGACTCGATATTGACGACGACGCCACGCTTCAGTCCCCGGGAGGGATTCGAGCCTATGCCGATCACTTCGATCGTGTTCTCAGCGGTAAGCTCACCGACCACGGCCACGACCTTGGAAGTGCCGATGTCGAGGCCGACGATAAGTTTTCGTTCGCTTTTTTTAGCCACCGCCAGGGACCTCCCGAAGGTCTGCGACCTGAAACTCCATTTCGGCTCGCCAACCGACTGAGAACCCGTTCGTGTAGCGCAGATCGACGTAGCTGACGCGCCGCATCTCCGGCGCCAGAGCCGGTACGACCACATTAAAAAATCGGTCCAGGCGCTGTTGAAGATCGCGTCGACCCAGCCGGATCTCCTGGCCACCGGCAAGCTCGAGTCGCCAGGCGCCGCGCTCATCCATGGACAGTGCATTCAACGCCAGATTGGCTTCGGCCAGGGGGCCACGCAGGGCCAGATATTGGCTTGCCACTCGCGCTTCATCGCCGGGCGGCCCCGCGAGACGCGGCAGTTCGGGAAATTCATAGTGTGAATCATCGGTAAAGAGTTCGCCGTGCGTGTTCAACAGACCCGCCTCTCCCCAGCGCGCCGCCGCCTGGTGTTCAGAGACTCGAATCACGAGCGTATCCGGCCAGCTCCTGAAGATCTCCACTTCATCGACCCAATCCAGGTCTGCGACCAGGCGCTGCAGCCTGCGAAGGTCGCTGGACAAGAGGCCGCGATCAAGTCCAGGCGCCAGAGCCGCTTGGACCTGTATTGGCGTCACGCGTTGAAACGCGCCCTGGAGCTCGAGCTTATTCACCGGGCGGTCCAACAGGGCCTGGGACGCGAAGAAGACGCCGACGAGCGTCGCCAGTATCGCCGGCGGAACCAGTACGGCCCGCAGATTGATCCTGACCTGAGGTAACTTGGGTACCGGCGGACGTCGTCTCAACGTCTTGCGCCGATTGGCCTTAGCACGCATCACCGTGGATTCTCTCCCTGAAGTTCCGCCGCCGAACCTTCCGCAGGCTCGCCAATAATTCGCACCTCAAGCTGCAATCTGGTACCCGAAGACGCTACGACGCGATCTCGCACGGTCTCGATCAACGACTCGATATTCGCCGCCGTAGCAGAACCGCGATTGATGATGAAGTTGGCGTGCTTCTCGGAGACGATAGCGTCGCCACTCCTGGCACCCTTGAGGCCCGCCTGTTCGATCAGCTGCGCGGCGAACCTCCCGGGCGGATTGCGAAAAACAGAGCCACAACTGAGTTTTCCCAGAGGTTGCGACTCGCCACGCTTGCGCAACATCGCTTTGATGTCCGTCATATCTGCGTCTTGATCTGCGCTGAAGGCAAATGTCGCTGCGAGAAACCACTCCGTCGCCACGCCGCTGACAGACCGGTAGCCCACTTGATACTCTTCTCGTGAGCGGGTCCGTTGCACGCCGGCACGATCAATCGTCTCGACGCGATCGACGTGTTCCCAGGTCTCGCCGCCGAAGGCGCCCGCATTCATCGCCAGTGCACCGCCCACGGTGCCGGGAATGCCGGCGAAGAATGCTGCCGGGCCCAGCTTCCAACGGACACATTGCCGAGCAAATACCGTGCACGGCACGCCGGCACCGACGCGAACGTCGGTTTCGCCGACACGCTCGACGGCCGTTGGTAGATTCAATGTACAGATCACAACGCCTGCGACACCGCCGTCACGAACCAATAAATTTGAGCCCAGTCCGACCCAATACAGCTCAGTCGTCGCGGCAAGCGAAGACAGAAAATCCTGCAGCGACTCGATGCTATCGGGCTTGAAGAACCGTTCCGCCGGGCCACCGACTCGCCACGACGTATGTCGACTCATGGGCTCGTCGTGCAGGAGCTCAGGCTTAGGTGTGATCAGATTCATCGACACACTCACTGCCTAACTCCGACGGGTACGCTCGTCGCCAGGCGGCTTGGTAATGAACGAGCGATCGCGCCGATGCTGCCGGCGCCCAAGGTCAGCACAACATCGTCCGCACGAACTACTTCCGCGAGCGTGGCGACCAACGCGTCCAGCTCTTCGACAAAAATGGGTTCTACCGAGCCACGAGCGCGCACGGCCCGTGCAAGCGAGCGACCATCGGCACCGGCAATCGGCTCCTCGCCTGCCGGATAGATGTCGGTCAGTAGCAGCACATCTACCCTAGCCAGCACTTGTGCGAAATCGTCGAACAGCTCCTGCGTGCGGGTATAACGGTGCGGCTGGAATGCCACCACGAGACGGCGATCAGGCCAGGTCTCGCGCGCCGCTTCGAGCGTCGCGGCGATCTCGGTGGGATGGTGTCCATAATCATCGACGAAGGTCACCAGACCCTTCGGAGTTGTAACGCTGCCGAGCACCTGAAAGCGGCGATCTATCCCTGAGAACTCCGCGAATGCGGACTGGATTGCGCCATCCTCCACCTGCAACTCGGCGGCAACGCCGATAGCCGCCAGCGCGTTAAGCACGTTGTGCCGGCCCGGCAAGTTAAGCGTTAGCCGTAACGGCTCCCGGTCGGCACGGTGCACCTCGAAGGAAATCGCGAGCCCTGCCGACTGGGCATTGCGCGCCTGGATGTCCGCGCGCTCCGAAAAGCCGTACGTCACGACACGCCTGCCTAAGTCGGGTATGAGTTCGCGTGTATTCGCATCGTCCGCGCACATCACGGCCAGACCATAGAAGGGAAGATTGTGGAGAAACTCCCTAAAGCCGTGCTTCAGACGTGAGATCTCTCCTTCATAGCTCGTCAGATGATCCGCATCGATATTGGTCACCACCACAATCATCGGTTGCAGGTGCAGGAATGACGCGTCGCTTTCATCGGCTTCAGCGACGAGATAGCGGCCGGAGCCTAACTTCGCGTTGGCGTCGGCGCTCACCAGCCGGCCACCGATGACGAAGGTGGGATCCAGGCCGCCTTCGGCGAGCACGCTGGCAACGAGACTCGTCGTCGTCGTCTTGCCGTGCGTCCCGGCCACCGCAATGCCGTAGCGAAAGCGCATGAGCTCTGCCAGCATTTCCGCGCGCTGCACGACCGGAATACGCCTCCGCTGAGCTTCGGTGACCTCCGGGTTGGTCGGCGAGATCGCGCTCGAAACGACAACGACATCCGCGTCGCATAGGTTGTCGGCGTCGTGCCCCTCGAAGACGCGGCCACCGAGCGAGATCAGACGCGCCGTCACGGCATTACTAGTCAGGTCCGAACCCTGAACCTCATAGCCGAGGTTTATCAACACCTCAGCGATGCCGCCCATGCCGACCCCGCCGATACCGACCAGGTGAATCCGACGGATTTTTCCCATTCGATCCGTCATGAGCGTGCCTCCGCCAGCTCCAGGCAGGCGGTTGCCAGAATCTCGGCGGCACGCGGGTGAGCCTGGGCGCGAGCGTTTTCGGCCAACCGCACAAGTGTGTTGTGATCCGCAAAAAGTCTGCCGAGCTCCTCAGCCAGACGCTCCGGACTGAGCTCGCTCTCGGGGATGACGACCCCGGCGCCGCGCGAGGCGAAGCTCGTCGCGTTCTTCAGTTGGTGATCATCTATGGCATGAGGAAACGGAATCAGGACTGCGCCAATCCCCGCTGCCGCCAGCTCCGAAACGGTTAACGCTCCGGCGCGACAGATCACGAGGTCCGCCCACCCATACGCTTCGGCCATGTCGTCGATAAAAGCCTCGAGCCGCGGCTCGAGTGCCGCATGAGCGTACGCCGCCCGAGCCGCGTCCATACTCGCGCCCGCCTGATGCCAGACCTCGAACCCCGCGTCGCGCGGCAGCCGCGCTAGTGCGTCCGGCACCTGTTCATTGAGGACGCGTGCGCCCTGGCTGCCGCCGAGTATCAGCACCCTGAGTGGCCGGTCGGGGTCGGCTCGGCTGGCGAATCTCTCCGCCGGAACGGGCAGCGCCAGTATCGACTGTCGCACCGGATTGCCGATGAGTTCGGCGTTGACGTTCGCTGGAAAACTGTCCGGAAACGCACCGAAAATTCGCCCCGCCAACCGCGCGAGGATGCGGTTGGTCGTACCAGCTACGGCATTTTGTTCATGGATCAACAACGGTCTTCGCGTCAGCCACGCGGCAAACCCACCGGGACCCGAGACGAAGCCACCGAGGCCGAGCACTGCAGCCGGCCGGCAACGATGCAATGCCGCAAGCGACTGAATGATCGCCAGAAACACGCGAAACGGCGCCGTGACCCAGGCCAGTGGGCCGCGCCCTCTTAAACCCCCGACCGAGATCCATTCCATCTGGATTCCAGCCTCTGGCACCAGGCGCGCCTCAAGTCCGTTACGCGTACCCATCCAGACAACACTTCCAGCCCGCTCGCGCAGTACCCTCGCGACCGCAAGACCCGGAAACACGTGGCCGCCCGTGCCGCCGGCAAGAATCATGATCGGCCCGGCACTCACCGTCTTCTCCTCCTCTGTTGGCGCGCCTCATCTCGAACGGCGGCTTGCTGAACCTCATGCTGAATTCGCAGCAGCAACCCGAGCGTAATCAGCGTAATGACGGCGCTGGTACGACCGTAACTAATCAGGGGCAGAGCAAGACCCTTGGTCGGCAGGAGGCCTATGTTGACGCCCATATTGATGAACGCCTGCAGCCCGATCGTCAGCGCGAGACCGGTACTGACTAGTCCGTGAAACGGCATACCCAACGCCGCGGCCTTCGGACCCAGTGCGATCGCTCTATAGACGATCACACCGAACAGCAACACCGTCACCGTCACGCCGACAAAGCCCAACTCCTCGGCCAGGACCGCGAAGACGAAGTCGGTATGCGCCTCCGGAAGATAGAACAGTTTCTGCACGCTATCGCCCAACCCGACGCCGAACCAATCGCCGCGACCGACGGCGATCAGCGACTGCGTCAGCTGGAAGCCGCTCGCATAGGGGTCGGCCCATGGATCCAGGAACGCCAACAGACGCTGTAACCGGTAAGGGGAGGTAATCGCGAGCGCTACCAACCCACCGGCGGCGGCGACGAGACACAGTGCAAAATCCCGCAATCTCGCGCCGCCGATAAACAGGATGCCGAAGCTGGTCGCCGTCAACACGACGGCCGCGCCGAAATCCGGCTGCCGTAGCAAGAGCCAGCACGCCAAAGCGACGACGAGCATCGGCTTCAAGAAGCCGAGCAGGCTCGCGCCCATATCCTGTTGATGGCGAACGACATAGCTTGCGAGATAAAGCGTCAGACAGATGCGCGCAGGCTCCGACGGTTGCAGCGTAATTGGGCCAAGATCCAGCCATCGAGTACTGCCGTTCACGGTGTGTCCGAGCCCCGGCACGAATACCGAGACCAGCAATACGATGGCGCCCAACAACAGTAACCAGTTCATTCGGAACCAGAACTCAGTCGGTATCAGCATGACGATAACCGCGGCGATGCAACCGATAGCGAGAGCGCCTAACTGCCGCATCAGAAAATACAGCGGCTCTCCCATGTCCCGGTCGGCAAGCGATATCGAAGCAGAACTCACCATTACGGTACCTAAGACCATCAGCGCTATCAGGGCCGCCAACGATGGCGCGTCGACGTTATAGCCGCGAATGTCGAGACTATGGCTCATTGCAACAAGTCCTGTACTGCGGCGATGTAGGCTTCGCCTCGCGCTGAGTAGTCGGTAAACATATCGAGACTCGCGCACGCCGGTGATAACAGGATCGTTGTCCCCGCTGACGCGAATTCCCACGCGAGACCTACCGCAGCCGGCAGATCGTCTGCCACGCGAGTCGGGCAAATACTCGATAGCGTCGCCTCGAGCTTCTCTGCAGCCTCTCCGATCAGCACGGCAGCGGCCAACTTGCCACGCGCGCTGGCGGCGAGCGGTCTGAAGTCCGCACCCTTACTCTGGCCTCCGGCGATGAGCACGAACGGGCCCTTCAGGCCGTCCAGAGCGGCGACGCTCGCGGCGACGTTGGTGCCCTTCGAGTCGTTGATGAACGTCACGCCCTTTTTCTCCGCGACCCACTGGCAACGGTGCGGTAACCCGGCGAACTCTTGCAGGGCCTCCAATTGCTCTGGGAGATCGCGCTCGAGCGAACTACTGAGCGCCATCGCCGCCAACGCATTGGCTTCGTTGTGACTGCCCGGTAGACGCATGGCTGCAACAGGCAGCAACGGTTCGCCCGCGCCGGCGAGCCAGCGCTCGCCTCGATGTTCCATGACGCCAAAACCGTCGCCCGGATTCTCGCGTAAGGAAAACGGCATTCCCTGTGGATGTTCGCGGCCCATCTCGCGCACCAACGGGTCATCGAGATTGAATACCGCCCGAGTCGCTGCGCGCAGCAGCTTGGATTTGAGCGCCGCGTAGTCGGCAAGACTGCCGTGCCGATCCAGATGATCCGGAGAGACATTGAGTACCGTCGCAACGTCCGGCCGCAGGCTCTCCGTCGTCTCCAGCTGGAAGCTCGATATTTCCAGCAGATAGATGTCCGCAGGCTCCGCCAACAATTCGAGCGCCGGCGGACCCAGATTGCCGCCCGCGGCGACATCAAGGCCCGTTGCGGACAACATCCGCTCCAACAGCGTCACAACCGTACTCTTGCCATTGGAACCCGTGACCGCCAATACCGGCGCCTGTGCTGCGCGCGCGAACAACTCGATGTCGCCGACGATCGGTATACCTTGTTGTCGAGCGTGGGCAGCAAGCAGCGTGTCGATCCGGAGCCCCGGTGACCACGCAACTTGATCGATACCCTCCAGCCATCGCGGGTCCTGACTCTCCAGAATCACTGGTATTTCGGGATGGGTCTCTCGCAGCTCGGCCAGACCGGGCGGCGCCGCACGGCTATCGATCACGGTGACGTCGTTACCGAGCGCCGCGAGATACCGCGCCGTGGCTAAGCCTGTGGCGCCCAGCCCGACCACCAGCGTGCGGGCATACTGCACTGAAGTCGTCACTGCGCTCCCATCGTATCGTTCGACGATTTGTTTCTCAGTCCTGGTCACCTGATTTTCAGACTTGCTAATCCAATAAGAACCAGGATCACGGTGATGATCCAAAACCGCACGATCACTTTTGGTTCAGCCCAACCCTTGAGCTCGAAGTGATGGTGCAGCGGCGCCATGCGAAAAACACGCCGGCCTGTCAACTTGTAGGAGGCAACCTGGATAATGACCGAGACGGTTTCGACGACGAAAACTCCGCCCATAATGAACAACACCAGTTCCTGCCTCACCACCACAGCCACCAGGCCCAGGGCGGCACCGAGCGCTAGCGCCCCGATGTCACCCATGAAGACCTGAGCGGGATAGGTGTTGAACCACAAGAAGCCCAGACCGGCGCCAGCCAGGGCCGCACAAAAAACCAACATCTCGCCGGATCCCGAAACATAGGGGATACCGAGATAACTTGAGAACACGACATTGCCAGTGACGTAAGCGAATACACCTAACGCACTGCCGACGAGCACCGCAGGCATGATCGCGAGCCCGTCCAGCCCGTCCGTTAAATTCACGGCGTTGGACGTGCCGACGATAACCAGATAGGTAAATGGGACGTAGACGAAGATACTCAGCGGTATCATCGTATCTTTAAAGAACGGCACCAGGAGCGCCCGCTCGACATCGGGATTCTCTGCGGTCAAATACAGCACCAACGCGGCGACGATGCCGGCAAGCGACTGCCAGAAAAATTTACTGGCCGGCCGTAGTCCCTTTGAATCCCCAACGACGAGCTTCCTGTAGTCGTCAACGAAGCCGATAACGCCGAAGGCCAATGTCACGATCAGGACGATCCAAACGAAACGATTCGTCAGGTCGCCCCACAACAAAGTACTGACCACGATGGCGAAGAGGATCAACGCCCCACCCATTGTCGGCGTACCGGCCTTGGGTAAATGCGTCTCGGGTCCGAGTTGCCGTATGTTCTGACCGACGCGGCGCATGGAGAGTCGTTGGATCAGGAACGGACCCATTGCGAATGACAGCACCAGCGCGGTCAGCGCGCCGAGAATCGCGCGCAGAGTCAGATAACCGAACACGTTAAAGCCCGAGTGCACGCGGGTCAGATACTCGGCGAGATAGATCAACATGTTGGTACCTCGCCGGACTCGTGGTCGCTTCTGAGCAGCTTCACGAGATGATCCAGCCCCATGACCCGGGAGCCTTTAACGAGGATCGTCACGTCGTCGGCCAGTAGCGCTTCGAGCGCCTCGCCAAGCAGACCAATATCGTCAAAAGACCGGCCTTCGCTGCCAAACACATTGGCCGCCAGCCGGGCCAGCGGCCCGAGCGTGAGAAGTTCGTCGCATCGATCTGCAGCGTATTGTCCGATCTCGCGGTGCAGCTCTCGTTCGCGACTCCCGAGCTCCGCCATATCGCCCAGTACCAGGATGCGCGCACCACTCGCTTGCGCTAGGTAATCCAATGCGGCACGTACGGAGGCCGGGTTGGCGTTATAACTGTCGTCGATGATGGCTGCGCCGCCGCGCCCCCGTAAGACATTCAAGCGACCCTGTACGGCGTGGGCGCTGCTGAGTCCGTTCGCGATGTCTTCCGCCACCGTACCCATAGCGTGTGCCGCAGCCGCGGCCGCCAATGCGTTTAATACGTTGTGCTGACCCACGAGCGGCAGATCGATATCCAGTCGCTCGCCCTCTGGGAGCTGCATCGTGAAATGGCAACCGGAGATCTCAGCGACTATCTCCCCGATCACCGTGCAGTCGGCCCGGGCATCGAGCCCGAAAGTCAGCACGATTTCCGCTTGACTGCGTGCGCGCCAGTCCGCGCAGAAATCATCATCCGCGTTGATGACTGCGGTCCCTGCGAGTGGCAAATGATCCAGCAACTCACCTTTCGCCGTGGCGACGCCGGTAATGGAATCGAATCCTTCCAAATGAGCGGCGCAGGCATTGGTGATGACGCCGACCGTAGGTTGCACGAGACGGCTTAGATAATCTATCTCGCCGAGATGATTGGCGCCGAGTTCGACAACAAGCGCCTCGTGTTCATCGTCGAGGGCCATCAACGTCAACGGTACGCCGATGTCGTTATTCAAATTACCTTCCGTCACGCAGATATTGCGGCGGCATCTCAGTATGCTGGCGATGAGTTCCTTCACCGTGGTCTTGCCATTGCTTCCGGTAACAGCGACGATCGGTATCGGAAAATTCTCTCTCCACGCACACGCCATCTGGCCGAACGCTATGCGCGTATCGGTGACCTTGAGCTGTGGTAGCGGCACACTCGCACGGCGAGAGACGAGCGCACCCGCAGCACCCCTGGAGTGCGCATCCGCCACGAAGTCGTTACCGTCGAAATGCACGCCTTCAATGGCGACGAATAAGGCGCCGTCGATAAGATCGCGGCTGTCGATACTGACCTGACCGAAACTTGCATCCTCGCCGACAAGATTGACTTGAAGCCTGTTCGCGACTGCGGCTAGTGTCCTGGCCATCACCCGCGTCCTCCCAGCGCGTCCTCGACGACGACGCAGTCGCTGAATTGCCGTTGTTCGCCGGCGATCCACTGCGAATCTTCGTGGCCTTTTCCAGCGACGAGTACGACATCGTCTACACCGGCCTTCTCAATGGCGTCGGTAATCGCCCGATGTCGATCATGTTCGACCCAAACATCGGGATGCGCGGCCAGGCCAGCGCGGATATCAGCAACGATTACGCCGGGGTCTTCGTTCCGCGGATTGTCGTCGGTCAACACGATATGATCCGCGAATCGCGCCGCGGCCGCACCCATGGCGGCTCGTTTACCGGCGTCACGCTGCCCTCCGCAACCGAACACGCACCACAACTCAGCGCCGCCGATTCGATCCAGATTCTCGAGTACTCGTGCCAGTGCGGCCGGCGTGTGCGCATAGTCGACGACGACCCGCGGCTCATTCCGACCGCCACCGAATACCTGCATGCGGCCGGCGAGACCACGACACTCGCTAAGCGCTTCGCAAGCCTCGACCAACGGCACATCCCAAGCGATGAGCGTGCCCAGCGCGAGCAGAAGATTCTCCGCATTGAAATCCCCGACCAGCGAGGACATAACGACCGCCGATTCTCCAGGTCCTCGCACCTCGAGTTCGATTCCATTCAGATCGGCCGTCACGACGCGGCCGGTGATGTCGGCATCTCTTTCTAGACTCACGTCGATGCGTGTCACGGCGGCAGCGAGCCTTTCAGTCAGGACCGCCCCGAAGGGGTCGTCCACAAACACGACCGCGTACTGCAACGCCGGCAACTGAAATAGTCGCGCTTTAGCGTCCTGGTAGCTGTCGAGATCACCGTGGTAATCGAGGTGATCCCGGGAGAGGTTCGTCAAGACGGCGGTATGAAACTCCAGGCCGGCAATCCGATCCTGCGCCAACGCGTGCGATGAAACCTCCATGGCCGCATGACTGACTGACAAGGACCGCAGCGTTCTGTGTAGCGTCAGACAATCCGGCGTCGTCAATGTCTGGCTGACGAGATCCGGCGGAACTCCCGACCCCAGCGTGCCGACGTAACCGCAACGTATGCCGTGAAGCGTCTGCGCCTGGGCAACCAGGTGGGCGACTGTGCTCTTACCATTCGTACCCGTAACCCCGGCCAGTCTCAGCGGCTCGGCTTGCCGGCCGAAGAAATTGCGGGCGAGTTCCCCTAGTTGCGTCTTGAGCCCGGGCATGGCGACACTGGGCGCGGCCACTTCATCGTGGCTCGCTGACGGCTCGTAGACGACCGCCACCGCGCCGCGCGCGCGCGCATCGTCAACGTAATCCAAGCCATGACTTTGAGATCCCTGCACGGCGAGGAAGGCGGCGCCGGGTCTTATCTGGCGGCTATCGAGAACGAGATCGTCGACCTGAACACCGCTCAAGTTTCCTGCGGCCGCACCGAAAAGCTCTCCCAGGGTCATCGCCGTTGTCGCGAGAGCCGCCATCATGGGAAGACCTCCGCCCGGGCCACGATCGTGAGCGGCGGTTCCGCAAGCGCGTCGGGTGGAATGGCCATCAGCCGCAACGCGCCCGACACGATCCGAGAGAATACCGGCGCAGCAACTTCACCGCCGTAGTAGTCCTCGCCCCGTGGTTCGTCGATAACCACCACAGCGACCAGCTTTGGATCACTGGCTGGGGCCAGTCCTGCGAACACGGCTACGTAGCGATCGTCCGAGTATCCACCGACACCTACTTTCTTCGCCGTACCGGTCTTGCCGGCCACCCGGAAGTTCCTGATCGCAGCACGTTGCCCGGTGCCGGCCGGCGAGACCACGGTCTCGAGCATGCTCCGAAGCCGGCGCGCCGTATCAACCGACACCACCCGCTCGCCGGCCACCTGTTCGTCCTGCACGAGCATCGAGATCGGGCGGCGAATACCGTCGGCAGCGATCACGCTGTAGGCCTGGGCAAGCTGGAGCGCCGTGACCGATAGTCCATAGCCGTAGGCCAACGTCGCCTGGCCGACCGGTCGCCAGTATCGAGGATGATTGAGCACGCCAGCCGACTCGCCCGGAAAGCCGCTGTCGGTCAGGCGACCGATACCAAAACTCGACAGAACCGCCCAGAGCTGCTCAGGTTCGAGTTCGAGGCCGAGTTTCCCCGCGCCGACGCTGCTCGATTTCGCGAGCATCGTCGTGATGTCGATCTTACCGAGGTTGTTGTAGTCCTCGGTCAGTATCTTGCCGCCTACGCGCAGATAACCCGGCGACGTGTCGATGATCGAGTCCGGCCCGTAGCGGCCGGATTCCAGAGCGGCCGCGACGATGAGCGGCTTGAAACTCGAGCCCGGCTCAAAGATGTCGGTCACCGCCCGATTGCGATAACGGGCGACTTCAAGCTGGGCGCGGTCATTCGGGTTATAGGAGGGCTGGTTGACCATCGCCAGCACCTCCCCGTTGGTCACGTCCAGAATGACGACGGAGCCGGAGAGCGCGTCGCTGTCGAGAACGGCCTGCTTGAGTTCCCGGTAGGCGAGATACTGGACGCGCAAGTCGAGGCTGGATGCGAGCGTCCGGCCCGGCTGCGCCGCATTGATGAGCTCGACGTCTTCGACCACTCGGCCGAGCCGATCTCTTAGCACTCGTTTCGCGCCGGTCTCGCCGCTCAGCCAATAGTCGTACGCGAGTTCCAGACCCTCCTGTCCGCGATCGTCGATATCGGTGAAGCCGAGCACGTGACCCGCAACCTCACCTGCCGGATAGTAGCGGCGGTATTCCCTGAGCGTGCTGACTCCCGGCAGGCCAAGGCTCAACGCGCGAGCCGCGTCGTTGGGACGCAGATGGCGGCGCAGGTAGACGAACTCACGATCGAGATTGCTGGTGATCCGCCGCGCGAGCCAATCGGCCTCTACATCCAGCACCTCTGCAAGATCGCCGAGCCGGTCGAGCGCAGGCATCAGTTCCTGCGGCGCAGCCCAGATACTGTCCACCGGGGTGCTGACCGCCAGCGGCTCGCCGTGACGGTCCGTGATGGGCCCGCGGTGAGCGGAGATCTGTACGGTTCGCAGATGGCGATCGTCGCCCTGCCCTACAAGGAAGTCCTTCTTCAGTATCTGCAGATACAGGACGCGCCCTTCCAGGGTAACGCCGCCGATGACGACGGCGACCAGCAACAGGATGCTCCGCCAGGGCCTCCAGACGACGGCCGGTGTCTTGCGGCGCCTGCTCACGGTACCGGCACCGCAACGACGATGACTTGCTCGGGCTGTGGTCGAGCCATCAACAAGCGATCCCTGGCCAGTGACTCGACCAGCGAATGGTTACCCAGCGCGCTTTCCTCGAGCTGCCAACGACCCCAGTCAACCTGCAATCGGTCACGCTCGCGATTCAGCGACTCCAGTTCGACGAACAGTTGCCGGGCCTGGTGTTTGGTCTTGATGGCCCAAACGCCGGAGATGACGACCGCCACCGCTAACGGCGCGCACAGGCTGAGCTGAAGGTAATGGCGCTTCACGTGGCGGCGGCTCCAAGCCGCTCGGCGATCCGCAGACGCGCCCCGCGAGCACGCGGATTGGTTGCGATCTCCGCGCCGGAAGGCCGGACCAGGCGCGCGACGCGCCGTAGACGCGGTCGTGCGTGTGGTGGTATCTCCGGTAGGCCGGCATAGGCCGGATCACCCTTAGTCTCCCGCACGATGAATCGTTTTACGATTCGATCTTCCAGGGAGTGGAAACTGATGACGCACAGTCTGCCTCCCCCGGCGAGCAGCTCGACGCATCGCTCCAACCCGCGCTCCAGGCTGGCGAGTTCTGCGTTGATCTGAATCCTGATGGCCTGAAATACGCGCGTCGCGGGATGGATGCGGCTACGCTTGTAACCTGAGCTCTGCGCCACGATATCGGCAAGCTCGTGCGTCCGCATAATCGGCGCGACCGCTCTCATCTTTACAATGGCAGCTGCGATCTGCCGCGAGCGAGGCTCCTCACCGTGACGGTACAAAACCTCTCGCAGTTCTTCTTCGCTGACGCGTTGCAGCCAATCCGCCGCCGTCTCTCCCTGACTCGTGTCCATGCGCATGTCTAGAGGACCGTCGCGGAGGATGCTAAATCCCCGCTCCGCCGTGTCGAGTTGTGGCGAGGACACACCGAGGTCGAGCAACACACCCGCCAAGGCATGGCCTTTGAACCATATCTGTTTGTAACGATCAATCGACTCAAAACCACCATGCTCTATCTCGAAGCGAGGCTCCGTCGCGAAGCGCTCGCGGCCGTCCGCCACTGCCTCGGGATCTTTATCCAGAGCGAACAATTTTCCCTGCTCCCCAAGTTGAGCGAGAATGAGAGCGCTGTGCCCACCGCGACCGTAGGTCCCATCGAGATACCAGCCGTCCCCAGCTATCGCCATACCCTCTAACGCCTCTGTCACCAGCACCGGCTGATGATCGGCCACGCTCGTCAACCGCTACGTCGCTCAGAGGGTCAGCGTTTTGAGTTCGGGCGGCATATCGGCGCCGTCGGGGTCATCGCTTGACCGCCATGCGTCCCGGCGCTGGTTCCACCGTTCTTCGTCCCATAGCTCGAATTTGTTACCCTGACCGATCAACATGGTCTGTTTGTCCAAGTCGGCGAATTCGCACAATGCTTTGGACAACAGGATGCGACCGTGGCCGTCCAATTCGACATCGGTGGCATAACCCACCATCAGGCGCTGCGTTTCCCGCGCCAAGCTGTTGAAGGACGGCAGGCGATCCAACTTGCGTTGGACTTCCTCCCAGTCAGGTAGGGGGTAGATGAGCAGGCAATGATCTTTATCGACGGTCACGACCAGTTGCCCTTCGCAACGGGAGCTAAGGCGTTCCCGATATCGACTCGGGATCGCCAACCGCCCTTTCGAATCCAGGGTAACTTTGGAAGCGCCGCGGAACATAACCGTGCCATTTTTCCCCACTTCTTACCACTTTAACCCACTATAAGAAGGCCGGCCGTCGGCTGTCAACCGACGAGGCCGATATTTTTTTATTTGCCAGTGGGTTAGCGACGGGAATGAGAAATTTAGCGACGGCTCCGTCAACTAATAATCAATAGGTTAGAGTGGCTAACTCGACTCGATTCTAGAATACCAGCGTCTGGCGCTCGATGAGCGCCGTATTCGATAAGTGGGAGCCGGCCTGTAAGCCGGGTTCTGTCGAGAGCAGTCATTCATCTCGAATGCGCGTCGCCACGCACCTCTAGCGACCTACCCGGGAGCTCATGTGGGCACACTAAACGCTCCCCTATTCGGTCTTGCTCCGGGTGGGGTTTACCTTGCCGCAACGTGTTACCACCTGCGCGGTGCGCTCTTACCGCACCTTTTCACCCTTACCGAGCTTGCGGCCCGGCGGTATATTTTCTGTGGCACTAGCCGTAGGCTCACGCCTCCCAGGCGTTACCTGGCACCCTGCCCAATGGAGCCCGGACTTTCCTCCGGCCATATCCGAAGATATTCCCAGCGACTGCCCGGCCGACTCCCACGGACAAGGTTACTACCTAAGTCGCCGCCGTTGTAGACGATCGGCATTCTAATCAGTCGGGTACGCGCGTCAGCCGGTAGACGTCGTTGCGTGACAAGCCCGTGATCTTCGCCGTGAGCTCGACGGCCGCTTTTGCCGACAGATCGGCGCTCAGGAGCGTGAAGATTCGCACCGCCTCGGCGGCGGGCGCCGAGCGAATCTCGACGCTACCGGCGACGAGCAACACGAATTCACCCTTTAGCGGGATCCCCACGCCGAGTTCGCTGCTGAGCTCGGCTAACGTTCCTGTATAGATCTGTTCATGGAGTTTGGTCAGCTCGCGCGCGATTGCGGCCTGTCGGTCGGAGCCGAACAGTTCCTCGAGCATCTCAATCGTCTCGGTGACCCGATGAACGGCCTCATAGAAGATCATGGTCCTGGCTTCGTTCTGCAACAGCTCGAGACGCTGGCGTCTGGGACCGTTGCGGCGCGGTAGAAATCCCTCGAAGACGAAGCGGTCGGTGGCCAGACCCGCGATACTCAGCGCCGCCACCGCCGCATTCGGCCCGGGGACGGTGACGACCGGCAGATCCTCGGCTAGCGCCGCCCGGACGAGACCCAGGCCCGGGTCACTGATCGTCGGCATACCGGCGTCGCTAACCAGCGCCAGGGAATCTCCTTTCTCCAATCGAGCAATCAGGGCCGGCGTTTGCTGGCGCTCGTTGTGTTCGTGATAGGCAATAAGTGTGCCGTTTACCGCGATACTCGATAGCAATCGCCCAGTTCGGCGGGTATCCTCAGCTGCAATCAGATCCACTGCCCCCAGGACGTCGCGGGCGCGAGCACTGAGATCGTCCAAATTCCCGATCGGCGTGCCAACCACGTAGAGTGTTCCGGAGGAAACCGCATTCATAGGCCCATGCTGCCTGTGTGAAAGCTGAATGTGCAAGCGCTAATGACGATGAGACGACCCTATAAACTGGCGACCGCCGTCTGCTTAATTCTACTGTGGAGTTGCGCCGCCGAAGGACCGACGCCTCTGACTCCCGAGCAGCAGATCCGGCAGCGAGCTGAAGAGTTGGTCCGCGCGGGCGATAGCGCTGGCGCATTGGAACTCTACTCCGAACTGGCCGCGTCCACGGCTGGCGACGCCAGGATCGACTACCTCCTAGCCGGGACGCGACTGTTGATTGGCGGCGGCGAAACTGACGATGCCAGACGCTGGCTCGCTCAAGCTCGCAGTGGCGCCAATGCACGACAGGCCGAAACGGTCCTCGTCCTGGCTGCTGCCATCGAGTTCAGCGAGGACCGTCCGGAGGCCGCAATCGATCTGCTCGGCCGGCTCAGCCAGCCACCAGACGACGTGATTCTCGTCGAGTCCGCCGCAATCGAAGGCCGCGCCTTATTTCGGCTGACGCGCGTGGAGGAAGCCATTGCGGTGTTGGTGGAGCGGGAACACTGGCTAAACGACTCAGCCGCGATCATGGCGAATCACGAATTACTCTGGAACGGATTGCAGGAGCAGACCGCTTACCGGCCGCTGATGGCCAGCGGCGACGCGACGATCGACGGCTGGCTCGCGCTGCAGCCCGTGGCTTCGGCCTATCGCAGTGACCCATCCGGGCTACAGATGGGGCTGCTTGGCTGGCGTGATAATTTCCCCAATCATCCGGCCGCTGCCACATTCCTGCCCGTGCTCCTCGAGCGCTATAGACTCTCGCAGATCTACCCGGAGCAAGTCGCGCTGCTTCTTCCGCTCAGTAGCTTGCGGCAGCAAGCCGCCTCGATTCGCGACGGCTTCATCGCCGCACATCTGCGCACGAGCAACGAAACCCAGCGCACGCATATAAAAGTCTATGACACCGACTTGCTCGGAGGTCAGGAGGCCTATATTCGCGCTCAAACTGCCGGTGCGGATTTTATCGTCGGCCCGCTGTTGAAGCCGAATGTGGACCGGATCGTCAGCAGTGCAGGCCTGACGCCGACGCTGGCCCTGAACTACACTCAGAGCGAGGCGGCCGCGCCCGCGGGCTTCTTCCAGTTCGCCCTGGCGCCGGAGGATGAAGCGATCGAAGTTGCCCGTCACGCCGCGGCCAACGGCGCCACAAGCGCCGTCGCTTTGATTCCCGACAGCGACTGGGGCGCGCGGCTTTTGAGCACCTTTCGTACCGAGTTCGAG
>CAUZMW010000042.1:0-21476 GCA_963581225.1 Gammaproteobacteria bacterium
CGTCTTGGGAGCGCGGGCTCAGCGAGAACACCAACGGACTGGTGTGACAGTATTTACCGAAGCATCGTGACCTTCGTACTATCACTACCGAAGAGCTTGCATACATCATGAACAGACTCAATCATCGCCCGAGAAAATGGCTCGGATATCGAACACCACATGAAGTATTCTTTAATACAAGAACGTTACTAACGGTTGCACTTAAGAGTTGAATCCAAGACAGTTAATGTAGAACTCTCACGCAGGACAGGAAACTTCATATGACTTCTATCGGAACGCCGCTGGCCTCTTCCGCGACGAGAGTCCTGCTGTGCGGCGGCGGAGAACTGGGTAAGGAAGTCGTGATCGAGCTGCAACGGTTGGGCGTCGAAGTTATCGTCGTCGATCGCTACGCGAATAGCCCGGCCATGCAAGTCGCTCATCGCAGCCATGTCGTGAACATGCTCGACGGAGCTTCCTTGCGCGCCGTTATCGAGGCTGAAAACCCCGCTTTGATTGTGCCGGAGATCGAAGCCATCGCAACCGAAGAGCTCGTCAAACTGGAGCAAGAGGGCTATACGGTAATTCCGACCGCGAGGGCAGCGAGTCTCACAATGAATCGCGAGGGAATCCGCAGGCTCGCTGCTGAGGAGCTCGGGCTGGAGACATCACCGTACCGGTTTGCGGAGACCCGCGCGGAGTTCGATCAGGCCATCGCCGAGATCGGCCTACCGTGCGTCGTAAAACCCGTAATGAGTTCTTCGGGCAAGGGTCAGAGCACAGTGACGTTCGAGCCGGATATCGATGCCGCGTGGGCGCACGCGCAGGAAGGTGGCCGGGCCGGTGCCGGCAAAGTCATCGTAGAGGGCTTCGTCAAATTCGATTACGAGATCACCCAACTCACGATCAGGCACGTGGCCGGCGTCTCGTTTCTCGATCCCGTCGGCCATGTACAGATAGACGGCGATTATCGGCAGTCCTGGCAACCGCAGCCGATGAGCGAGACGGCGCTGGCGACGGCACGTGAGATGGCCGCCGCCGTGACCGGCGCACTCGGCGGCCGCGGCATTTTCGGTGTCGAGCTGTTCATTCGCGGCGACGACGTCATTTTCAGTGAGGTCTCCCCCAGACCGCATGACACGGGGATGGTCACGATGATTTCCCAGGATTTGTCGCAATTTGCGTTACATGCCCGGGCAATCCTCGGCTTGCCCATTCCGAATATCAGGACTCACGGCCCGGCGGCATCCAGTGTGGTACTCGTCGAAGGTGACTCCGACAACGTTCGCTTCGATAACATCGAAGCGGCCCTGACAGACCCCGATACGCAGTTACGCCTATTCGGCAAACCACAGGTAAAGGGCCATCGACGAATGGGTGTTGCGCTGGCGCGCGGGCAGACGATCGATGAGGCGCTCGACAAGGCGACCCGCGCCTCGGCAAGCATTACCGCGTCATTATCCTAATTTTTTCAATTAGATAGATGACTATTAGATATTTTACTTCATGCTCTAACAGTCGCCACGGCTGCGGCCCGTGGAATCGATCAACGCCGTGAGGATGGCGCTATACTCGGGCATTCGAGGACGGACTGAAGCATGTCACAGCAGCGCAACCCCCGGTACTGGGCTTCACAATGGTACGCCACGAAGTTCGCCGACGAACCGTGGCCCGAGGGATGGTACTGGCATGACGCGAGCTATACCTGGAACGGGCCGTACAGTAGCGAGGAAGACGCGCGCACGGCCATGGGATCGGACTCCACCGCACGTCTGGGCCGAGGCGATCCGCGGCAACCGGTCGTCATCGATAGTGTGCGCTGATTCTCGGCCCCGGCGACCCGTCCATACGCTGCTCGCAAACGCCGAACACTAGCCTTTTGACTGATCGCTGCTATGTACGCGTCAGATAGTTACCAGCCGCTCAGACGAAAGGCCCTGTGGACCGGACTGGCTGTCCTCGCCGCTACCGCCGCGCTGAGCGGGCATATCGACGATACCGGGCAACGATACGCCGGCGAGGCCTTTACTCGAGCACTCGTTACGTTCGCGGTCGCGCGAGCGCTCAACGGCGTTATCTCAGTCGCCCAGGGTACCGAGGTTGCCGTCGAACCAGGTGGCGTCGGTGTCAATTTCAGTGTCGGCCAGGTGCTTGATCCGATCAACGATCTCGTCGAACGATTCTCGGCCGTGATGCTGGTCGCTGCGAGCTCGCTTGGACTGCAGAACATCTTGTTGCGGATGACGATGTGGTGGGGCACGAATCTCGTATTAATCGCGGCGGCCGTTCTCACGCTGGCTGTCTTATGGTTGCCGAAATTCGATAGGGGCAACGCGCGACCGGTAGCGATACAAGTCCTACTGGTAACGGTGTTCGTGCGTTTCGCGGTTCCGGTTCTCGTGATTGGCAGTAATCTCGTCTTCGACACTTTTCTTGCGGCCGAACAGGCGGCCGCTACACAGGCGTTAGAGGCGACCCGTACCGAGATCGAAGAACTCAACGAGGGAGCAGCGTCAGTGGAGACGCCGGCGGAAGATCAGAGCGTCATCGAACGGCTCGGGACGATGCTGGACAACTCGCTGGACGCTATGAACGTCGGTGAGCGTCTCAACAGCTTGAGAGATCGAGTCTCGAACGCCAGCGAGCACATCATTAACTTGATCGTCATCTTCGTGTTACAGACGATCATCCTGCCGTTGGTATTCGTCTGGATTTTCGTGGAGCTGCTAAAAATGATTGCGGCGCGTACCACGTTCCGCCATTAATCGCGGGACGTCATAACGGATCTAGTTCCTGACAGTCGTAAGGTTGTATGTATTCGCCAGGGAGCCACACCCAGCGCGTTGTAAACGCGATCACAGGTTCGGTCATCGTGCCCGGATCGGTGATTGTCGCCTCCCAATCCAAGCTACGCCCGTCCGTACTCAGCAAAAAACGTTCGACGACCTCGACGGCGTCGGTCTGTGGTGTGCCGTGCTCGTCCATATACGGATAATCGATCTGGGTCGTTGTGATGACAAGCGTATCGTCGTCCCAGCGTCCCACGGAATAGCCCATCGGGGATGGGATAGCGTGCTCCGCGCCGCTGTCGGACGCCATATGAATCGTGCGTCTGGCGTTCCATTCCTCCAGTAGCACGACGAGATCGGCATCGACCTGCCTGATCTCGATCGGATGCGGGCTCATCATGGCGCCGGGCATTCCGAGCGGCCGGCAGCCCCGTTGCGGGTCGTCGAGCACCGGATCCCAGGTGTTTTTCGCCAGACGAGCAGCGTCGTTGAGTGGCAGCTCCTGTGTACGAACGCGATTAGCAACGGTCCAGACACGAAAAATATTGCTGGGCGAGTCGGGTGCACGGGTCTCAGCCGCGTCCGACCGACCTCGATACAGAGCTGAACCTGTCGATTCGTCGGGCCCGAGAACGATTATCGTCCCGTCCGCCAACTCGGCACGAGTTGCGAGAAGGAGTGTCGGCCGCCTGGTCGAAAGTTGGCCGGCGATGCGGACGCGATCACCACGACGGAATCGATCGCCGGTCACGCCTTCGCGACTCAAGCCGTTAACATTACCTTGCACCTGAATCCGCCAGATCTCGCCTTGAGCGTCGCCGTCCGCGACCCGTAATGTGATCGCCGGATGAGGGTTTCGCCAGACGACGCTCGTGAGTTCGCCGACGACTTCATGGATTTCAGCGGAAAACTCAGCGTGTGAATGATGGCCAGCTGCGGTAAACGGCAGCCAGACGAACCCAAGCGAAAAAACTCGAAATTTCATCAATCCCCTTACCTACCGGCAGCGTACCGGTCGTCGATTCTACCTCTTGCAGCGACGCGCATCCGCCACAGCCAACAGATCGCCAGTACCAGCAACGCAGCGAGCACCGCGATATAGGCGTTCCAGCCGGTCGATCGAAAAATATAGCCCGGTAACCATCCGCCGAGTGCTCCACCCAAATAATAGAACGAGAGATAGAGGCCGTTGATGATACCGTGGGAGTCTGTCGCATGATAATTCAGGAATGCGGCCAGTAACGAATGCACGAGAAAGAACGCCGCACACATCAAGAATGCGAACACAAACGTCGCGACCAGGCTCGGTACCAGCATGCCGCACAGGCCAATCAGAAGTAGCGCAAGACCAATAGACATGCCGCGCAATTCGCCGCGCAGCCAGTCGGCGATGCGTGCGCCATTAAACGCGATCAGAGCCCCGCAGATGTAACCGAGATAGACCAATGAGAGTGTGGATTCGGAGATGGTCGGATCGAGTTCTTTTAAACGGAAAGGAATGTAATTGAGAATCGACGCGGAACAGCGGGCTAAATACCCATCTTGCTAAGCGTATCCGTCAGTTCACCGAGAATATTGGCGAGACGCGGATGGTCCGTCTCAAACTTGGCGGCCAGCTCCTGTAGCCGCGTTTTCCAGACCGGACTTCAACGGGCTCATCGCCCAGCGCTGTCTCGATATCGTCAGCGACTTCCTCAAGCGCAGCATGTAGCTGACCGTCGAGACTGTTCACCGTAGAATAAATTCTAACCGCCGGTATGTCACTCGCTACCGATGGGCAGCTAAGCATCCCGGGCGATCTCGACGAACGCGTAGCACTCGTATTCCAGGACTCCAGCATCAGGCTCCTGGCGACGATAGAGAGGCATGCTGATCTGCCATGGGCGCGAAAAGACATTGGGATCTTCAATCGTTGCTTCGTACAACATATGGTCGGGGCCAGTACGCGTATAACGTTCTACGACATGTAACGCGTCACTATGATAATTGCCCGAGCGGTCGAACCAGGTTTGATCGGTAAAATGGATGACATCGACGACGAGTGTATCGCCGTCCCACACCGCCCGGGAGTCGCCCATCCACCACTGGATCGGCCCGGCCGGATGTTCGCTGTCGATGTAGATGTTGCGGAAGCTGTGTACGTACTCATAGAGAATCGTAACTTGTTCGGGTGTTTGCACTACCTGAAACGGATACGGCATGTAGGTAATTCGCGGTACGCCGACCATGAAGCATTTCGCCTCGGGATCCTCGGTAAGACGATTCTCATAGTTCTCCTGCCGCTGCGCCAACGCAGCCGGCAGGTAGGGAAGTTCCCGCCCTACGACGATACTGCGGCCCGCCGGTATACCTAGCTCAGCGGGGTGATCTTGAATATTCCAGACGGCGGTATTGAGTGCCTGCCAGACGCCGCGAAGATCTGGCCGGCCGTCGGCCATACGAGGAATGCCATCGTCCTGCGCCGAACCAGGTTGTGGGATCATTAGTAATAGCGCAGCCGCCATTGCTGTGAGACGCAGCATTCCTAGCGCTCCCCGGGCGCGTTGCCCGCGAACAGTATCCTGCCGTCGGGTAAGGTCGTCTCGCCGCCGTACAACTCACTCGAGCCGTCTCTCGCCAGAAACCCACTCACCGTGACTACCTCCCCGACCGGCAGATCGTCCGCCCGCCAACCTCTCCGAAATAGGTTATTCGCGCTTGTAAACCACGCCGTCCATGACTGCGTTGAGCCATCTTCCCCCGTGACTTCGACGAACATCCTCGCGTGGGGATTGATCCACTCCATGCTTGTGATTGTGCCCGTGACCGTCGTCGAACTACGCATGTCGAATCCCGCAGCGACGGAATGATGGCCGTAGGCGGCTGAAATAGTCAGAAATACGACTCCGGTGAGAGTAATCGCAATGAATGCTATCCCTCTCATCGCTGTGATTCGTCCCACACCGCCCGGAGCTCTCTAGCCTCGTTAGCGCTGATACCGGGAAAGACGCGCAATCCATTATTTCGGAACAGTCGCATCGGATCTTCGTTGGTCTCGTAACAAGCCTCTTCCCAGATCTCCGGATTCTCATCGGTGTCGCGTCGAAAGGCGAACGCGATGGTGAAAGGCCGCGTATAGACATTCGGGTCGTCGAAGGTCGCCTGATAATGAACTGTGTTTTCGTCGATCAGGGCCATGCGCTCCACGATGCGCGCCTCTTCGGTAATAAACCGCCCCTGTTGATCGAGAAAGTACTTCGCATTCTGATTCGGCGATTCGATAACCAGCGTGTCCCCTTCCCAGTGGCCTCGCGCATCGCCGTTCCACATCGGGATATCGCCGTTAGACGGGCGCCCATCCAGCGGTATGATCCGGTAAGGATGGGCGGTCAATTGTTCCCCGACCATCACCAGCATGTCGCTGTCCTGAAGAAACTGAAACCGGCTCGTCATATACATTGTGCCGGCGGGACCCGATAGAATGCAGGCGGCATTTTGGTGAATATACCGCTCCGTGTTCTCCAGCCTTTTCGCTTCTGCCCAGGGTTGAATGGGCACCTCACCGTCCGGCGGATCAACGATCACGCTCGGGCCGCCGAAGTCATCGGGATTTTCCGCATGGGCTTCGAAATTCTCGAATGCCCACGTTCGACGCCGCCAATAGCCGCTGAAATCCGGCTTTCCGTCCGCGGTGCGACGCGGATTCTCCGTCTGCGCGGTCTTGAGGGCACAGTCGTGGAAGATCGCATGATGATCGTCGGGGCAGGCAGACGCTGTCACGCTGGTTGGGGCCTGGGCATCTGCAGATTCGAACGGAACTGACGCCCCCATCGTCAGGATCGCTATCGCCAGCAGTGAGCCTGAGTATCGCTCTCTCATCGGATATTTGTCCTCACGACGCGATGCCAATCCAGAGTTCCGGACAACTCGCTATACCACCGAGTCTTTGTCGGCGGCGGGGTTCAGCACGAAGGCATTGTCGGCAGTCTCATGGTACCTCGTACCGAAACCGACGAGTATCTCTTTGGAGCTGGCGTTCGGATCTCCCCAGCACTGGCATGTGATCTTGTCACAGGCTTCGATCAGCGCGCCCAGCGGCTCTTGGCCTTTCTCGTTCGCCAAGTGCGCAGCGAACGCTTCGTCGTTAGCATATATCTCAGTCCATTGGCTTACGCCTTCGGATGGATAATCCACGTGGTAGCAGATGACGCCGCGATGCTGGAGCATGACATTGCAGAGTGTCCCCTGGTTTGCCCGGAAATCGGCCTCGCTGCCACTCTTAATGTCCCATCGAATTTTCAGCATGAACGGCAGGGTGTCTCTCCTCAGAGGCCTTGATATATTGCAGAAACAGCTCCGCCAGGAGCGGCTACCGGTATTAATTCTACTTGAATTTCTACTAAGGGAATCCGATCAGCCGTCCGCCGAGCGCGACGCTAATCCACAGCGCGAGCGAGATCGTCGCCACGAGTCGGTCGCGGATCGCTCTCGTCTTCAGCCCAGCGGTCGTTAGAACTCGGCGACGAATCGTAAACGTGAACAGGAGCACTAGAAACAGCGCCGCCAACTTCACCCAGAAGGCCGTGAGGTAGTAATACTTAGTCGCGAAACACAGGAACAGAAAAAGCCCGGTCACGAGCATAATCAGCAGACCGCCGAGCAATAACGGTTCGGTGTCCCGTGCGAGTTGCACCGCGGGTTGACGGGTCAGCCCGTATCCCATCAGCCGTAGGTCGACGATTAAAACCACGCCGCCGATTACCGATAACCCGAATAGATGGAACGTCGCGATGACCGGAAAGAGCCATGCCGAGCTACGCATCTCGACCAGCAGCGGTAGGTATTCTAGCCAGTGAAAGAATTCCAGCAACGACATCAGTCGAACCAGTAAGCTTGATACGGGATCATTCGCCCCGCCGTGATAATCGCGGCCCACAACACTAAGCTCACGCCACCCGCGAGTCTTGCGCCGACAGGCGGAACAGGATCGAGGTCCCACTCGCCGACTCGACGGTACACCGTCGTATAGAACACCCACACGTTGATTCCGGCAAAGACGAGCAATCCCATCTTGGCGCGAAAGAAGAGATTGGCGTACTTATCGAGCGGCGCAGCAAAAAAGAGCAGCGCCCCTGAGATCACCATTACGGAAAAGCCGGCGACAATCCACGGCAGAAGCCGTTCTGAGAGCTCCGAGATCGGCACGCGTAACAGCGTCATACCCATCAAGCGCAGATTGAGAAGGACGGCCATCCCGACGAACACGCATAACGTCATGACGTGTACCGTCAGGACGATGAGATACAGGTAACGGGATTCGTGGACGGCAATACTGGCCGGCGTCGCCGCCAGCCAGTCGAAGAATCCGAAGACAGACATTCTCAGCGCAGCGCGATCATTCGCCCCGCCAGGCAGGCCAGGATCGACGTCCGCTAATCAGTCTCTGGAGTTCCGGGGCTCGGGTTGCCGTCGGCGCCAGGTGCCGAGCCGCCCATGAACACCTTGCGGCCGTCGAGATATTCGAAGAAAACCGCAACGCCTTTGTTCTCACCGCTCTTTGCCTGGTAAGCGAAGACCTTGATCTCCGATCCCACCGGCAACGCGTCCTTCGTGAGACCATGCCGGAAGAGATTCACCGGAGGACCTCCCTCGAAGCCCCAGTTCGTTACCGTGCCGTCTTCGCCGGTCACGTCTACCCAGAGCCAGGAATGCGGGTTAACCAACTCCACGAGGGTGACGACACCTTGCATATTCAGTGGCCGGTTCTCGTCGTATGCCGCTGCAAACGAGTGATGCGCCGACACCGGCACGGAGACCAGCAGTGCGACACCGGTCGCAATCTTACAGACTAGCCCGAAAATTCTCCGCATAAACCTTCCCCTCCTAAAAGTCGACCACAGTTCTCATCTTGCCGACTCAGCCTCGTATTCGGCCGCGCGAACTCGCGCGCCTCTGAGAACGTTGATAATGCCATAGTTTTGCTCGTGACAGGCGGATTCGAACAGGCCCGGTGGCTCCATCATGGGCCACGGAACCTCGATGCTCCAGGGGCTTTCCCAGGTGGAGGGATCCGTCATTGTGGCCTCATAGAGAAGCGTATCGTCAGCCACTCGCGTCAGGCGTTCGACCAGGTGCAAATTGTCCGCGGAGCCGTCCCATTTGCGGCTCTCGTGAAAATTCGTCGTCTCGATCACGAGCGTATCGCCTTCCCAGTGAGCGCGCGAATCTCCAAGGTAGCTGCGCACACTATCCGGCGCGTGGGGCGACCCGTCCAGATGAAGAATCCGCACGTCGCTGTTGGCCTGGGTCATCAAAATCACATAGTCGGGGGTCTGAACGATCTGCGACTGGCCCGTGTTTTGCACGAACGGCACCCGCGGTGGTCCCTGGTTGCCCTGAATACAACGCTCGTAGAGGCCACGGGACTCCAGCGTGTGGCGGCGCGCTTGCGCCTGTAACCTGATCTCTCCTTCCGGTGTCAGCGCCGGTATTTTCCCATCCGGCGGATCCACGACGAGCGATGTTCTTCGATTCGGCCGAATCGGGCTCTGCCAATTGTCCATGCCGAATTCGGTCCAGTCGTAATGGACAGTCGCCGGATCCACAGCAGCGTCCTGAGTGGCCCATCGGACAAACGCGGTGACGGCTTCTTCCGGCGTGTGCAATGGCTTACCGGCGAGTTCGTCCGGACGTTCGAGCGGAACGTAAGCGACGTTCAGCCAGTAGCCCTCCAGGTCTGGATCGCCCCACGGCGTTCTCGGCGGCGCCTGCCGGGGGTCGGTCGGATCCCACATATCCTGATGAGTGGCGTCGGCTATGAAGGCCTCGGCTTCCTCCTGAAAGTAGGCATACGTCGATTCAGCGGTGTGCGGGGAGGCCGCTCGGGCCGCGGCCACAGTTTCGGCGGCTTCCTGATTGATCAGCGCAGAGGGCGGCGGCTGGTCCTGGGCCGCGGCCGGCGCAGTAGCCAATAAGCTCACCGCTATTGGCAGTATTACGGTATGCCGCGACGCAAAGCCTCTAGTACCCATGTATGTCATACGCCTCTTAATCAGTGGTTACGTCCTCGTCATAGAAGCCCAGTGGCCGATACATCATCGGCTCCACAATCGGTATGCACTGGAACTCGTTTAATTTCGCGTTCTCTTCCACGTGTCGATAGAGCATGAAACCGATATTCCAGGGTCGGGTGAAGACATTCGGGTCTTCGATAGTCGCTTCATAGCGCAAGTGATAGGGGCTCACCGGCGTCCATCGCTCGACCACATGCAGCGCATCGCTGGCAAAATTTCCCGCACGGTCAAACCAGAGATGATCGTTGAATCCCGAGACATCGATGACTAATGTGTCGTCTTCCCAATGACCGTTGGACGTGCCCATCCACGAGGCGTCGAGCGCCGGTCTGTCATAGTCCATATAGACTGTCCGGGAGGCACCTTTGTACTCGTACACGATGAGGATCTGCTCGGGAGTTTGGAAAATTTGGAACGGATAGGGCATGTAATTCGCGCGCGGCACGCCGGCACGGAAGCACTGCAGCTCCGGCTCACCCGTATCGAAGCGGCTGGGGTCGTTCGTAACATTCACAACCGTCCGATTGTCGTAGTTCTCCTGCCTCTTTGTCAGCGCCCATTCCTGATACGGCAGCTCGTCGCCCTCGACGATGCCGAACCCCGCACGACCGGCGCCCCAGACGCCCAGGAGTTCAGCATAAGGCCCGGGTTGCACCGAATGCGAGACGATCTCCCAATTCGCTGTCGTGAAGGATTGCCAGATTCCGCTCAGATCGGGATCGCCGCTCGCGGTTTGCGGCGGCGTATAGGAAGGAAACGACGCGGCGGGTAGGGTTTGCGCAGCCGAGGGCATCGCGGTTAGAGCGAACATCACACCGACGGTCGTTAACGCCGAGATCGCACTGCTGAATCGCATTGGCATCGTTATCGTCTCCGGTAGCCTCAAACTGGTTGCGTGACTCTACTCCCAGCGATCCATCGCCTGCCAGTGCAGCGACGCTGGCGGCAGCTCTGACAGCTCCATCCGGATCCCGTCCGGGTCGATGATATTCGATAGAACGGCGTGGGTACTGCTGACACGGCTATCCTGGACCTCCGCGCCTCGCGCGCGGAACATCGAAATCGCGGCGTCCATATCATCGACGTGTATGCCGAAGTGATTGAGCCCGGCCGGCCGATTGTCATTAACCGGTTGCAATTCAACGAACGTGTTTTCGCTGACCTGTACGTAGATGAGAGCGATCTCTCCTGCATCATTGGTAACTCGAAACGCTTCCGGAAAACCGAGCGTCTCGGTGTAATAGGTCAAGGCAGCATCGAGATCAGGTACGGCAATACCAACGTGATTGACGCCGACGATGTTCTGGTTCCGGCCCTGGGCGATCGCCATCTGGACGGCCAGCCCAACCGCGATTCCGCCGACGAATAGTGAAAGTCCCCGCATGATCAGTTCCTTTTTTATATCGTTATCTACGAGTGGAGGAATACGTCACTACGCGAAAGATACCTTACTTGCCCCTCCGAAGTCAGTCGCCGCCCCACTGCTCCCGCCAGACGCCAAGTATCTCCTGGCTACCGCGTTCAGGCGCATAGCTGTAGCAGCGTTTAGCGGTGATCATAAACAACGACATTCTCACCGATTTCGATGGTCATCAGGTCATGACCTACGACGAGCGGCCCGTCGTAGGTTCGTCTAGTCTGCGCGACGAGGTCGGCGAGAGCAAGTTCCGGTATGTCGGGTGCCGCCAGCCTGACCATGTGCGTATAGACGGCGAGCTTCGGCTGAATCTGCTGAAATACGACGCCTGCTTCTTCCGGCGTCGTGTGGTGGTCCTTTATCGCGTCGAGCGCGGGATACTTCTCGAACAGTCGCTCATCGGCGGCCACGACCTCGTGGATGACGACATCGGCCCCCCTGCCCGCCTCGATCAGATTCTCGTCGAATTGTGTGTCGCCGCTGATCAAAACAGAACGGCCCGCATAGTCGATACGATAACCATAAGCCGGTGTAACCAGCGCACCGTGATTAACCGTGAACGCCGTCACTCTTAGATCGCCCTCGGCGTAGATCTCTCCGCCACTTGAGAACTCGATCACGTCGAACGCTGCCCCCGCTCGCGGCAACCCTTCATCGGCGACACGAATGTCGATATCTCGCGCATAGGCTGCTAGCAGTCCTTGTGTCACGTCCTTGGTACCTGTCGGACCCAGGATCTGCAGCGCGTGTTGTCGTTGACCGAACGCAGGCGGGAGCCAGCCTGTAAGCCACAGATCGGCTAGTCCACTGATATGGTCGTGATGAAAATGAGTCAAGAAGACGGCGTCAAGCTCTCGCAGGGGTACGCCGAGTTGCCAGATCCGGAGGCTCGTCCCTCGACCGGCATCGAATAACAACTTCTGAGAACCTGCTTCGACGAGCGTCGCTGCGCCGAAACGATCTGGCCTTGGAGTCGGTGTTCCCGTTCCCAGAAGCGTTACGCGCAACGTCTGCGCATTGGCTTCGTTGAACAATAACGGAGCCAACGCCAGCATGAGCGTGACAACCATCAAACGTGTTAACTTGCCATGCATGAGTCGGCCTTATAGTAAGGAAATGCTCAAGTTGTGGGCGCTAGTTTAGCCTAAACAAGACAGTCTGAAATCCTATGGATCTGCCAACCTGCTGTATACCGTGCCAGCAGCGCCCGGAAGTCCCTGTTTAAGGCACGCGCCCCTCTATTCCCAAGTGGCTCTCAGAGGCGTATGTTTAATATGTCGCCGGGCCGCTTGGACCCCGTAGCCTCACGCAGATAGATACCAAAACCAAGACGGAGATCCTGAGCGCTCGGTGACCCTGATCACAAAACTTGAGTACCAGAGACTCAGGAACGGGACGGCCACTGGAGTAGGTTGAGAAGGCATGAAGCTCGTCAGTCAGCTTCTGACATCAAAGGGGCACGACGTCTGGTCGATCGCACCGGACACGACGGTGCTGAATGCCCTACAACTCATGGCCGATAGAAAAATAGGCGCCCTGCTCGTCCTGGACGAAGATAAGCTCGTGGGAGTTTTCTCGGAGCGTGACTACGCTCGCAAGGTCGTCCTGAAGGGCAAGTCATCCAAAGACACGTCGGTCGGCGATGTCATGAGTTCGAACATTGTCCGTGTTGTACCCGATCAGACCACCGAACTATGTATGAGTCTGATGACGGAGAAACGCGTTCGCCATCTACCTGTCGTCGATGGCGACAAGGTAATCGGCGTTATTTCAATCGGGGACGTGGTGAAGGCTGTCATCGCCGATAGGGAAGACGTCATCGAACAGCTCGAGCAGTATATTACTGGAACGTTCTAGCGAGCACGTCGACAATACTTCGCCGCTACGCCAACAGCCTGTTTCAAAGTTGACGGATCGCCAAACTTACCCAGCGTAACTAGTACGCATCACCGTGGATCTATGCTTTTATTGCCGTGCTCGGGAGAGCTGGAGTACGATCGCGGTACGCCTGTTGGCTGAAGAGAATTCACGGCTTACGAATGCACACCTTGGTTCGAGGGTATCGAGTGAGGTAGACAATGGGAAAACCCAGCATCATGTTTCCACCAACGGCGCTGGCGCTACTGGCCGGGCTCTCCGTTTCGGCCCACCACAGTCCGGGGTACTACTTCGAGACGGCCGTCGTCATCGTCCACGCCGATGCGACAGTCGTGTCGTTCACTCCGGCCAATCCCCACGGCCGGCTGGTCTATTCTATGCCGAATGACGAGGGCATCTACAAAGAATGGATTGCGGAACTTCCGGCCAACAATATGATGCGCCGCTTTGGCGTAACGGCGAACATTATCAGCGCGGGCGACAAAGTCACTCTGAGGGGTAATCCGGGCCGGAACGGAGCGACGATGCTTCGAGTGACCCATGCACTTCTTCCCAGCGGGGAAGTCGCGACATTCTATGCCCCGCAAGGAAGCGGTTCACCCGAAGACCTGCAGGTGAACTGAGCCGCGTGCAGCAGCACGGCCACAGTCCAGCTGCATTGCCGCGCCTGCGTCCCAACCACCGTCAATGATAGTCCGCAAACGGTCGGCACTCTGGAACAGAATCACGAGGTCGTATTGCTGCGCACCGAAACTGAAACCGACGCCACCCATCCCCATCTTCATGTACGCGGTTTCGTCACTATTCTTATAACCCATTACTTGCCCGAACCCGCCAGAAAAACCGAGGGATACCAATGCTTCCCAGCTCATCTGAAAACGCGACCTAGGTCAAGGACGGTGCGTGGAAACTCTGTACGATAGGCCAGATGACCAGAGAACTCGACATCAAGCAGCTGGCGGCCTTCTCCCCATTGAGCGGGCTGAAGACGCGGTGCTCGAGAAAGCCTCGTTAGTCCAGGCGAAGCGAGGCCAAATTCTGTTTAAAGAGGGTGGCCCGGAAAAACGCACGATCTATGTGCTGCCCGGGACCGTGGAACTCAGAAAAGACGGTGACGTCGTGGAGACCATCGCGGCCGGCTCGGACGCGGCACGCAACCCGCTATCGCCACTTCTGCCTCGCGAGCATACTGCTGTGGCCGCGGGCGTCGCCGAAGTCGTCATTATCGACACCGAAATCCTGGACTCGATATTGACCTAGGGTCAAACGGGCAGCTACGAAGTCGGCGAATTAAGGGGCGAAGCGGGTAAAGAGAGCGGCGACTGGATGACTAGCCTCCTGCAGACCGAAGCCTTCCAGAGAATACCGCCGGCGAATATTCAAGAGATCTTCATGCGCTTAAAGCAAGTTAACTACAGCGCGGGAGACACCGTTATACGGGAGGGAGATGAAGGCGATCACTTCTACGTCATCGCCCGTGGCCGATGCATGGTCACGCGAAAGGAGGCGCGAAAGAAGACAGACATCGAGCTAACCGAGTTGTCTGTCGGCGACACATTCGGCGAGGAAGCGTTGATCTCAGGAAATAAACGCAACGCGACCGTCGCGATGCTGACCGACGGTTCCCTAATGTGCCTGGGCAACGATGATTTTCAAGCTCTACTTAACGGGCACTCCAGCGCTCTCTGAGCCCAGCTCGGTCCACCTCCTCGCCACGCAGATACACAGAGTCGATTCGACGTGTATTGGTGATGTCATCGAGCGGGTTTGCCGCGAGTACAACGAAGTCCGCACTCTTGCCGGATTCGACCGTGCCCATGTCGGTCAAACCCAACACCTGGGCCGAATTACGAGTCGCGGCCGCGATCACCTGATCAGGTGTCATCCCCGACATGACCATGTCCTCCATCTCGACGTGGGGAGCCCAGGGCGTGTTGCCGTCGGTGCCGAATGCGATCGTCATGCCTTCCCGGTTTAGTCTGTCCAGGTTGCGCGCCTGGATTCCGAAAGTCTCCTGAATCTGAAGGTCAGCTCTGCCCGCCTGCAGCTCCTGCAGCTCTTCGTCCGGAATTGCGCCGGCCAGCCAGCCAAAGTCTGTCGGCTCACCACGGCTGGGTAAGTTCGGAATCAGTACGACGTCCGGTCGTGCAATGGCGAGCTGGACGAACTCGTCGTCAATATCCTGATCGCGTACTCCGTGAGCGAAGATATCGACCCCCGCGCGCAGCAGGCCCTTTGCGTCCTCGAGTTCAAAAAGGTGCGCCGCGACCTGCAGATCGTTCTGGTGAGCCTCATCGATGACGGCGCCATAGATCGCAGGGGTCAACTTCACGAATTGTTCGTCTCGGTCGTCCACCCAGATCTTGATCAAGTCGACGTTGCGAGCTGCCTCGTCCCGCACGGCTTGCCGAGCTTCATCCTCTGTCGTCACCCAATGGACCACCCGGCGGCCGGGCTCGGGACCCGTGATGCCATGTCCCGCGGACAGGAACCGCGCCCTGCCGGGAGTCACTTCGTCGCGCAACTCCAGCGGCGCGTCGGGGCCGTCGGATCCCATGCTGATGGCCGCGCCGATGCCGAAGTACGCACGCCGTTCCAGGTCGTCGATCAGCGCCTCGCGGGTGGTGCTCATGTGCGTATGCGCATCGACAATTGCGGGCATCACGGTCATACCGCTCAGATCCACGCGGGCGGCGCCCGCGGGCGCTGACACCTCGCCGGTCGAGCCGACCGCGACGAACTGGCCGTTGTCGACGGTGAATGCGCCGTTCTCGATGGTCGTACCGTCGCCTACGAGGATCCGCGCTCCTTCGTATAAAACGACAGTCACCGGGGCCGCGACCGGTGCAGGCATCTGCTCCGAGGACTGTTCAGCGGGTTGCCCGCATCCCCCCAGCGCAAGCGATGTCAACGTCAGCGCTACAGTGGCGGCGCTCCGGTAAACTGGTTTTTCTCTTAATAAGTACATCGAAGCCTCCACCGATGACGAGTCGCCTGAATATTACGCCCAAACGAACCTTCCCGCACCCGTAGTTCGTCCATCAGGCGTGCAAACGATCGGCCAAATCGATCTCTCCGGCCGCGCTGTCGGCCTGAGCCTTAAAGGAATTATGGTCTTGCAGCCTCCTCGGCAAATATCTCTGTCACGTAACCCAGGAGCGTCAAGTCCTTACCTCTGAGACCGGCATAGTCAGACGAGTAACGATGGCACTTGAATATCGAATTGAATGCATCGCCAGCCTGGTCGGTCATGATCTTATAGATCCCGTAGGCATCTCCTGTTCTGTCGCCAACCGGATTTATGTATTCCCAGACGATATCACCGTCTTCGGTCACTTCGAATATGTGCCCATGAGCCCCCGGGCAGATCATCGTGTTGCCGTTTGGGAGTCGTTGAACTCCCGAGATGTACATGCTGTAAAACGAGTTCGGTACAGTCCCGTTGAAACGCCACACCACCTGCTTGGAGACGTTCTGTTCACCTGAACTCATGCCCCCGCCTACCGTCAATCGCTCGTAACCAGCGACGGTCTGGGGTACGTAGACACCCTTCCCCATGGGTCCGTCATAGGGGTTGAGCTCGATTACCGATGAGAAAGTCGGTCCTGGCTGACGAGCGCCATTGTTGAAAATCAGAAAATGACCGGCACCGGGAATCTCCCCGTCGAAAGGTCTCACTTCCCGGTCACTGATCCACTGAATATCGTGGGAGAAGAAAACCTGTTGATCGCCATTTGAGGTCGATAGCCCTTCATCCGTCATCGACGGGCAATCACCGGAATCGTAGACACAGGCATTACCCCAGCGATATATAAAATCGCCGGCTTTCCCGGCCGCCAGTTCGACGCTCTGCTCGGGATCCCCGAGAATAAACGTGCTCCCGTGATCGATTACGTAGAACTCACTGAGTCGCGAATTATTGACAACGACGTGGTCGAGGGTCTCGTTATAGTCGAAGCCGTTAATATGGATCCAATTCCCGCTCACGCCCGTGCCGAAATTGGGGTCAAGCCTCTCCGGATGCTCGTTGATCACGCCGTAGGTGGGTAAGTCAGGGTTGAAATCCTGTACGAGATGGTCGCTGATATTCCATTCCCAGAGAACATTGCCGTCCATATCGACTTCTACCAGGCCATCTGGTCGTGATGCGTAAGACTCTCTGAGTGTAGGATCGAGTCCCAGCGCTAGCGCTGCCTCGTGCGCAATCTCCCGAGTGGATGTGTACAGAAGGGTTCTTTCTTCGAGCTTTGGATTCCAAATCATGCGGAAGTCATGATGGCCCGAGTATCCTGCCCGCGTGCTCTTATACTCCCATATCACCTCCCCATCCCAATCGACAAGTTGATAGGTACCGGGTGTTGAACCATTGCCGACGGTCTTTGCTCGCAACAAGGTACCGTCCTCGAGAAGGCGGGCGCTCTCCCTGATCTCTGGCTCCCACCAACTCTCCGGCGTCGGCCACATGTTCACGACCTGACCGTGCATATCGATGAGGTATGTGTTTCGTCCCAGCATAGGCGTAAACAGCGTATAGCCCTCGTACGCGCGCGCGGGATCGTATTGAATAAGCTCCGTTGGCCCCTGAGACGCCTCGTACGCCAATGTTGTAGCCGTAATCCCCGTGAGGGTAACCACCAAGATGGGCCAACAGTAGTTAGCCATCGGCGTTCCCAATTTCCTTTGCTTCCGTTCGTAACCCATAGGCTGCACCCGCCTGTTTATTCTTCCGCTAACGACAAAATCTGTCAATAAAGCCTGCCCCGATCAGGCCAGCTCGGTCGCTCGTATGTCCGCCCCCAGATATTCGCCGACTTGCATATTAACTGTTAACCGACGGCTGCTTCCTGCCATAAGCGGACATCCAAAATCACTCTGCTGGCGCCAGGCGCTCGATGAAGCGGCGCGCGACCTCGGGGTCGCATTCGGGCGGTTGGCGCTCGAGATCCGGGCGGTACTCCCAGCTGCCATCGCCCACAATGGGCTCAGTCATGTACTCCGGGTCCTCAAGCACCCACTCGTAGCTCACGCGCTTGCCGTCGTCGCTCAAGGTGAGCCGCTCGAGGAGATTCTTGTCGGCCCCGGACGGTGTTTCGAACGAGTTGCCCGCGGCGTGGTCGGCGAAATTCGTCGTGTCGACGACGAGGGTCGCGCCTTCCCAATGGCCGACCGAATGGCCCTGGGGGCTGCGCTCGCCGGTAAGCGGATGCGCGCGGCCGTCGAGGTAGATGACGCGCTCGAAGCTCAGCCACTCGCCCTCGATCGTCATGCGGTCTTCCGTTAGCCTCACGTCGAAAACGGTCGAGTACAGCATGATCGTCGGCGCCGTCATCGGAATGCAGTCGACCTGCGGGTTCTGTGTGCCGTCGTAAGCCTCGCGCGCAGCCTGGCCCTTGGGCGTCAGTGGCCACGGGACCGCGGCGCGGTCGAGCTGCACCTGCCCGATGTTACTGCGCCCGTGCCACCGCCCGGTGAGTGTGTTCGCCCGGGCGTTCGCCGGGGCCGGCGGGCCGCCGCTGGTCGCCGATACGCTGCGGCCGTCGGCAAAATGAACCGAGCCGACGCGCGCGATGTGCTGCCCGGGCACGCGGGCCGGGTGAATGTCGATCCTGACCTTATCGCCGGGCTCTAGCGTGTCACGGCTCCAGCCGCGGCGGATCAGGTTCGGGGTCGAGGTCGCCTCGAGTTCCCAGAGCGACGTGCTGCCGTCAGGCTCCTCGGTCTCGACGTAGAGATAGACGTGCGGGCTCCTGAAGTCGAACTCGGTGACCGTGCCTTCAATCGTCTCCATCGCGACCGGGTCGAGATTGAACTGCGCCTGGCTGTGATGCGCGCTCGCCATTCCGGCTGCGCCGAGAATCGTGATCAGGAAAAAACTCAGAATTCGCACGAGTATGGGTCCCACTGCGCCCCCCCATTTGTCGCCGAATGGTCCCGCGTGTCCAACAAGTTCTGTTCGCCTACTCATCGTCGATCTCCTCCAATTTATGCAGCACCTTGCATATTAACTGTTAACCAACGGCTGCTTTCGGCCAGGAGCGGACATTCGCCAGCGATCATTACCTAACCGCGATCATCTGTAACTCGACCTGCGCGCCGACATTTAGCGCCGCAATCTGCACAGTAGCTCTCGCCGGGGGATCCGTCGGAAAAGACTCCCGATACACTGCATTAAACTGCGGAAAGTCTTCGATGTGCACGATAAAGGCCGTAACAGAGACGACGTTTTCGAATCCCATGCCAGCCGTTTCCAGGACCTCCTGTATATTGGCCATCGCCTGACGAGTTTCCGCTTCGAGGCCGCCCGATACCAGCTCAGTCGTCTCCGGATCTCGTCCGAGATGTCCCGCGATGTACAAAGTATTACCAACTAGAATGCCCGGGCTGTAGGGAAAGCCAAAATACGGGTAGTTCTCAGGACGAATTACCGTGCGTACACTCTCCAATCCGGCCTCAGGGGACGTTTGCCCTGATGAGGTAGTTATCTGAACCCCCGAGATCAGACCTGCCAAACAAATCAGTAAGCCGACATAAGCGAACTTGCCCTTCATCATGGTGCTCTCCTCATCACTCGCATCTGGAAATACCCCGACTCCGGCTCAGATCTGTGCACCGGACGTCCGCTTTCGGCGATAGCTACCACTCGAGTCGCCTCGATTCGACGAACTAGGTCTTCGATCCTACAGTCCGACTCTCCCACAGGTTCAGGGGGCAGCCAATAACGGCGGCGTAGTTGTGGGTGGTTGGCGGCGTTGGCTCACTTGCTCGTACGCGTAGGCGAAACGAAGGAGCAGCCCCTCACTGAACTCTCGACCGAGGAACTCAAGCCCCACTGGCAGGCCGTCAGCAGTAAAGCCCGCCGGCACGGTTATCGCGGGAAAGCCGATGAGTGGGCTCAAGCGCCGGTTGTTACCCCGGCCATAGCCATCATCGCGACTCGCTCTGGTGAGTGCGTCGGGCGGAATCACGGTTGTCTGATGATCGAACGTCGCGTAAACGAATGCATCGAGTCGAGCGTCCGCCATGACGGCTAGTACGGACTGACGGACCTGTTCTCTCGTCAGTAGCACTTCCAGATAGTCGATATCCTCCGTCGACCGCCCTACGACGTTCATCAATGAAGCCGCACGCTGGGGCGTGACCCGCCCTGCGAGCAGGATCTCTCGGAGGCTGGAAATCGGTGAGTTAGGAAGCGTCTCCAGATATTCATTCATGGCCCGTTCGGTCGCGAAGTTGTCCTTCGCGTAAGTTGTATCGACCAGCTCGATGAGCGGAACCTCCACCGGATCGATGACTTCGGCGCCGAGCGACGCGATGTCCTCGAGCGCCCGATCGATCACCGCTCGAACCTGCCTGTAGTCGTCGGATTCCGGATCCGCTTTGGGGTCCATGGGCTGTCGGATGACACCAATGCGTGCGCCGGCCAAACCACCCTCGTCGAGACCCGTCCGATAGCTCTCCGGAAGTCGGCCGACGGAGTATGCGGTCACGGGATCGCTGGAATCGTATCCTGCGAGTACGTCCAGGAGAATTGCCGCATCGGCCACCGTACGGGTCATCGGGCCCAGAGTGTCATTAGTCGGATTGGCCGGCATCATTCCGAATCGGCTTACCAACGCTACGGTCGGTCTCAACCCGACCAGACTATGAACGGCGGCAGGCCCACGTATTGATCCTCCCGTGTCCTCTCCGATTCCCACCAGACCAAAGTTCGCCGCGATACCGGCGCCCGTACCTGCTGAAGAACCGCTCGGGATACGCGTTGGATCGTAAGCGTTACGAACCATCCCGAATGCTGAGCCGACGTGACCGAATGCGAACTCTCCCATGTTCGTCTTGGCGAGGATGATGGCCCCGGCCTGCTTCATCCGAGTCACGATGGTCGCGTCTCGCCCGGAGACGAAGCCGGTGAAAATCGACGAACCGTAGGTTGTCGGCATGTCGCTCGTTTCGACTTGATCCTTCAGCAGAACCGGAACACAGTGCAACGGCCCGACGAGCCCCGAATCCTCGAAAGCGGCATCGAGTTCTTCGGCTTCCTGAAGCGCCCGCGTGTTGATGTGCTGAATGGCATTAAGCTCGGGACCCTGTTTGTCGTAAGCCTCGATTCGATCGATATAAAGCTCGACGAGCTCGCGGCATGTTATCTCCCCCGAAGTCAACGACGAATGTACGCCGTCAATCGTGCTCTCGAGTAAAAGAAAGCCCTGCGCGTTCGAGACCCTCATTGCGAACAGCGAAACCGCCACTATCAGTGCGGTGATGCCAGTATTTGCGACAGCCTGGACTGCCTGACCGAGGTCGATCTTCTTCAATTCTTATCCTCCCAAATATGCAGGACGAGCATATTACCGTTAACCGACG
>CAUZMW010000043.1:0-21336 GCA_963581225.1 Gammaproteobacteria bacterium
TGCTCGTTGCGTTCGGTCTTCTGAGCTACGCGACGTTGCTGTCCTTCCGCGTACGGCGCCTGGCTCGAGCCGCCGAGACGGCGCTGAGCCCGGAAGGCGAGATCCATCCGGCCATGCCCGGCCGCCGTGCGGGCGATGAAATCGGCGATCTGGCACGAAGCTTCACCGATCTTCTGAATCGTCTACGCGAATACACTGAATACCTGACCACACTGAAGGCAAAGCTCGCCCACGAACTACGTACGCCGCTCGCCGTTGTCTCAACGTCGCTGGACAACCTAGAGCGTGAGTCGCACGAGAGTCATCTCTCTCCTTATCTGTCCAGGCTCAGAGAAGGCACGGATCGCTTGGACGCGATTCTCGGCGCCATGAGTGAGGCCACGCTAATTGAGCAGGCGGTCGCGAATACGGAACTCGAAATTTTTTCTCTTAGCGCCGTCATTACCAGCTGCGTGCATGCGTATCGTGATGTCTACAGTGATCGAGTTTTCGAACTGGTCGACCAAACCACGGAGTCGAGCGTTCTCGGGTCGGCGGATCTAGTCGCACAGATGCTCGATAAGCTCATCGATAACGCCGTGAGTTTCAGCCCGTCAGTGAGTTCGATTACGGTGACGCTCACTTCCAACGAGAAAGAAATTGGACTTCGCGTGACCAACACGGGACCGCTACTCCCCGAGTCCATGCGCAACCAGCTATTCGACTCATTGGTCTCCGTACGCAAGGAGCGCGGCCAGAGACGCCACCTGGGGTTGGGTCTCTATATTGTAGCGCTGATCGTAGAGTTCCATCGGGGCCGGATCCACGCCGAAGACCTGCCCGATGGCAGCGGCGTCCGCTTCAATATCGAGTTACCGAGAGTTAGGTAGCGCGCAGCCAACGCCGGTGCCGGCCAAGCCACAGTAGCCCGCAGGATTCTTCGCAAGATACTGCTGGTGGTAGGACTCTGCGTAATAAAATTCGGGCGCGTCGCGGATTTCTGTCGTGATGCGGGCGAACCCCGCCGCGGACAGTTTCGTCTGGTACGCCTCGAGACTAGAGAGCGCAGTGTCATGCTGGCTCGAGTCATAGGTGTAGATCGCAGAGCGATACTGCGTCCCGACGTCCCCGCCCTGCCGCATGCCTTGTGTGGGGTCGTGAGATTCCCAGAATAGCTGCAGCAGTTGCTCGAACCGGACCGTGTCGGGCTCGAAAACAACGAAGACTACTTCAGCGTGACCGGTACGCCCGGTACAGACGTCCTCGTAGCTGGGGTTTGGCGTGACGCCGCCCGCATAACCAACCGCAGTGGTATAGACGCCCGGTAACTCCCAGAACAGCCGTTCTGCGCCCCAGAAACAACCCAGTGCGAACAACGCCTGCTCGGTATTCTCGGGAAACGGCGGCTCAATCGGCCGACCGTGGACATAGTGTGGAGCGGTCATGTCGTTATCGACCTGCAGCGGCTCCCGAGCTGACATGCGAAGCCGGAAGGTCGGTTGCGCCAATCAGGTACTCGTCGATGCTGCGTGCTGCACCGCGCCCTTCGTTAATCGCCCAGACGACAAGCGACTGACCCCGGCGGCAGTCTCCTGCAGCGTACACGCCGGGAATCGTGGTCGCGTATGCTCCGTGCTGAGTTCGATAATTCGTGCGTTCATCGAGCGCCACGCCGAATATTTCCCCGAGGTAGGACTCGGGGCCGACAAACCCCATCGCCAGTAACACGAGGTCGGCCTCCCACTGCTGCTCAGTGTCCGGAATCTCGGTCATCTCGATCTTACCGTCCACTCGTTGCCATTCCACGCGGCTCGTTTTTAGACCCGTAACTTGTCCTGCACCATCGGCGAGAAACTCCTTCGTGACGATGCCATAGCTACGCGGGTCCGCGCCGAACTTTTTGATTGCCTCCTCGTGTGCATAGTCCGTGCGCAGAATGATGGGCCACAGTGGCCAGGGATTATCGGCCGCTCGTTCGTACGGAGGTTGCGGCAGCAACTCGAGATTGATTACGTTGCGACAGCCATGCCGCAGCGCCGTACCGATACAATCGGCACCGGTGTCGCCGCCGCCGATCACGATGACGCTCTTGTCCTTCGCGTCGATGTAATTGCCGTCTTTGAGATCGCTGTCCAAGAGGCTTCTCGTGTTGGCAGTAAGAAATTCCATCGCAAAATGAATCCCGCTGAGCTCGCGGCCCTTAACCGGCAGATTTTGCGGCCGGGTCGACCCCGTCGCCAACAACACCGCGTCGTGATCCGTCGCGAGCTGCGTCGCATCGACGTTCCGACCAACGTCTGCATTGGTCACGAAGCTGATCCCGGCGTGTCGCATCAGATCGACTCGTCGGTCGACCACGGCTTTGTCGAGCTTCATATTCGGAATGCCATACATCAGCAGCCCGCCGATCCGATCCGCACGCTCGTAGACCGTGACCTCGTGGCCGGCGCGATTGAGCTGATCCGCGGCTGCCAGCCCACACGGCCCAGAGCCGACAACGCCGACGGTCTTGCCGGTCCGCGTACTCGGTCGCTCGTGCGTGACCCAGCCTTCCGCGAAACCGCGATCGATAATGGCGTTCTCGATATTCTTGATTGTTACGGCTGGATCGGTGATCCCGAGAACACACGCGCCCTCACATGGAGCCGGACAGGTCCGGCCCGTGAACTCCGGGAAATTATTGGTTTGGTGCAGACGATCCAACGCCTCACGCCACCGACCCTGGTGCACGAGGTCGTTCCACTCGGGAATCAGGTTATCGACTGGGCAGCCTGTATCCGATTGACAGAAGGGAACCCCGCAGTCCATACACCGAGCACCCTGGCGTTTGAGCCTCTCCTCGTCGGGTGTAGTAAAAATCTCGCGGAAGTCTTTCTGGCGATCCGCCGCGTCCCGATAGGGGACGCTTTTCTTGCGGTACTCCATGAACCCGGTCGCCTTTCCCATCGTCGCCTACCTCAACCGCTCACGACGGAAAACTCGCCGGTCTGGGTGTCGTGAATAGCAGCCTCAATCTCCTCATCGTGCTTCTTACGCTCACCTAGAATTCGCTTGTAGTCGGTAGGCATTACCTTCACAAATTGACTCAGCACGTCAGGCCACGCGTCTAGGACTCGTTCTGCTTGTTGCGAGCCGGTGTATTTCCCGTGCGCCTCGACGAGTTCACGCAGCTCCGCCGCGTCTTCCTCGGCATCCACCGGATCCAGATCGACTGTGCCCAGGTTGCACTTCGATTCGAAATCACCGTGTTCGTCCCAGATGTAAGCAATGCCACCGGACATGCCCGCTGCGAAATTGCGACCTGTAGGCCCGAGTATCACCGTTCGACCGCCCGTCATGTACTCGCAGGCATGATCACCGACGCCCTCAACCACCGCCTTCGCGCCGCTGTTCCTCACGCAGAAACGTTCCGCTGCACGGCCTCTGAAAAACGCGCGCCCGCTCGTCGCCCCATAGAGGGCCACATTGCCGATCAACACATTGTCCTCGGCGACAAAAGTACTCACGTGAGGTGGATAGAGGATCAACCGTCCGCCCGAAAGGCCTTTGCCCACATAGTCATTGCTATCGCCTTCCAGTTCGAGCGTGATACCCCTCGCGAGAAAGGCGCCGAAGCTTTGGCCCGCTGATCCCGAGAACTTGATGTGAACGGTATCGACGGGCAGGCCTCGCTCGCCCCAAACCTTAACGACGTTGTGGCTCAGCATCGTCCCCACGGTACGATTGATGTTGCCGATCGGCAGCTCAAGCAGCACCCGCTTGCCGTGATGGATCGCATCCTGGGACAGCTCGATCAGTTTGTTGTCCAGAGCGTGCTCCAGGCCGTGATCCTGCTGGGTCGTACAATAGACGTCGACATCAGCATGACTTTTGAGCGCCGGAGTCAGAATCGGTGTCAGATCCAGTCCGTCCGCTTTCCAGTGATCTACGGCCGCGCGAGTCTCGAGTACATCCGTACGCCCGATCAACTTCACAATACTTCGGAAACCGAGCTCAGCCATGAGCTCGCGGGCCTCTTCGGCAACCATAAAGAGATAGTTAACGACGTGCTCAGGTTGGCCCGCGAATTTCTTCCGCAATACTCGATCTTGAGTGGCGATCCCGACCGGGCAGGTGTTGAGGTGGCACTTGCGCATCATGATGCAACCGAGTGCGATCAGCGGGCCGGTAGAGAACCCCATCTCCTCGGCACCGAGCAACGCACCGATAATGACATCCCTGCCGGTCTTGAAACCGCCGTCAGTCTGCAGGACCACACGGCTCCGCAGGTCGTTCATCACCAGTGTCTGGTGCGTCTCTGCGATACCGAGTTCCCATGGCAGACCGGCGTGCTTGATACTCGTGAGCGGCGATGCGCCGGTGCCACCCGAGTCGCCGGAGATCAGGATGTGGTCGGCGTGCGCCTTTACGACACCGGCCGCGATGGTGCCGACGCCGACCTCGGACACGAGCTTGACGCTGACTCGCGCATCCGGATTGGAATTCTTCAGATCGTGGATCAGCTGCGCCAGATCCTCGATCGAATAGATGTCGTGATGCGGCGGAGGACTGATCAGCCCGACCCCCGGTGTCGAGTAGCGAATGCGTGCGATGATCTCGTCCACTTTTCGACCGGGTAGTTCACCGCCCTCGCCGGGCTTCGCGCCCTGCGCCATCTTGATCTGCAGTTCATCGGCATTAGTCAGATACCAGATGGTCACGCCGAACCGCCCGGACGCGACCTGCTTGATGGCCGACCGCCGCGAGTCGCCTGAGGGCAGGATCTTATAGCGCTCGGAATCCTCGCCGCCTTCACCGGTATTGCTGCGACCGCCCACGCGATTCATCGCCACGGCCAGAGACTCATGCGCCTCGGCCGAGATCGAGCCGAAGCTCATCGCGCCGGTACAGAATCGCTTGACGATCTCGCTCGCGGGCTCTACTTCGTCCAGCGGCACGGCCGGTCCAGCAACGCCGGTCTTGAATCGCAGCAGTCCTCTCAGCGTGCAATTCGCGCGCGCGTCATCGTTTGCCTGTTCCGCAAATTGCTTGTACGCAGACGCGTCATCGGAACGCGCTGCCGTCTGCAGCGACGCGATAACGATCGGGTCCCAGGCATGTCGCTCACCGCCACTGCGCCAGTGAAACTCACCCGGATTCGGCAATGTCCCCGAGGAGTCGTCATCGCTGGTGGCGTAACCGAGCGCGTGCCGTCGCCGGGCCTCCTCCTCGAGGACCGGAAATCGCACTCCTTGTAGACGGCTCGCGGTACCCGCGAAGCATCGATCTACAACGTCATCGGCAAGACCAAGTGCCTCAAAGATCTGCGCGCCCTTGTAGGATTGCAGCGTAGAGATACCCATCTTGGCCATCACCTTGAGCATTCCCTTGGCGACACCCTTTCGATAAGCGGCAACGACGCTTTCGTCATCGGCGAGCGATCTCGGATCGAGCAAGCCGTCACGCCGCGCCTTCCACAACGCCTCGAATGCCAGATAGGGATTGATCGCGTCGGCACCGTAACCGACCAGCAGGCAGTGCTGATGCACCTCGCGCGCCTCGCCTGTCTCCACGACGATTCCGATACGTGTTCGCTTCGCCTGGCGCACGAGATGATGGTGAACCGCCCCGCACGCCGCGAGTGCACTAACGGCAACGCGGTCCGCATTCATACCGCGATCCGACAACACCACAAAGTGATAGCCCGCGTCCAACGCCTGCTCGGCTTCCCGACAGATTCGCTTGAGCGCCTCGACGTAGGCACCCGCTTCGCTGATGCACGCGAACGTGATATCGATCGTCTTGGCTTTCCAGCCGCGGTGATCCATTTCCTTGATGGCCGCCGCCTCTTCATTCGTCAGGATCGGGTGACGCAGCCGCAGCCGATGGCAATGCTTCTCGGTAGTATCCAGAAGGTTGCTCTCGGGACCAACGTAACACTCCAGGGACATGATGATCTCTTCGCGGATCGAGTCGATCGGCGGATTGGTCACCTGAGCGAACAGCTGCTTGAAGTAGTCGTACAGCATCCGCGGCTTATCGCTCAGGCAAGCCAGCGCCGAGTCGTTACCCATCGACCCAACCGGATCACGCAGTTGCTGAATCAACGGCTGCAGCATGAAGTGCATCGTCTCGATCGTGTAGCCGAACGCCCGCATACGGGGTAGCAGCGTGTCCTCATTCAAACGCGGTGCGACTGCCTCGCCTACGATGTCATGGAGCTTCAGACGCTGCGACTGCAGCCAGTCGCGGAACGGCCGACGATTGGCAAAATCGTTCTTCAGCTCGTCATCCGGAATCAATCGACCCTGATCGAAGTCGACCAGGAACATTCGGCCGGGCTCAAGCCGTCCTTTGTATTTGACGATCGCCGGGTCCAGCGGAAGAACGCCGACTTCGCTGGCCATGACGACGCGGTCGTCGTGGGTCAGGTAGTAGCGACTCGGCCGCAACCCGTTGCGATCCAGGACCGCGCCGATGTACTGGCCATCGGTAAACGCGATAGAAGCCGGCCCGTCCCAAGGCTCCAACACACAGGATAGATATTCGTAGAAGGCGCGCTTGTTCTTATCCATCAACTCGTTTTTCTGCCACGCCTCCGGAACCATCATCATGACCGACTCCTGGAGCGTGCGGCCCGTCATCAGCAGGAACTCCAGGACGTTATCGAAAGCGCCGGAATCCGAGACGTCGGGCTCGACGACCGGAAAGACGTCTCGTAGAGAGTCACCGAACAGATCGGTCCGCGCGACGCCTTCCCTAGCGCTCATCCAGTTGACGTTGCCACGAAGGGTATTGATCTCGCCGTTGTGCGACATGAACCGATTGGGCTGCGCTCGATCCCAACTTGGAAAGGTATTCGTAGAGAACCGCGAATGAACCATCGCCAGGTGGGACGCGTAGTCCGGATCAGTGAGATCCGGGAAGAAATCCATGAGCTGACCGGGCGTCAACATGCCCTTGTAGATCAGAACCTTCGTTGACAGGCTACAGACGTAGAACAACTCCGCTTGCGTCAGCTCCGACTCGGCTCTTAGTTGATGGCTGGCGCGTTTGCGAATCAAGTACAGTTTTCGCTCGAACGCGTCTCCGGCGAGTTCATCTCCGGCAGCAATGAAAACCTGCTCGATATGCGGGGCCGCCTGTCGTGCCGTGGGACCTAGATCAGCCTTATCCGGGTCCGTCGGGACTTGCCGCCAGCCGACGAGTTTCTGACCTTCGGCCGCACAGATCGTGCTGATCGCCTCTTTGCAACGCTCACGCTCAGCCGCATCGGTCGGGAGAAAGACGACTCCTGCGGCAAACTTTCCTGGCTCCGGAAGCTCGGTATCCAGCTCATCCCTGGCCACTCGGGTCAGGAAATCGTGCGGTAATGCCGTCAAAATGCCCGCGCCGTCACCGGAATTCGACTCGGCGCCACGCGCGCCACGATGGTCCATCCGGCACAAGAGGTGATCCGCGTCACGAATTATCTGGTGGCTCGGCTGCCCTTTGATATGCGCAACGAAGCCAACCCCGCAGCTATCTCGCTCCAGAGAAGGATCGTATAGACCACGAGCCGCGGGTAGTCGTCGCCGACTTCGAGGCCTCATGGGCTTATATTCGCAACACGTAGAGTCATGGCATTCCCTGGGTGGAGCTGCTGCTCCACGCGTCATTGTCATCCTTGCAGGGCTTGTGGACGGCCAGCGCTTTACTCTCGGGCAGGCCACCAGTATCTGCTGGCGGCAAGACAGCCGCTCTTTTGGATTCGGTAGGCCATCGCCAGAGCCAACTATCATAAGAAGTCTGTGGCGGTTACGTCAAATATCGAGCGCAGCGCGGCATTCGTCGGAGCTATACGAATCAATGAGTTACTGAGATTCTGTGTCGATAATCAGTGGTACCTGGCCGCGTCTGACTATCTCGATTGGGTCCCTCGGCGTGGCCTCGAGCACGAGTTCACCATGGAATTCGTAGGCCAGCGCATTGTCCGGACCCTGTACGAACGCCATCAGCCGCGAGGCAGAGGGCACGAGTTCACTGAAAACTTCGAATTCGAGCGTCTCGCTACCCATTCCCGGCAGCGTGAACGGAGTGGCGTGATCGCCGATAAGGCGCCCCTCGCCGCCTAAGCGGATGTCGAAATCCAGGCAGACCACGGGATCTCCGCCATATTCGGATTGACGAGTTGAAGACGCAACGCAAGAAACTGCCCCTCCGGACTTGTCTCAATAATACTCAGCCCAAGGGGGTTCGCCTGTGGCGGCGCCAGCCGCCTTGGCACCGACGAGCACGCCTTTAACGAGATACTTGCCGCCAACGTCAGCACTAACCTGCCGAGTAGTCGCAAACGTTTTGCCACTGCCCTCCATCACTTCGTCATCGTCCCGGGTCTCCGGCGAGCGCTCTCACGGACGAACAGCCGAAAACTCATGACTCGGAATGGGCTATTGTATTGGATATGGCGCCAAGTACTGAAGACATACTCGGTTTCTGGTTCGGCGCAGCTCCGACAGACGAGGACGCGGTCCCCAGCCATATGCGCCGATGGTTCGGCGCTGACCAGACCGTCGACGCTGAGCTGTCGCGCCGATTCGGCGCCGCGATGACGGCCGCGGCCAGCAGTGAACTCGACGGCTGGGCAGAGACCGCCCGAGGACGTCTCGCGCTAATACTGCTCCTCGATCAGTGTCCTAGGAGTACCCACCGCGGATACCCGGCGGCATTCGAGCAAGATGCGCTCGCACTCTCCTGGACATTGGATGGACTGGCTGACGCCATGGATCGGCAGCTCGAGCCGTTTGAACGCATGTTCTTCTACATGCCCATGCAGCACGCGGAATCTCTGGACAGTCAGGAAGGGTCCGTGGAAATTTTCTTGGAACTCACACGCACCGATGTCCTGGCATTTATGATCACGGCCATGCGCAATACAGCGGACTTCGCTCGCCTTCATCGCGATATCATCGCGAGATTCGGCCGCTTCCCGCACCGCAATGCGGTTCTGAACAGAGAGTTCACCGCCGATGAGCGCGAGTATCTTGAGGAGGGGGCGCCGACATTTGGCCAGTAGTTTTTTTCAAGCTCTAGTCCTGGCACAGAGCTCTCGAGCAGAAGCGACCACGTAATGCGAAATCAAGTTGCGCGTCCTGTGGCGATTGTTGGCGGTCTGCGGATACCGTTCTGCAGATCGCACACGGCCTACCGTCACTGCTCGAATCAGGACATGCTGACAGCAGTCTTGCGCGCGCTGGTGGAGAGATATGATCTAACAGGCGAGAAACTCGGGGACGCGGCGTTCGGCGCAGTAATGAAACACTCCCGAGACTGGAACCTAGCCCGCGAGAGCTTACTGTCCTCCGGCCTCGCGCCGGAGACCCCGGCGTTCGACCTACAGAGTGCCTGCGGAACAAGCCTGTCAGCCGCCGTATTGATCGCCTCGAAGATCTCTACGGGACTCATCGATTCCGGGTTGGCCGGCGGGGCGGACACGCTGAGCGATCTACCCATCGTCTATCCAGATGCCTATCGGCACTTGCTGCTCGAGAGTGCGCGCGGACGAAGTATCGGCGAGAAAATCAAACCATGGTTGGGATTACGCCCCCGTCACTTCAAACCCGTGTTCCCCGGTGTCGTCGAGCCGCGCACCAACCTCTCGATGGGTCAGAGCATGGAGCTAACGGCTAAGGAGTGGCGACTGACACGAGCAGATCAAGATCAACTGGCGTTGGAGAGCCATCAGAAAGCGGCGCGGGCCTACGAGGAAGGCTACTACGACGACCTCGTCGTCGAATTCAATGGAGTAACCCGGGACAATAACGTCAGAGCAGACTCCAGCCTCGAGCAGCTGGCTCGACTCAAACCCGTATTCGACCGCAGCGAGACCGGCACGATGACGGCGGGTAACAGTACCCCGCTTACCGACGGCGCATCCGCGGTGCTGCTGGCGTCGGAGGAGTGGGCACAGGCCCGGAGCCTACCGATTCGTGCCTACCTGACCTATGCGAAAGTCGCAGCCGTCGATTTCGTGAACAGCGAAGGCCTGCTGATGGCGCCCGCGTACGCGGTTTCGGACTTGCTAGCGGACGCGAATCTATCGCTGCAGGACTTCGACTTCTACGAGATTCACGAAGCGTTCGCAGCGCAGACGTTGGCAACGCTCAAAGCGTGGGAGTCCGAGACGTTCTGCAAGGAACGCCTCGGGAGAACCGCTAGCTTAGGCTCCATCGACCGGGACAAACTAAACGTCAAAGGCGGCAGCGTCGCTCTTGGGCACCCATTCGCCGCCACCGGGGCCAGAATCGTCGGCTCGTTAGCGAAACTTCTGCATGAAAAAGGTTCGGGCCGCGGCCTGATCTCCGTCTGCACGGCCGGTGGCATGGGAGTCACGGCGATCCTCGAAGCACCCTGATTCACCCTCCAGGAAGTTAACCAATGACCGGATTCGATGCGCTGCTCATTACCCTGAACGGCATCCTGTGGCACGACTCGGCGCTGCTGATACTGCTCGGTACCGGCATAGTTTTCACTTTCTGGAGTGGCTTTAGTCAGTACAGGGCACTTACTCATGGCGTGCGGGTGGTGCGCGGTTCCTATGACAACCCCGATGACCCTGGCGCGATCAATCACTTTCAAGCGCTGTCTGCTGCACTCTCCGCAACGGTCGGTCTTGGGAATATCGGCGGGGTTGCACTAGCGATATCTCTCGGCGGGCCCGGCGCCGTCTTCTGGATGTGGGTCGTGGGCTTCTTTGGAATGTCGATCAAACTGACCGAAGTTACGCTCTCGATGCTCTATCGCAACACCGACGATCCCGACAATCCGCACGGCGGCCCAATGTGGGTCGTCAGCAAAGGTCTGGCTCGCATGAATCCGTCGCTTGCGCCTCTCGGAAAATTCATTGGCGGCTTGTTCTGCGTCACTCTGCTCGTATCGACGGTTACGGGTGGAAATATGTTTCAGGCGTGGAATGTCGGCGAGATTACTGAAGAGTACTTCGGAATTCCGAGCGTCGCTGCCGGTATCGTTCTCGCGCTACTGGTCGGTATGGTAATCATCGGCGGCATCAAGCGGATCGGCGCGGTGGCGGGTCGCCTCGTGCCTATCATGGTCGCACTCTATCTGCTGGCCGGCGCCTATGTGCTAATCGTAAGCGCCGGACAGATACCGAGCATGTTTGCGCTGATATTCAGATCTGCGTTTTCACCACAGGAATTCAGCGGCGCGTTTATCGGCGGCACTGCAGGTTCTGCCTTTCTGTTCGGCATGAAACGCGCGTTATTTTCCAATGAAGCGGGCCAGGGTTCATCGCCGATTGCGCACTCTGCCGCGAAGACCGACGAGCCCGTTCGTGAGGCTCTCGTCGCCGGGCTAGAGCCATTCATCGACACGCTGATCGTCTGCACGTTTACGGCCCTCGTCATTCTGTCTACCGGCATATGGAATCGCGCGCCGGAAGCGACCTATGCCGCACTGCCTGCGGTCCTGCCGGTCGGGGCGACCGAGTGGAGTCTGGAGACGCTTCCGGCACCGGAACGTATCGGCGATGAGTGGGCCGACGGCGACGGCGTCTTCATCGTGTTGAGCGCGGGCGCCAACGCACAGTCCGGCAACAATCTTCACCGCCTCGGCGGCGCGGTCGTCGAGCAAAATGGCGCGCTCGTGATCGAGTGGCAGACTCTGACCAGCAACGCCCGCCCGCAGGTCGATAGCCCCGGCATCTATGCGAGCTATGTCGGCGCCACACTGACGGCGAAAGCTTTTGATTCCGTGACACCCGGCCTCGGCAAGTGGTTGGTCACCTTAGCGGTTTGGTTATTCGCAATCTCGACGATGATTTCCTGGAGCTACTACGGCGAGCAGGGAATCGTCTATCTTTTCGGCGAGCGGATGGTCCTCACTTACAAGGTCGTCTACTGCGCGCTGATTATTGTCGCGACCTGGGGTTTTATCGAAACCGATGCAGATCTGGACAATCTCACCGGCGTGGGCACCGGTGTCATGCTGTTCGCCAATGTTCCTATCATGTGGATCTTCGGCCGCCAGGCGATGCGCGCATATCACAACTACATCACGCGGCTGAAGTCGGGGAAGATGGGGCCGGATCACCCGCCATCCACACTGGAAGATCTGATCAGCGGACGCGATGTGGAGTGACTAGCTGATGCACAGGACGTAGGAGATCAGAAACGGCAAAGACGCGGCGCTGACTAACGTCGACACAAGCACGATGCTGGCAACGTCTTCGGGATCCCCATCGTAGCGAGCCGAGAGCAGATAACTGAACACTGCTGTGGGCATTCCACCTTGCAGCACGAGTACGCCGCGAGCGATGCCGGTCAGGCCCTAGTTTCGCAATGACCAACCTCGAGGCGCGTCTCGAGTACCTTCGAGCCAAGGGTATTGATAGTCAACGGACGTCGTCGACGGCAGGAGCTTGGAAGGCCGCCGCCACGTTAGTAACACCCGACGGCACGCCGATCTATCTCTTCGCTGATTCGGGGGATGAGAAAGTCCCGGCGTGGCCGCCAACCTGGAATCGCGACCGAGCGTTCACTTCTACCGCCTAGATGTCGAGTCTCGCAAGTGCGGCGGAGATCTGCGGCAGGTAACCGCCGCCGAACAGATTGAAATGATTCAGCAGATGGTAAAGGTTGTAGAGATCGACGCGACGCTGCCAGCCTGTCGGTAACGGCCATTCGGCTAGATACGCGGCGTAGAACTCATGGCTGAAGCCGCCAAATAATCGTGTCATCGCAAGATCCGCCTCGCGGTCGCCGAAGTAGACGGCCGGGTCGAAAACGTACGGAACGACGGACGCCGTAGCGCCCCAGTTTCCGGACCACAGATCCCCATGCAGCAGTGATGGCGCCGGCGGGTCACCTTCGAAAAATCTGTCGAGTCCGGCGAGAAGCTCGACGCTTGCCTCTCGTTCTGCACGCGGTAGCCCGTTTTTCGTAGCCAGGTCGAGTTGGAAGCCGAGTCGTTGATCGCGCAGAAACGCGATCCAGTCCTCAGTTGGAGTATTCGGCTGGCGAGTCGGGCCGATGACATTGTCGCGCGCCCAACCGAAACGATCGCTCGAGACCCGGTGCTGGCGGGCCAGCCCTTTGCCGAGCGCTATTTCGGCGGGCGTAGATTTTGATTCCAGGTCGAGCCACTCGAGAAATAGATACGCCGTCTCGTTGACACGACCGACAGAGTGCACCGCCGGTATTGCGAGAGAATGTGCGTCACGCAACGCCTCCAAGCCGTCCGCTTCAGCTTCGAACATCGCGACGTCGGCAGCATGATTCAATTTCACGAACAGCGGGCCGCGACTACTCGGCACACGGTAAGCCTGGCTAATGCTGCCACCGCTGACCGCGACAGCCTCAGCCGGCCTTGCCGTTATTCCCGTATCGTGTTGGAGTTCGTCGGTGGCTTCGGTCAGATTCAAGAGCTGGTTACGAAGCTATACGCTCGCGCGCCAACCGCCCGCTGAGTCGTGCATGCAACGGCGAGGTTCGTGGGAAATGGGTAAGCAGATACTCCATCTGATCGGCTAATACCCGACGTCCCTTGAGATAAATGTATTCTGCGTAGGTCGGAGTAAACGGGACCGCAACGAGCTGCATCCCGGCTTGCTCAGGCCTTTTTCCACCTTTGAAGTTATTGCAACGCCTGCACGCCGTCACTACGTTCGCCCATACGTCACGCCCGCCACGGCTGATCGGCGTGATGTGATCTCGAGTCAGATCGGAAGTACGAAATTGCTGTGCACAATACAGACAAAGATTGGCATCGCGCTTGAACAGGGTCCGGTTGTTTAGCGGCGGGGTATAACGATCCCGGTTCCGCTCCAGCTTATGCGTAGCGCCGTGGGTAGCAACGATCGAACTAACCTTGACGATACTGCGCCGGCCGCTGACTGCGTTGCGTCCGCCGCGGATTTCATAGATCAGAGAACCGCAGGCGTAGGCGACCTGTTCGGTGTGGTAGAGCCGAACTGCGTCGCGGTAGTCGATCCACTCCAGAGGCATGCCCGCGACATCGGTACGCAACACCTCCTGGGTTACGGCACATAGTTCCATGCTGCACCCGCCGTTGTGTGTCGGCGGTGGCAAGTGTCACCGAGACAACGGCAAACTTCAATGGCTGGTGTCGTAAAATGCCAACAGAATCGCTGGCCCGACCACGATACGCCGCTACAACTCCTTCAAGACGGCGTCGAGGCTCTCTTTAGCGTCACCAAACAACATGCGCGTATTGTCTTTGAAGAACAGCGGGTTCTGGACACCCGCGTAGCCGGTGGCCATGCTCCGTTTCAGAACAATCGTGGTCTTGCCTTTCCAGACCTCTAACACCGGCATCCCGGCGATCGGGCTGTCGGGTTCATCCTGGGCGGATGGATTCACGATGTCGTTTGCGCCGATGACGATCGAGACATCGATGTCCGGAAAATCATCGTTGATCTCGTCCATCTCGTAGACGATGTCGTACGGGACTCTCGCTTCGGCCAACAGCACATTCATATGTCCGGGCATACGTCCCGCAACAGGGTGAATTCCAAACCGAACGTTGACCCCTTTGTCTCTGAGCGAGCGGGTTATCTCGTGAACGATGTGCTGAGCTTGAGCGACCGCCATGCCATAACCCGGCACGATCATGATCTCTTGCGCATCGCTCAGCATACTCGCCGTGTCGATCGCATCGATCGCGGCGACTTCGCCCTGATCGATCGTTGTCGCCGCGCTCGTCCCGCCCGATGTGCCAAACCCACCGGCGATGACCGCGAGAAATTTTCGGTTCATAGCGCGGCACATGATGTAACTCAGGATCGCGCCGCTGCTGCCGACGAGCGCCCCGGTGACAATCAGCAGATCGTTGTTGAGCATGAAACCGGTCGCCGCCGCCGCCCAACCAGAGTAGCTATTCAACATCGAGACGACGACGGGCATGTCGGCACCGCCGATCGCCATCACCATGTGCACGCCGAACAGCAATGCGACACCGGCCATAATCAGTAACGGTGTCAGGGCGTCGCCGCCCACGGCGGATTCGAGGATGTACTGTCTGCCCGCCCACAAGGCGATGAGCAACAGTCCTAAATTCAGCCAGTGACGCGCCGGGAGCGTCAATGGACTGCCGCTGATGCGGCCGCTCAGCTTGCCAAACGCTATCACCGAACCAGAGAACGTGATGGCCCCGATCACTATGCCGAGAGAAGTCTCGATATCGTGAATCGTCAGTTCCACGCCAAGGAAGCGGACGTCCGGATCCATCGAATTGGCGAGCCCCACGAGCACAGCGGCCAGCCCGACGAGGCTGTGCAGGATCGCAACGAGTTCCGGCATCTGTGTCATCTGTATCTTACGAGCCAGGAGCAGGCCGATCATGCCGCCGACGACTACGGCCGCGAGCAGCAACTCGTAGTGAACAGTCACGACCCCGAACACCGTCGCGAGTAACGCGATGCTCATACCGATCATTCCGTAAAGATTGCCGCGACGCGCCGTCTCGGGATGACTGAGCCCGCCGAGAGCGAGGACGAAAAGTATCGTCGCGCCGATATAGGCGACCGTAACGACCCCTGGTTCCAAGAGCTGTAGCATCAGTTAACCCCTACTTCTGAAACATCTGCAGCATGCGGCGTGTTACCGCGAAGCCGCCTGCGATGTTGATACTGGTAATCAGGACGGTGATCCCGGCTACCCACATGATCCAACTCTCGGGAGAGCTGATCTGCGCCAAGGCACCGATAATAATGATGCTACTGATGGCATTCGTCACACTCATCAAGGGCGTATGCAGCGCCGGTGCCACATTCCAGACCACCATGTAGCCCACGAAACAGGCCAGTACGAATACCGTGAAGTGCGCCATGAACGATGGCGGCGCAACCAACCCTAATCCCAGCAGCGCCATGCCGCCGATGCCGAGTGTGAGGACCGGGCCGAGCCAGCTCGGTTTCTTCGCCGGCTCCGGCGCGGGAGGCGGCGTCGGTTCGGCCGCTTTGGGCGGCACTGCAAATAACTTCGGCGCCGGTGGCGGCCAGGTAATGTCCTGACCGTTCACGACGGTAGCGCCACGAACAACCTCATCGTCCATATCCACGACGAGTTCACCGTTCTTCTCCGGGCACATGTCGGCCAACAGGTGACGGAGATTCGTCGCATATAACTGGCTCGACTGCGCAGCCAAGCGACTGGGTAGATCCGTGTAACCGATGAGTGTCACGCCGTGGCGCTTCACGACCTTATGTGGCTCCGTCAACGCGCAGTTGCCGCCCTGCTCGGCCGCGAGGTCGACGATTACACTGCCGGACTTCATCGACTCGACCATCTCCGCCGTAATCAATTCCGGAGCCGGCTTCCCGGGAATCAGTGCCGTGGTAATGATGATGTCGACCTCGGCTGCCTGCTCGGCGAATAACGCCATCTCGGCCTCGATGAACTCCTTACTCATAACCTTCGCGTAGCCGCCCTGACCCGAACCCTCTTCCTCGAACTCCAGTTCGAGGAACTCGCCGCCCATGCTCTCGACTTGTTCCTTCACCTCAGGGCGAGTATCGAACGCACGCACAATTGCTCCCATACTTCTGGCCGCGCCGATCGCCGAGAGCCCCGCCACTCCGGCGCCGATGACAAGCACTTTCGCCGGCGGGATCTTCCCGGCTGCCGTAATCTGTCCGGTAAAGAAACGGCCGAAATGCTGCGCGGCTTCCACGACAGCCCGGTAACCTCCGATGTTTGCCATCGAACTCAACGCGTCCATTTTCTGCGCGCGGGAAATACGCGGAATGCTATCGACGGCGAGAGTAGTGACGCCAAGACCCGCGAGACGATCCAGGAGCTGCGGATTCTGCGCCGGCCATAGGAAACAGATCAGCACTTGATCGCGGCGTAGAAGATCGAATTCATCCTGGCCGGAGTCCGCAGACGTTCCGGGGGCCCGTACCTTGAGGATGATGTCGCTGCTGGACCAGAGAGTCTCAGCATCTGCGGTGACGGTGGCGCCGGCATCCCGATACGCGTCATCGTCGAAACTCGCGGCCACGCCCGCACCAGCCTCGATCGAGACCTCGAAGCCTAGCTTCGTAAGCTGGCTTACGGCCTCCGGAGTGGTGGCTACGCGCCTTTCCTCCGCATAAATTTCCCTGGGAACGCCGATTCTCATGCGCATTCTCCGGCCAGCATATCCTGGCTAACTCTCTGCTTTAGAAGGATTTACACCGAGCTTCCGCAAGCCGCGCGCGTGCTGCAAGGCTCGCTGCATCGTCAGTGTCTCGATGAACTCAGGCAGGATTGTAAACAAATCACGGCGCGTCGGCCCAGTTCCGCGATTGCGAGATCTAAGAGATAACGGTCCAGCGAGTAATTAGCGGCCCATCCCCATACCGCCACTTGGGCGATCTGTCGGTCGGAGACGCGTATCGCGGAGACGACGGAGTTGATCGGGCGTCAGATCACGAAACTGTCTCTGGAGTTCCTGACGACGATCAGGCGGCAGACGCTGAAAACGCCGATAGGTATCCTGAAGCCGATCGCGTGCACCCGGCATCAGGCTCCGAAAGATCTGATAGCGGTCGCGTATCGCGCCACGCTGATCGTCACCGAGATTTTCCCACTCCCGATAACGATCCTGCGCCTGAGCCTGCTGCCGCCGATTCATTTCAAGCCAGCGCGCCGCACCGGTCGCGATTTGCTCCTGCCGTACAGCGTCCATCTGCTCCCAACGGTCAGCGTGTTCGGCCAGGAGAGTTCGCTGCCCGTCCGTCAAATCATTCCAAGCTACGCCATCCGCATTGGCAACCCCAATGAATGCAAGCGTACTTGCTATCAATACGACGAATTTAAGTTTCGTTCTCATCGTCCTTCCTCTGCGCCACAGCACGCACATCATCCTTGACTTGCTGCTCCCCTTCCCACTCCGCAACGGCTAACCATTCCTCGTCGCTCCCCTGCCAACTACCCAGATATGCCAGGAAATCCAAATCCAGCGCATCCTCATCGGCCTTCGCATGCGGCCCCAAAACCACGCTTATCGCGGCAAGCCCCAGTAGCGAACGTCCAAATAATGAAAGAAGTAATCGCTCCAACAGAGCTCGATCAACCAATGCCGTCCTCCACAATCTCACCAGACGTCAGCTCGGCTTGCTCTTCAAGCCATGCATAGAATTCGAGTTCCTCGATCATATCGAGTTCCTCTTCGCCCAGCAGAATCTCCAGATCGGTCACCGCCGCTACATCGAAACCGCCATCGGCAACCGGTGCCATCTGACCCTGCCACAGCATCAAGCTCATCAACGCGACCGCGGCAACCGCGCCCGCAGGCAACCAGGGTCGGCTCCAGATCGCCTGTGGCTTCCCAGCCAGCTCTTCCAACGCCCGATAACGCGCCTGCGTTAGCTTAGAGCGCGTCTGGCCATCCAACGCCGCGACACTCTGTTCGAAGAGTAGCTTCGTTCGCTCCTCGAAGTCGCGGTCCTTTCTCACATTCTCGCTGTCCATTAGACATGCTCTCCAAGCATATCCCGCAGCCGATGTACGGCACGGGAGTAGTGCGTCTTTACGCTGCCGTCGGAACAACCCATAGCGGCGGCTGTTTCCGCGACATCTAATCCTTCGAAATTACGCAGCATGAATACCTCGCGCTGGCGCCGCGGAAGGTCCCGGAGCCCCTGCTCCAATGCATCCATCGCGTCACTTCTCGCCAGCGCCTCGGTCGGATTCTCGGAAGTTGGTCCCGGAGCCTGAGCGACGGGATCGTACTCCTCACCTTCCTGTCCGCCAAAGAAACTCATCACTCGCCCTCTGACGATTGATCTGCGCTGCCAGTCACGTACGCGGTTCCGCAAGATCCGATAGAAAAGCGGGCGCCATTCATCGACTGTTCGGTCAGCGTAGCGACTGGTCAGGCTGATCATCGCATCCTGGACAATATCCAGTGCCTCGTCACGGTCACGCGTGCTTATTACGGCAATCCGGAAGGCTCGGGTCTCCACCTCGCGGAGAAACGCCTCCATCTTGGTCCCCGATTCCAGTATTCCGTCCTCCCTCTGCCTACACGCCGGCGCCTGGAGTGTCGCCACAAGCGCTATCAGCCGCATTCCCTGCAGCATCTTGAACGGATTTTATGGAAAATGTTCATAATCTCTCGACAACGTTCCATACTCGTCGCTCAAGATAACGCCTCAACAGCCGCCTGGTTGACAAGCGATTCTGAGATAACCCCTTAACCTCCAAAGAAAAGTTATTCACATAATAGCGCGACAGCACGCAGAATAGGCGGGATCCAGCTCGCTGAAGATACCTCATTGTTTTCTATAAGTTTTATGCTTGAATTCACGCCCTGATGGCGACCCAAGGAACGCTGATACGCGTCGCCGTCCCAGTGCCGATCCCTGGCGGTTTCGATTACCTGTGGTCAGGACCGGGCGCGCCGCCCGATCCCGGCTGCCGCGTGCGCGTACCCCTGGGTAACAGTGAGCGCATCGGCATCGTGCTCGAGCACGTCTCGAGCAGCCACATCGGCTCTGAGAAACTCAAAGAGCTGCTTGAGGTTCTCGATGTAACACCGATTGTCGGGCCTGAGCTTCTTGCTGCCCTGCTCTGGTGCGCGGATTACTATCACCATCCCATCGGCGAAGTTGTAAGCCAGGCGCTACCGACGCTGCTGCGCCGCGGCCGCAGTCCTATCGCCGAGCCCGTACTCGGGTGGCGGCTGACCGACGCCGGTAGATCGCAGGATCTCGATCTCATCGCTCGCCGCGCCCCGCGGCAAGCACAAGGACTGGATGCACTCGCTGACGACAACGCAGTTTCCGCGCAGGCGTTGCATGCACTGGGTGTCGGCCGTGACGTGCTCGCGCGACTGGCAGACAAGGGTTGGATACATACGGCTACGCTCGCGGCCGACACCACCTCGAAGCAGAGTCCGCACACGACCGATGCAGCACCCATACCCGAACTGACCGAGGATCAGAGGACGGTCCTCGGTACGATCGACGCCAGTCAACCCGGCTACCAGCCCTTCCTGCTGCAAGGGGTGACAGGCAGCGGCAAGACCGAGATCTATCTACGCCTGATTGCCAGACAGCTTGAGGCAGATCGGCAGAGCCTGCTTCTGGTTCCCGAGATTGGCCTGACCCCGCAACTCGTGACGAGACTCGAGCGCCGCTTCGGCGATCGGTTAGCGCTGATGCACTCCGGGCTCAGCGACGGCGAACGTCTCAACGCGTGGCGTGACGCCTACTCGGGGGAAGCCAAATTGATCGTTGGCACACGTTCCGCGATCTTCGCCCCCCTACCGCGCCCAGGATTAATAATCGTCGATGAAGAACACGATCCTTCCTTCAAGCAACAAGAGGGATTTAAATATTCCGCGCGGGACCTCGCGGTTTTCAGGGCACGGCAGCTGAACGTGCCCGTGCTTCTGGCCTCAGCTACGCCCTCTCTTGAGAGCTTCTACAACGCGCAACAGCAGCGCTACAAGTCTCTGACGATGCCGAAGCGGATCGGCGCAGCGGGCGCCCCCAGCATTCGCATCGTCGATCTGAACCGGCATGCCACCCGCCACGGCCTGTCGACACCACTGATCACAGCGGTAGAGCGCCACCTCGCCGAGAACAATCAGATATTACTTTTTATCAATCGCAGGGGATTCGCGCCAGTTCTGTTCTGCGTTGAGTGTCGCACGGCGGAGGACTGCGCACGCTGCGACTCCCGTATGACCATACACGCAGCACGCGGCGAGGTCCGCTGCCATCACTGCGGCAGCCAGAAGCCCCTAATGTGGTTGTGTGTGTGCTGCGGCGCCGAGCGTATTGCGGTTGGCACCGGCACTCAACGAGTGACCGACGAGCTTACAGCATTGTTCCCGACGGCCCGAATTGCCCGCCTCGATCGAGACGTCGCAAGTCGCAAGGGAGTGCTCGCCGATGTGTTGGCCGACGTGGAACAGGGCGAAACTCAGATTCTAGTCGGAACGCAGATGTTGACGAAGGGACACGACTTCCCATGCGTTACCCTGGTGGGCGTTCTAAGCGCCGATCAGGGCCTGCTTGGCGCGGATTTTCGCAGCAACGAGCGACTGGCCCAGACGCTGTTGCAGGTGGCCGGGAGAGCGGGAAGACGGGAGCAGCCGGGTGAAGTCTATATTCAGACGCACTACCCGACGCACCCATTGTTGACCTGCCTGATCGAGCAGGACTATTCGGCTTTCGCTGAGCTTGCACTCGCGGAACGCCGCGAGACGCGCTGGCCGCCATTTTCTCATCTGGTCGTCTGGCGTGCGCAGGCACAGACGCGCTTGCCCGCAACGCAGTTCTTGCAGCGCGTCGCTGAGCAGGCGCGTCGTGACGTCGGAGCTGTCACTACGCTTGGCCCGGCACCGGCAACCATGGAGCGGCGTGGC
>CAUZMW010000044.1:0-20901 GCA_963581225.1 Gammaproteobacteria bacterium
TGCCCGAATACCCGGGGTGTGGCTGGTTGCACAGGCGAAGACGATAGACATCGCTCAGTCGCCCCCGCGTATGGCTTTCAGGTAATCGGGCTCTGAGAAGCCGTTGATGATCGTGAACGGTCTGAGTAGCAACGGGTGGACGCCCATTTCATAGAGTGTGAAAAGATTCAGTTCGATGACGGCAGTACGTTCCCCCGCCGTCAGATCGAATTCCGTGGCGAACGACTCACGCTCGTCGAAAAATCGCTGCCGCGCTTCCGGGTTGCGGTTAACCGCCTGTACGAGCTTCTGGACTTGGTAAATGCTCATGCGTTGTTAAGAGAATCGCAGTGTCCGTTGAAAGATGGCGGGAAAGAGACTGCCGCTGTTACGTCGACAGCGGCCCGGTCTCAGGGTTCCGGGTAGGCAAGAATGAAATTATCCCGGTTGGGCATGTCGACTGCCGGGAGCGTAGCGGAATTCATCGTCTCATTTTCGTCGATGATGCCGTTCAAATAAAGCAGGTAGGCCGTTAGCGCATAGACTTCATCGTTGGTTAGGGACCGCGGTTGTAGATAGGGCATCGCGCGGCGGATGTAGTCGAAGATCGTTGTCGCGTAGGGCCAGTAGCTGCCGACGGTCTTTCTCGCGGCGGGGCCACCGATCGTGCCGTGCCCGCCGACGAGACGATCGTTCAGAAGGCCTTCCCCCTCCTGGCCGTGACAGACCAGGCAGTTGACCCGATACAGTGGCGCCCCCTCGACTGCCGTACCTAAACCGGAGGGTAGGCCCGCGCCGTCCGGCGACACACTGATGTCCCAGGCGGCAACCAGCTCGGGGCTTGGCGTTTCACCCAGGTCGGGGCCTTCCTGAGCTGCGGCAGCCGCGAGTACTGTGGCGGTAAGTGCGGCGAAACCGATTCGGAGCACGCTAGACGTAGACATTCGTCACTCCACCGGCGGCGCTGATTTGCCAGGCCTGAATCGAGTTGTTGTGATAGGACACTTGAGCGCCTTTCTCCGCTAGGAGTTCATCTCTGGACGGCTGCACGGCACCGGTCTCGTCAATCGCCCGGCTCAAAATGACGGCCGGTCCGCCGTCACGGCGCCAAGCCATGCGAAACCGAGTGACTGCCTTGGACAGCACGGGTTCGGATAAAGCCGCCTCGGCCCACGTCTGGCCGCCGTCGGCCGAGACTTCTACCGCGCGGATCGTGCCAGCTGCGGACCAGGCCAAGCCGGTAATCTCATAGAGTCCGGGGCCGCCCAGCGTCAGGCCGGCCGATGGCGAGGTAATGACGGACTTCACCCCCATCGGAAATGTGAACAGCAGCGACTGGCCGCTCGGTAGCAGATCGGAGTACTTGGAGGTCTCGTCGCGAGTCATAACGGGTTCCGCCGTCACCTTGAGCCGCCTCAGCCACTTCACGCTGATATTGCCCTCGTAGCCCGGCAGGAACAGGCGCACCGGATAACCGTTCGCCGGTCGCAGCATCTCGCCGTTCTGATAGAGTGCGATCAACGCATCGTCCATCGCCTTGGCCATCGGGACGCTGCGCGACATGGCCGCTGCATCCGCGCCCTCCGCGAGAATCCATCGACCGCCGGCGGTGACGCCTGCCTCGTCCAGGAGTATCGACAGCGGAATACCGGTCCATTCGCTACACGACACCATGCCGTGGATGTCGCCACAACTACCGCCCGGAGGCGTGGCGCTCAGGTTCGGCCGGCTATTTCCGGAACACTCGAGAAATTGCACGCGCGATTCCATGGGATAGCGGTGCAGCGCGTCCATGCTGAAGATCAGCGGTCGCTCCACCAGGCCGTGGATGAGCAGCTGGTGTGAATTCGGATCGATCTCGGGAATGCCACTGTGGTGGCGTTCGAAGTGCAGGCTGCTCGGTGTGATTGTGCCCTGGAGGCTCTCCAATGGTGTCCGGGAGGCGCCGCTGCCGGTGGTACCGGCGACGGCCGCGACATGGCGCGTGACACCGGCTTCGAACGGCGACCGTTGCCCATATTCCGACATGCCGAGTCCGGGCGCTGTCATCCAGGCTGGCAGCTCTTGAGCCGTGGTCGGTCGCGCGGTCAGTAAGCCCAGGCTCCCGGCGCCAAGTAGTGCGGCGCCCTGGGATAGAAAGAGCCGGCGATGTAGTAAACCGTTTCCGGCTACTTGCTCCAGCTCTGATTCGCGGTGGATGAACTTCGACATGGACTAAGTCTCTTATATATTCGCAAGGTAATAAACAACAACACGGACGATCTGTCCACCGATAGGGGAATAGACAATGAAATGCAACCGCGTCGTTAAATCTGCTCTGGCCATCAGTGCGCTCGTAACCATCTCGCTCAGCGCGATGGCGCAGGATGGCCCGACGAGAGCCATTACCGAGACCGCCGACGATCTTTACTGGGCGCAGAATAATAATCATCACTCGGTCTTTCTCGTCACCGACGATGGGATCATTCTGGCCGATCCCATTAACGCCGATTTCGCCGCCTGGTTGAAGACGGAGATCGCCGACCGCTTCGGCGTTCCGGTCCGTTATGTGGTCTATAGCCACCATCATTGGGATCACGCATCCGGGGGAGCAGTATTCGAAGATACGGCGAAATTTGTCGCTCATGAGAGTTTTCCCGCGAATCTCGTCCTGCCCGCAGACGACACGCCGTTTCCAGCCAATGCCGCCGTACTGGGTGCGAACGGTGACGGTCAGATCGAGGCCTCGGAAGCCAGCGGTAACTTTGCGCAGAATCTGGACCTCTATGACGTCGACGGCGACGGGATGATCAACGGCGCTGAGGCGACACGCGGGGCGCTCAATGACGTTCGCGGACCAGATATTGTTTACAAGGACCGGATGACCATCACGCTCGGCGGCAAGAGCGTAGATCTTATCCACGTCGGCAGGATGGACCACACCGACGACATGTCCGTTGTGCTGTTTCCGGACGAGCGAGCGGTATTCGTTGTGGACTACATCAGCCTCGGCCGCGTGCCGTTTCAGACGATCACCACGGGTGGGTTGGACGCGTTGCTGAACTCGATCAGGATGCTCGTCCTGCTGGTTTCTGTCTCATCTCAACTCCTCTGGTTAGGATGAACAAAAACGCTCTCTTAGACCAGGGCTATATCTGTCCCATAGGCGCTGACGTCAGACAGCCCTGGGTATGTACAACATGCTGATGGTGGAGTAGCTGGGGCAGGGGATCGCGGCCACGACGGGAACGACGGGCAACAGAAGTAGTAGCAGCGCGTGGCTCATCAGTCGCGCGAGCCGTGGCCAGCGATGGGACCATGAGCGCAGCTCCGGCTTCGCGAGCACAGCCGCAGCGTCGCGTCCTGCTGGCCGAGCCGCCGCAATGCCTCCACGGCCGCGGCTGGTCGCTCGCTGCCGCTCGTGCGCTCCTCCCGCTCGAAATCTGCATAGTGATCATCGAGCTCAGCCATGAGCCGGTTGATGTAGACGGAGGAAACACCGCCGTCCTGCAGAGACGTTCTGAGCGACTGCAGGCTGACTTTAGGCACGTTCGGCTTGCCCCAGGGCTGAGCGAATCCCCGAGCTGACTCGATCCCACTCTTCCGTGAGGCGGTCCAGGCGGTGCTGGCCCTTCGGTGTGACGCTGTAATAAACGCGAGTTCGGTCCCGTGATGAAGTAGCTTCCGTCATCTCTCGTAATGCGGTGAGGTTGCCCGTGAGCGCTGGCCGCGCAGTCTACCAAAGAGTTCGCTCGAGATCCTACTAGCTTGGGCTGGTGTGACGAAAAATAGATGCCTAGCACAGGTCTCGATCAACCACTACAATAGCCACGTCCCGGGATCCGGCGCCTTAGTATCGAGGAATTAATTTATGACTTTCGTCGTCACAGAGAGTTGCATCAAGTGCAAATTAACGGACTGCGTTGAGGTCTGCCCGGTCGACTGTTTCCACGAGGGCCCGAACATGCTGGTTATCGATCCCGAAGAATGCATCGACTGCACACTCTGCGTGCCCGAATGTCCGGTTGACGCCATCTTCGACGAGGAAGACCTGCCTGAGTCTCAGAAAGGGTTCATCGAACTGAACGCCGAGCTCATTAAGGGCTGGCCCGTCATCACGCAGGCGAAGGATCCGCCGGATGACGCCGATGACTGGCTGGAAACGCCAGATAAACTTCAGTACCTCGAGCGCTGACAGCCAATCCTACAAATACGACAAATACGGGGACGGTCTACCTAACCATCTAGACAGTTCGACAGGGTTCGTGAGTTAGGTAGACCGTCCCCGTATTTGTAGGCCTGCGCGCAGCGCGGCCCGGCGATCGTCAGATGGAGCGTTTCGATTAGTCTCGGTACCACGATTACTGGAGGCTTTCTTCTGGCCATGGCGCAGTCGATCTTCGCGACGCTTTGATTAATCGCTGAGCATCTTCACAACCTCTTCGGCGATCGCAAGCGACGAGGTCAAGCCGGGCGACTCGATCCCAAATAGATTGACCAGGCCGCGAGCGCCGTGCTGCTCCGGGCCCTGAATCATGAAATCGCCTGGCGGCTCTCCCTGCGCCACGATCTTTGGTCGTACACCGGTATAACTCGGTGCGAGTGATCCGGCGGGGATGGCTGGCCAGTATTTTCGTATTGACTCGTAAAAAGTTTCGGCTCGGTCCGAATCGAGACGGTAATCGATCTGGTCGATCCATTCCTGATCGGGGCCGAAGCGCGTCTGTCCGGCCATATCCAGGGTCGCGTGGACGCCCAGCCAGGTGCCTTGTGGCATCGGATAGACGAGATGCGTGAACGGGCTTTTCTGCTGGAGAACGAAGTAAGTCCCCTTGGCGTAATGGGTCGTCGGCACCTGCCGCGTGTCGAGGCCCGTCAGCGTATTTGCGACGCTCGTCGCGCGCAGCCCGGCGGCATTGACGACAGCCTGCGCATGAATCGCTGTCTCTTCTTGATCGCATTTGACCGTAAGCCGGATACCCCCGCTCTCGATAGAACCTCCAACGAACTCAGAGAGAACAGCGACGCTGCCTCCGGCCGATTCCAGATCGCCTTGCAACGCGAGCATGAGGCTGTGGCTGTCGATAATACCCGTGGACGGAGAATATAGGCCGGCTGTGCACTGCACGGCTGGTTCCAGTGCCGCTACGTCATCGCGTGACAGAAGCTCGAGATCGTCGACCCCGTTTTTTCCGGCCTGGTCCCGAATCTTCGGGAGTTTCGACTCTTGTTCGGTACTCAATGCGACGATGAGTTTTCCACAACGGCTGTGCGGAACGCCTTTGTCGGCGCAGTAGTCGTACAAGAGGTGTTTTCCGCGGACGCAGAGCCGAGCCTTGAGGCTGTCCGTTGGATAATAGATGCCGGCGTGGATAACCTCGGAGTTTCGCGAGGAAGTCTCCTCGCCAATTCGTGCGTTGTGCTCCAGAACGACAACTTCTCGGCCGACATGTGCGAGCTCGCGGGCGATTGCGAGCCCGACCACACCGGCGCCGATTACCACTACGTCGAGAGAATCTTCCATTCAAGAAGCCGCCGTAAGTAGCCGAGTGATCGTATCGTAGTCGCTCTCTGGAATCGCGTTGATGACGACCGTGGCGAGATCCGATAGGGAATCCTGCGTCCGGTCAAGGCGTTTATGCGTGAGGTAGAGGTTCAAATTGTTCAACGTGGCACGAAGTTGTTCGTCTGCGAATAAAGGTTTTTCTGCCGCTGGTTCGCTAAGGGAGTCGAGGCCGATCTGTTGCAGACGTTCGGCGGCGAGCTCCGCCGCTTTCACGTCGGCGCGAACCGCCATGCACTCAGCCTGTGGTACGTGCCCACTCTCGCAGCCAGTCGTCTTCATCCAGGTTCTAGCTTCGCGTAATCGTCGGACGACATTCACGGACCAGGTCTCGGCAAATTCCACCGCCGTCATGAACTCGGTGCCGCGGAACTCTCCTCGCGACGCGCCGATCCAGCAACAATAGAGGAGAAGATTGACGTCGAGCCCGTGCCGAGACTGCAGTGCCAGACAGGCGTCGGCTACGCCGGTCTGGCTGTAGAGTCTGACGGAGAAATCCCAGAAACTCAGCGGTTGGTCCATGGTGCTTATTGGAACAGCTGGCGCGAGTTCAGACCAGTCTTGCGTGATCGTATAACATAGCCGCGTAATTTCTCATCCCACGGCGTACGTCTTATTGACCCTCAACATGGCGCTCTGGGGCAGCTCACTGGTCGTCACGCGAGCCGTTTACGAGATCGTGCCGCCGTTCGCGCTGACTTTCTGGCGGTGGGTCGTGGCGGTGCTTGTGCTGCTACCGATCGTGTGGCGGAAATTGCCGGGCGCGATGCCGCTTGTTCGGCGTACCTGGAGAAAGCTCGCGCTACTTTGCGGGTTCATGGTCATCGGCGCCACATTCTCCGTCGTCGCCGTAAACTACACCACGGCCATCAATGCCAGTCTGATTAACGGCAGCCAACCGCTTGCCACGGCGCTCGTCGCTTTCCTCGTTATGCGGGAACGCTTAACTCTCGGCAGCGGTCTCGGCATTCTCGCGGCGTTTGTCGGCCTTCTGGTCATGATCTCCCATGGGAGTCCACTGCTTCTTCTGAACATGGCAGTTAACGTTGGCGATCTTATGATGTTGATCGCCGTCATCGCCTGGGCGTTGTACTCAGTAGAGTTGCATCGGCAGCCTGAACATCCCAGCGGCGATGTATTGTTGTTTCTCATCGCATGCACCGGCCTGATTACGGTACTGCCGTTATATATCGCGGAAACGATATTCGTCAGGGAGTTTATCCCGAGCCGGAACGGGGTGGCAGCTATCGTCTATGTCAGTCTTGTGGCGAGTCTTTTGGCCGTATATCTTTGGAATATTGTTATTCGTTCGGTCGGCGCAACGCATGCGGCACTGTTCTTGAACTTGATTCCAGTATTTGGGGCCGTATTCGCGATTCTGTTTCTCGGCGAGCATCTGTACGCCTTCCATGTCATCGGTGCGGCGCTCGTTTTTCTAGGTATTTTGATGGCCGTACGGGATCGGCTCACGACGGCCCCGGATCGGCTTTGAAAAAATCGGTGCTAATATCGATAGGCTGAGGAGGGACAGATGCCAGTCATGCTAAATAGACTGAATATTGCTCGCGTACTAACGATGCTGGGATTTTTGATCGGCTTGCGGAGCGTCGGCTTTACCTGGGCGCATATCGGCGACGACATGTTCGTGTTGACAGCAGATAGCCGCCTCGCGGTGACGCACAGTTGGCATCATTATTTTCGGGAAGTGTTCGGCGACGTATCTGCGATGGCAGTCGTCTTGTTAATTCTCTACGTCCCCCAGCAGCTACGCCAACCTGCTCTCTGGTGGTCGATGCTGATCCTGCTGGTGGGCTTTTATGCGCCGTTCTGGGTCGGGGTACCGTTCATGCGGGAACTCGCCGCGCCCAGCATGAGCGCTGATCTGCAACACATCGCCATGGCACTACCGCCAATGGTCTCCGTATTCCTGTGTAGAAGCTATTACTTTCCGCGGGCTGCCTAGCGTATTGGGACACTCCCGCCGCCGGCTCCGCTACCCGGTACGATAATCGAGGACGCCGACTCACGACGAAGTTCTTCGAGGCGCTCCATAGCCTCGGCAAGGGCCGTCTTGGCGCTGTCTCCAAAATTCGTTACCGCATCGTTCAACGACGAAGCGTCAATTTCGAAGTTTAGAGGTAGCGCTCCCGCGGGAGTGAGAATTTGCGTCTGCCCCACGAATAGATCTTCGCGAGATTCATCCCGTGTTCCGTCGGGCTTTACCGGAGTGAGTCTTTGTAAGCTGCCTACGTGACGGTCCGTGAAAGTTTCCTCGCGATAGAGATCGTCAGCCCCCATTCGGACGTCAGGTTCGCGTGTCTCTTCTGCCATTGTGTCGTGTCCTTCCGTCGTTGCGATAAGGGGCGCATAGGCTAACACTGTTTTCGCGCTGACGTTGTCCGCAGGGCTCCGCTGACTTCATCTGGTAAGCTGCGGGCCATGCGCAAGCTGCTGGTTTTTCAACATGTCCCGTTCGAGCCGTTGGGAACGCTGGACGGCCAATTCAGGGCCTCGGGATTTCGTATTCGCTACGTGAATTTCTCCCGCCTCACCGACACCTGTCCGGACGTACGGCGCTATCACGGACTCGTCGTGCTGGGCGGACCGATGAGTGCGAATGAGTTCGACCGGTACCCGCATCTAACTGCCGAAATTGATGCGATCCGGCAGGCCGTAGACGCTGGTATACCGGTACTTGGAATCTGCCTGGGAGCACAGTTAATCGCGACCGCCCTCGGCGGAAGGATTCGTCAGAATCCAGTTAAGGAAATCGGCTGGTTTAAGGTGACGCCAACTGCGGCTGGCGGCGAAGACGCGCTATTCTCGAACTTTAACGGCGGTGAGATGATCTTTCAGTGGCACGGCGACACCTTTACGCTACCTCACGGCGCGCATCACCTGGCGGAGTCGGAGGACTGCGTGAATCAAGCGTTTCGCGTCGGTGACAGCGTCTATGGCGTGCAGTTCCATCTCGAGGCCGATCAAGCATTGATACAACGATGGCTGCGGACGCCGGTCCATCTCCGGGAACTGGAGAAACTCGGTACGAGCGTAGATCCCAATCGAATACTCGCGGACACTTCTCGGTTTATCGCTCGTGCGGCGGCACTGAGTGACGCGTTCTTCGGCGAATACATCGACCGGTTTTACAGCCGGCGACGGCGAGTCGCATTACCGTCGCGGTGATCCGCCGGCGGTCAATCGGGATCGCTCGCTGATTACGCCGGAATGCGTAGTCAGGAGGCGTTAGGTGGCTAACGACTCCGTGACAGGGCGTCTCTCACTTCGCGCCGTGCCTCGGAGGACTCCCGTCGAGCTGCCGCGACCTGCCGATCGAGATCTCTGACTTGGCGAGTCAGGTCACTGACCTGCCGTTCCAGCGCGTTGATTCTGACTTGCGCCGCCAGACCGGCTTCCGATGAGCCGAGCGACGCCGCTCCGACTGTTGTTCTGGTGTTGACTCGAGTATCAAGCCTGGCGAGTTGGCTCTCGAGCGACGCGAGACGTTCCTCGACCGTCAGCGCGCCGCCGAGATTCTGACTATAGCCAACAGATAATGAGCCGACCGCGGCACCAAGCAGAACGCACCTTCCGAGTAGGCCGAACATGCCAGACCGCTGGCCGCGACTGTCGATGGCGCGTTATTGCCCCATGCCCATTCCGCCAGCAGGAGCATCGCCGCCATGAGTCGCTTCGATCTGGATGGTGATGGACACATCTGCGCCGATGTTTGGTGCCCCGAACGCCATGCCGTAGTCGGTCCGGTCGAGGATCGCGCTTGCGCTGAAGCCGACCTTATTCGCGCCGTTGCGGGTTTGACCGAATTGGTTCTGTACGACTTCCAGCGACACGGAATTCGTCTCGCCCAGGATCGTCAGGTCGCCTTGCATGACGAACTGATTATCGCCTGTTGACTCGATTCCGGTGCTGACGAAGTGAAGCGTCGGATTGGTCTCGACGCCGAAGAAGTCATCCCGTTTCAGGTGGTCGTTCAACCCGTCGTGGAACATGTTGATACTCGCAGCGTCGATCGTGATATCCAGTGAACTTGCGGTCGGGTCGCTCGCGTCGTAGTTAAAAGTTCCGCCGAAGTCACGGAACAACCCGCGCATGATGGAATACCCCTGGTGATTGACATCAAACCAGATTCTCGAGTGGCCTGCGTCGATGTCGTATGGCATCGGTTCGGCATTCACAGGCGCTGCAAACCCCAGCGCGACAAACGCGATTAATGCTAAGCGGTTCATCTGATTGTCCTCATCTTGGTTAGTGTTATTGGCAAAGATCTCGTTTGGCGGCCAGCTCGCGGCTGCCTACCAGCGTCGACTCTCATTGTGGCTCGGATCTTAGCGCGATTTGGCGCGAATTGCCGACTATGGGGCTATCAGCCGGTCGATTTATGCGGTATCCAGCGGCGCGCGTCGCTCCAGGCGGGCTCGCCGCCGCACGACTCTCTGAACTTATCAGTATAAACTTGCGGGCCACCAGGTAGATGATAAGGCTGGCCCGTTGTGGAGCCTGGAGATCGGTTCATGAGTTTCACCCAACGAATACTTCTCGCCATGTTGGGCGGCATAGTAGTCGGCGTGTTGTTGAACCTCTTCGGTTCCGGCTTCCAGGGCGCTAACGACTTTCTCGTCGATGGCCTGTTCTATGTGCTGGGCTCGATTTTCGTCTCCCTGCTGCAACTGATGGTCGTTCCGCTGGTCCTCGTGTCGCTCGTCTGTGGCGTGACTGCGTTGGGAGATCTTCGAGCGCTTGGGCGCGTCGGCGGTAAGACGCTTGGGCTCTATCTCATGACGACAGCCATCGCGATCACGTTTGCGTTGACGGTCACCAACGTTATCTCTCCAGGCGAGGGGTTCGCGATCGCTGGTGAAGATTTCAGCTACGAGACCAGGGAGGCGCCGCCGCTGGCCGAAGTGATCATCAACATGTTTCCGCAGAACCCGATCCGCGCGATGGCCGATAGCCAGATGCTGCAGATTATCTTTTTCGCATTGCTGCTCGGATTTGCCATTACGTCGGCGGGCGAGCGTGGTAAACGTGTCGCTGCATTATTTGCCGATCTGAACGAAGTGATCCTGAAGATGGTGCTGCTCGTGATCAAGGTGGCGCCGATCGGCGTCTTCGCCTTGATTGCGCGAACATTCGCGACCCAGGGGATGGATGTCTTCAGGCCGCTGCTGGGGTACAGCATCGCCGTCGTGGTGGGTCTGTTTCTGCATCTGTTCATTACCTACGGCTTGTTGTTGCGCGCCACAGGGTTGAGCCCGATTCGGTTTCTTACCCAGATGCGGGCTCCCATGTCGTTCGCGTTCAGTACCGCTTCATCCAGCGCGACGATTCCAGTGACCCTAAACACGGTAGAGACGCGCTTAGGCGTGAAAAACTCCATCGCGTCTTTCACAATTCCGCTGGGCGCCACGATCAACATGGACGGGACGGCGATCATGCAAGGCGCGGCGACGGTATTCATTGCCAATGTCTACGGCATCGACCTGGCGCTGGGAGATTATCTCACCGTGATTCTGACGGCGACGCTGGCATCCATCGGTACGGCGGCGGTGCCCAGCGCGGGTCTGATCATGCTGGCAATGGTGCTCGGACAGGTCGGTCTGCCTGTAGAAGGCATTGCGCTGATTATCGGTATCGACCGGCTCCTGGATATGCTCAGAACGGCGATCAATGTGGCCGGTGACGCGGCGGTAACCTGTTTCGTGGCCCGCTCGGAAGGCGCACTGGATCGAGAAGTGTTCTGGGACCCGCAAGGTGTCCTCGATTCCGATGCCCGGAGTGAGCCCCTGACGCCGGGCAGATAGCGGTCAGCTCATGAATCACGATGGCAACATCCTGCTGGTCGGCTGCGGCAATATGGGGCAGGCCCTTGTCAAAGGTTGGTTGGCCGAAGGCGTCGATCCAGGGCAGATTCAAGTTGTGGATCCGAACGCGGAGGCTGCGTCAGCCGCACGCAGTCTCGGCGTCAGTGTGGTAACGAGCTTGTCTGAAGCTCGGATGCCGAAAGATATCGTCATTCTTGCCGTTAAACCGCAGCAGCTCGACAGCGTTTTACTCGCGTATCGTGATATGGCCGCCACGGGTGCCGTTTTCCTATCTATCGTGGCCGGTAAACCAATTGCGTTCTACGAGCGAGCTCTAGGCGGGGGAGCTGCGATCGTCCGCGGAATGCCGAATACACCGGCGGCAATTCGTCAGGGGATGACTGTCCTATCGGCAAATCACGCTGTGACGGCCAGTCAGCGTGACCAGTGTCAGACGCTGATGGCGGCCGTGGGCGATGTCGCATGGCTGGCGGATGAGCGGTTGATGAATGCGGTTACGGCGATCTCCGGGAGTGGACCGGCGTATGTCTTCCTGTTAATCGAGTGCTTGACCGAGGCGGCGGTCCGTGTCGGGCTGGAGAAGGATCTCGCGCGACAGCTTGCGGAGAAGACCGTGGCGGGCGCCGGCGCTTACGCGCTCTCCTCAGAACAAGAGTCGGATGAGCTCCGGCGGCGAGTGACAAGTCCGGGTGGCACGACTGAAGCCGCACTGGAGGTATTGATGGGTCAGGAAGCTCTGCCAGCGCTGCTCGTGCGGGCCGTGGAGGCGGCGACCGAGCGCGGCGGGGAATTAGCGTAAAAAAACCCGGTCTCGCGACCGGGGCCTTAAGGGGGAGGAGTATCCCTACTCCTCGGGGAAACCATGTGTACGGAGATCTTGTTCGCAATCAACGTATTGGTCGTCTCGTCGTATGCGCCGTAGGCCGCAAGCGATCGGGCGCCGTTAAAGCCGTTGAGGCGAAGGGTTAGCTCAACCGTGAAGTCGTCGAAGCTCTTGAAGAGTTCGACATGACCGGGCTCTGATATGCCATAGAGTGCTCGGAGCGAGTCCATCGGTGCGATCAGAGGTGAACTCGGGAGTTCGTAGAGGCTGATCGGCGTGCGACCCAGCTTGATGTGCTGGCGTTCGCCTATCTCCGCATTCTCCAGATCCAGAACCAGGCCGAAATCGCGTTTATGCGTATCAAGAGACGGACATCGACTTGATGAAACGCCGCAGAGAAATGCAGTGGGCGGCGAGAATTACGAATGCGTTGGATGAAAACCGTTTCGAGCTCTTCCGTCAGACGATTCAACCGTTGCAGCCTGGGATGTAAACGGACGCGCATTACGAATTGTTATTGCGCATGAGGGACGAGAAGGGAAAATTGATCTCGCCCGAACTTTTCATCGCCGCGGCAGAGCGTTATGGCATTACCCCGAGTATCGATCGCTGGGTGATAGCCGAGGCATTTCGGTGGTTGGTCTCTGAGCCCGACGAGCGCAAGCGATTGTCCCTGTGTTCTATTAATCTTTCGGGGCAGAGTCTCACGGACGAAAAATTCCTGCCGTTCGTCATCGATCAATTTCAGATGAGTGGCCTTAACGCTAAACAGATCTGCTTCGAGATAACCGAGACTGCTGCGATAGCGAGTTATTCTCAGGCTAATTGCTTCATCCACGCGTTAAAGGAATTAGGCTGCATGTTCGCATTGGACGATTTCGGTACGGGCCTGTTATCGTTCGGTTATCTCAAGCACTTCCCCGTCGATTTCCTGAAGATTGACGGCAGCTTTGTGAAAGAAATTCTGCACGATCCGATCGATCGGGAGATAATCCGCTCTATTAACGAAATTGGGCACCTGACGGGTAAGCGGACGATCGCGGAATTTGCGGAGAACGAAGAGATCATCACGATGCTCCGTGGAATGGGCGTTGACTACGCGCAGGGGTATGGAATAGAGGTGCCGAAACCGTCCCCGTATTCGTAGACCGTCGTCTGATCCCGCTAGAGAAATCGCATCGAGAAATCGATCGCCGTAACGTTCTTCGTCGTCGCTCCGATCGAGATAAAGTCGACGCCGGTATCGGCGATGGCTCGAATGTTTCCGATATCGATCCCACCAGATGCCTCGACGGCTATTCTTCGGCCGTCTAGCGCGTCGCGAATGGCGATTGCAGCGTGCAAAGACTCAATTGAGAAATTGTCCAGTAGGACTCGGTCGATATCTGCCGCGAGCGCCTCGCGAACCTGCACCAGCGTCTCGGCTTCGATCTCGATCAACGCCTCCGGAGCCTGCCGCCTTGCGGAGTGTGCTGCCGGTTCGACGCCGCCTGCCGCAGCGATGTGATTTTCCTTGATCAGAACGGCATCGTAGAGTCCCATCCGGTGATTCTCTCCGCCGCCACAGCGCACAGCATATTTCTGCGCGAGCCGGAGCCCGGGTATCGTTTTTCGGGTATCGAGAAGTTGCGCAGCGGTCCCCGCTATCGCTGCTACGTAGTAGCGCGTGGTCGTGGCAGTGCCGGATAGTGTCTGTAGAAAGTTTAGGGCGGTGCGTTCCCCGGTGAGAATCGGTCGGGCCGGACCGCTAATGCCACAGATAATTTGCTCGGGACCCAAGCTCGCGCCGTCGGGATAGTTCCAGTTGACTATGACGCGTTTGTCGAGTTGACGAAAGACTTCGTCAAACCACGCACGGCCGCACAGAACGGCGTCCATGCCGACGGTGACCTGTGCTTTCGCCGTTGCGTCCTCGGCGATCAGCCCGGCGGTCAGATCACCGCACCCTTGATCCTCTTCCAGAGCCCGGGTAACAGTGTCGCTGATGTCCGGTGGCAGCGACTGTGAGTGCTGAACCATACGCGTTATCGTAGTCCAAATAGAAAAGACCCGGCAAGGGAAGCGCCTTGCCGGGTCTCGAGTAACGACTGCGTAGTTAGATAATGAATCCGCCGTGACCGAAGCCGACCATACTCATTAGCATGGGCAGCGAGAGTAGCGTATTCGTTCGTGACGCGAGAAGCGCGACACGTTTCGCCTTGCCGATCTCCTCAGCCGAGGCATCGACGATGCCGAGAATTTTCTTCTGGTTTGGCCAGATCAGGACCCAGACATTGAACAGCATGATTGTGCCGAGCCAGGCGCCGACGCCGATCGTGAACCCAGCGTCGGTCAGCATGAAGGCATCGCCGAGTATTCCCAGGTGCGCGAGGTAGGCGGCGCCTGAGACCCACGTCACCACAGCGCTCCAGCGGAACCACCATAGAGCACGCGGTGCGACATATTTCGCGATGCCGGCTCCACCCGGTCCGCCCTCATCGGCTACGGCTTCAGCCAAAGCTGGGACCTGCACGAAGTTAAAGTAGTAGAGAAGCCCTATCCAGGTGACACCAGCCAGGACATGAATCCAGACCAGAAACGTGTTGACGTTGAAATTGATGCCCATGGTCGCGAGTCCGAGCAGGACAGCGAGAGCAATGCCACTGATGATCGTGCCATTCACCGAATTCAATGGGTTCATTAGAGTTCCTCCGCGTGGGAATTAGTTTTATCGTTATCCACAGGCCGGCTAGGTGACTTGCCCTGGCCGGGGATATCTAGAAGAATAGGGCAGGCATAGCCATTATTCAATGATTCACGGTTCGTTGCGGCGGATACGCGCGAACGTTCCGCGCGACCGAACTCGATCGAGCCCGGAGGCCGTATCCAAATGGACGTTAATAGGCGAATTCAGAAACAGCTCGAGAGTTCCCCGGTGCTTCTCTATATGAAGGGTACGCCGGATTTTCCCCAGTGCGGTTTCTCTGCTCAGACGGTTGCAGCACTTCGTGCCGTCGGAGCCGAGTTCGCCTTCATTAATATATTCGAGGATCCCGAGGTTCGCGAGGGGCTGAAGGCCTATTCAAACTGGCCGACTTTTCCCCAGCTGTATATCGGAGGTGAATTGATTGGCGGCTGTGACATCGCGCTGGAGTTGTACGAGTCCGGCGAGTTAAAAGAGATCGTCGCAAAGGTTACGCCGGCGGAAACAGCTGCGAACGAATAACTCGGAGCATCGCTAATGCGGGCTAGAGCTTGCGTTCGAAACTTTCTCGAAAACGGTTGACGACTTCGCAGAACAGCTGTGCGGTCCTCTCCGCATCATAGGCTGCGGAATGTGCCTCTTCTTCGTCCCAACTTAGTCCTGCCGCGGCGACGGCGCGCGCCAGAACCGTCTGACCGAGTGCGACGCCGCCCAGCGTCACCGTGTCGAAGCTGGAAAAAGGGTGAAAAGGGTTACGCTTAACCTTGGTTCGCTCGACCGCCGCATTCAGGAACTGCAAGTCGAAAAACGCATTGTGTCCGACGAGAATGGCACGGTTACAAGCCTGTTCTTTGACCTCATGTCTTACCACTTTGAAAACTCGCCGTAGCGCCTCTTCCTCGTCGATTGCAGGTCGCAGCGGATTAAATGGATCGATGCCCGTAACTTCGAGCGACGCGGGCTCAAGACCGGCCCCTGGGAAAGGCTTCACGTGATAGCGGATGGTCTCCCCCAAACTGAGATCGCCGTCGTCGCCGAGATGCAGCAGCACGACCGCAATCTCCAACAGCGCGTCGGTCGCCGGGCTGAAGCCGCCTGTTTCCACGTCCACTACGACGGGAAGGAATCCCCGAAATCGTCCGGCGATCCCCGGCACCGGCTGATCATCTGTCGATTGACTCTGCGGTGCCTGAATCATACGGATAAAGTTCTCGCGAGTTCGATCGGGTCGTTGGCTTGCAAAAGCTCCAACGTTAACTTTACGCCGAATCCGGTGATCTCCGTCGGGATGTGCGCTAGCCCGCCTTTGCTCTGCCCGGCGCTGAGGTCGATATGAATCCACGGAATCGTATCGGGCACAAAACGCGAGAGAAAACGTGCGGCAAGAATGTGATCGCCGGGTCCGGAGACAGAGCACTGCTTGATATCGGCGACATCGCTGCGCAGCGGTTCGTCGAAATCCGGGTCCATCGGGAACGGCCAGACTCGTTCGCCGCTTGCGAGGCCGGCTTGGCTAAGCAGCGGATTGGCGGCGGGCCGATTGCTGAAGACTCCCGAATAACGTTCCGTGAGTGCGGCGACGCAGGTGCCGGTTAGAGTCGCGTAGTCAATCATTAGCCCCGGATGCTCGCGAGCCGCTAGCGCGAGCGTATCGGCCAGTACCATCCGGCCCTCGGCGTCCGTGTGAATTACCTGTATCGTCGTCCCGTTGGAGGCCTGGACAATATCCTGTGATTTGTATGCGCCCGCAGACAGACGGTTCTCCGTCACAGCGAGCCACGCGTCGATGGCGAACGGTACCTCAAGCGTCGCCAGCGCGACGAGACTGCCCAAAGCGACGGCGCTCCCCTGCATGTCCATGTGCATGTCGAGCATGCCTTTAAACGGCTTGAGATTGGTGCCGCCCGTATCGAACAGAATGCCCTTTCCTACCAGGGCCAGAGCGGGGGCTGTGCGGCCTTCAGGGCGATAGCGTAGGTGAATAATGCCCGCATCCCGATTCGAATTGCCCTGTGATACGGCTAAAAATGCTCCGGCACCTAGTTCCTTTAGCTTCGCTTCGTTCAAGAAGCTATAGGCGATACCGTGTTGTTTGGTCAGTTCTTGAACGGCCTGACGGTAGGCGCGCGCATCGAGTTTGTTCGGCGGTAGCGCCGTAAACCACCGCGCGATATTGTTGCCGAGCGCTTGCGCTCGAACGTCGCGTAGATCGAGCCTGCGATCGCAAGCTAGAAGTTTCACGCTGGAAAGCCGTCGCTGCTTAACTCGCCTCGATTTAAAGGAGGGTAGCTCGAAGGCGGCAGCTTCGGCTGCGGCGACGACATTCCGTAAGACGCTTGTGCGCCTGTCTTCGTCGAGGCCGACCGCGAAAATCCCCAGACTCCCAGGATTATCGCGCCGACATTCAGCGACGATTCGTCTCGCCCATGTGAGTTGCTCGAAGGGAGCTGTTCCCGTGACGGCCGCGAGTGTAATGCCGGTGGCCTTCGCATTGCCTAGCCGTGAGCTCACGAACTCGCCGCCGGCGCGGGTAAGCAACCTCTTCAGTTGGACGCCATGCGGAATTTTCTGCAAGACCTTCGCAGACGGTTTCGCCGGTACGACAACCAGGATGTGGTCGAATGATTCGAAAGCCTGCCGCGTGGGGCGTCGTGATGATTGAGCGATTCTGAGCCGACGGAAATCGGGTAGCTTACTCATGGATTGCCTTGACCAGCTATGGGCAAACCCCGATCATATCGCGGCTGGAAACGCGGGCTTGTCGGTACGGCGTAGCGCCGCCGACGATCCTATCAGGAGCACCTGTTGAATTCACCCACCCTTTGTGCGCTCGTGGCTGATGAGCAGAGGCACTGACGTTAATGTCGACCATACGCCCATTGACGACGATGGGAACAGCCAGGGACGATGTGGATCCTGAGGAAACTCGGGACTGGCTCGAATCGATCGACTCGGTATTACGCGCTCACGGAGCGGACCGGGCCCACTATTTATTGGAGTGCATGATCGATCATGCTCGTCGCTCGGGCGCCTACCTGCCTTACAGCCCGAATACGGCCTATCTGAATACTATCCCGGTCGGTCAGCAGCCCGCCTATCCGGGCGATCGGGCGATCGAGCGGCGTATCGAGGCCTACATCCGCTGGAATGCCATAGTCATGGTGGTCCACGCGAACCGGATCAGCTCTGAATACGGCGGACATATCGCCAGTTATGCCTCGTCGGCGACGCTCTACGAGGTCGGGTTCAATCATTTCTGGCGCGCGCCGAGCGCCGAGAACGACGGTGATCTGGTCTTTATTCAAGGTCACTCCTCGCCAGGCATCTACGCCCGCGCGTATCTGGAAGGTCGATTGACCGAAGACAACTTAAACCACTTCCGTCGGGAAGTGTCCGGCGACGGTCTGTCGTCTTATCCGCATCCCCGGCTCATGCCCGAGTTCTGGCAGTTTCCGACCGTCTCGATGGGGCTCGGACCGATGATGGCGATTTACCAGGCGCGCTTTATGCGCTATCTGCAGCATCGGGAGATCCTGCCTGAGCAGGATCGTAAGATCTGGTGCTTTCTCGGCGACGGGGAAATGGACGAGGCGGAGTCCATGGGCGCCATTACGATGCCTGTTCGAGAGAAACTCGATAACTTAATTTTCGTCATCAACTGTAATCTGCAACGCTTGGACGGACCCGTGCGTGGCAACGGCAAGATAATTCAAGAGTTGGAAGCCGCCTTTCAGGGAGCGGGCTGGAATGTGATCAAAGTCGTCTGGGGCTCTCGCTGGGATCCGCTGCTGGCGAAGGACAACAACGGTACTCTGCGCCGGGTAATGGAGGAATGCGTTGACGGTGAGTACCAGAATTTCAAAGCGAAAGACGGCGCCTACACGCGTGAGCATTTCTTCGGCCGGGATCCTGAACTCGCGGCGATGGTTGCGCATATGTCCGACGACGAGATCTGGCATCTGAATCGCGGCGGGCACGACGCGCGTAAGATTCATGCGGCCTACGATCAAGCCGTGAATCATGTCGGGCGGCCCACGGTAATACTGGCGAAGACCGTGAAGGGCTACGGAATGGGGGAGGCCGGCGAAGGCCAGAACATCACGCACCAGAAGAAAAAGCTCGGCGAGGACGATCTGCGTGCATTCCGTGATCGGTTCAATATCCCGATCTCCGATGACGATCTTGCCGAGTTGCCGTACTACAAACCCGGCGAGGACAGCGAGGAACTGCGATATCTGCAGGCTCGACGCCAAGATCTCGGTGGTTTCATCCCGACACGTCGCACGCGATCCAAGTCACTGGTCATACCTGCGCTCGATGCCTTCGATGCCCAACTGCAGGGTACCGGAGAGCGGGAAATCTCTACGACGATGGCCTTGATCAGAATACTGTCAATGCTCGTTCGCGACAAAAATATCGGTTCGCACATTGTGCCGATCGTACCGGACGAAGCGCGGACATTCGGCATGGAGGGCATGTTTAGGCAGATCGGCATCTATTCGTCGGTTGGGCAGCTCTACACGCCACAGGATGCGGATCAGCTACTGTATTACAAGGAAGATCAACAGGGCCAGATACTCGAGGAGGGAATCAACGAGGCCGGTGCCTATTGCTCCTGGCTTGCAGCTGCGACGGCATACTCGAATCACGATGTCCAGATGATTCCGTTCTACATTTTCTACTCGATGTTTGGTTTTCAGCGGATCGGGGACTTCGCTTGGGCCGGCGGCGATCTTCAGGCCAGAGGTTTCTTAATCGGCGGCACGGCCGGGCGGACGACGCTCGCCGGCGAGGGGCTACAACACCAGGATGGCCACAGCCAACTCGTTGCGACGACCATTCCGAACTGTCGTGCCTACGATCCGTGCTTCGCCTACGAGCTGGCCGTCATTATCCAGGACGGGCTGCGGCGAATGTGTGCGGAGCAGGAGAACATCTTCTACTACATTACCTGCATGAACGAGAACTACGTACAGCCGGCAATGCCATCGGGTGTAGAGAACGGGATCCTGCGGGGAATGTACCTGCTTCAGATCGGCGGGCGCGGAACGGTTCGGGCGCAGCTGCTGGGTTCCGGAACGATTCTCCGGGAAGTACTGGCTGCGGCGAAGCTGCTGGAGGAGAAATTTGGCGTGCCGGCGGACGTTTGGAGCGTGACCAGCTTCAGCGAGCTACGTCGCGAAGCGTTGGCGATAGAACGCTGGAATAATCGGCACCCTGCAGACGCGCCGGGGCAGAGCTACGTTTCATCCTGTCTGGGCGACAGAGAGGGCCCATTCGTCGCGGCGACCGATTACATCAAGACGGTGCCCGATCAGATCCGGCAGTGGGTACCGGGACGGTATACGGTACTCGGTACCGACGGCTTCGGGCGCAGCGACAGCCGCGCAGCGTTGCGGGAGTTCTTCGAGGTAGACCGATACTCGATTGCGCTCTCCGCGTTGAAGGCGCTAGCCGATGATGGCGCTCTGGACGCCAATACCGTCGGCCAGGCCATCGAAGAATTCGGAATGGACCCGAATAAGCCCGATCCCGTGACGCTATAGCGCGTCAGGTTAGAAGACTCAGTTAGCTATGGAAGTTCTCGTGCCAGATCTCGGCGAATTTGCCGATGTAGAAATCATCGAGATCTTGAAGAGCGTCGGCGATACGGTCCAGTCGGAAGACCCGCTAATCGTACTCGAGACGGACAAAGCCACCGTGGAAGTGCCTTCCACGGACGCCGGCGTAATCAGAGAATGGCGAGTCACCGTGGGCGATCGAGTGTCGAGCGGCGATACGATTCTGCTACTAGATGCTGAACCTCGGGTCGTCTCGGACACCACCGCGAACGAAACTGCGAACGAAACCGCGATCGAGCAGGAATCGAGCCCGCCGGCCGCAGAATCTGCGCCGGACAAGCCACAGGAGGCGGCCCGGCGAGAGCCGCCTGCCGCGTCACAACCAACGCCAATCATGTCATCGACGCAGCTCCAGGCGATCGACGAGTGGGGATTCGCGCAGGCCCACGCGAGCCCCTCGGTGCGCAAGC
>CAUZMW010000045.1:0-20664 GCA_963581225.1 Gammaproteobacteria bacterium
GGTCGTAGAGGCGTTGGGATTACGGATGATGAACTGAGAACCGGACAGGTCTTCCTTGTAGTCAATCTCGGCGCCGGTCAGATACTGGACGCTCATCGGATCTATTAGCAGCGTGACGCCGCGATTCCCTATCTCCGTATCGCCGTCCTGGATTGCGTCGTCGAAGGTAAAACCATACTGGAAACCGGAGCAGCCGCCACCGGAAATGTACACGCGCAATTTGAGATCGGCGTTCCCTTCCTGCTCAATCAGCGCGCCTACTTTGTCAGCCGCTGCGTCGGTGAAATTTAATGGCGGCGTATCCTGCGCCCACTGTGCATCCGTCATGATAACTAATCTCCTACCGTTTTAATCCACGGCACGACCTCCACGTCAGGCCTGCTGGGTCTGTCAGTAGCGATCTGCCGTTCGTTTTCGTGAATGAGCTTGCCGTTCACTTCCGCGCCGATCGACATCTCGATCAGCTTGTGCTGGACATTGCCGATGACCCTAGCGCCGGGCCTGAGTTCCACGCGCTCGGTCGCGCGGACGTCGCCGCGAACGATCCCGTTCAACAACAGGTACGGAACGACGACCGGCCCTTCCACACAACCGGTCTCGCTGATACTGAGAACAGCGTTGTCATCCTTAAAACCTTTGATATTGCCCTTCACGAAACCGTCGATGTGCAGTCCTCCGGTAAACTCAATGTCACCGAGTAACCGGGTCTTGGACCCGATGAAGCTCTTGACCGCGGCCCGATCCCGTTTTTTCCTACCCAGCATTGTCGATCCCTGTCTTGCTCGCGTTTCATTCTGCTTATCTTACTGCTCATCGCGCCGGAGTGGTAATCGAAGTCGCGAGCTAGCCGGCGACGGTTGACCACTCGAAACTATGTAAAATCGGCTGCCCCCCAGCTCCCTGGGGACGGATCTCCACATTGACCTGATTGGGCTCAAAATTCGCAGGCAGCACCAATTCGCCCTGCAGGCCTTGAAAATAGCGAAATGCGTAGGGAATCTCCCCAGATCCCGGGTCGATGAGAAACTCAGCCGGGGCCAGTTCGTCGACCTCCCCGTCTCGAGTGCCTACAATATTGAGTCTCACAACGCCTGATACGCGCCGATCGTGGCTTATTCCCTGCACCAGTACCAGCCGCAGCAGATAGTGCCGTTCGAGCTCAGTGTGAGTGAGATTGAAACTTTGAATGCGCAGGCCCGCGTACCCATCGTCAGGAGATATGATCCCCTGATAGAACGCGAGTTCCTCCTCCTGGATCTGAATTCTGAGCTGAAGCTCGCTGAGATTGGCCTCAACCCGGGCGTAGGTTTCCCGGTCTATTTCCTCGGAGGTCTGTAACATGGTGATCTGCCGTCTAAGCTCGTCGGCATCGGCAGCCTGCTGGCTGATAATCTGTTGTAACGCTTCCTGCTCCCGGCGCTGATCCAGGGCCGAGTATCCCCCCTGGTAGCGGCCGAGATCGAATACGAGATAACCGGTGCCAACGAGCACGGCCAGCACGGCGGCGGCGAACAATGCCACTCGTCGACTGGAAGGAAAGGGGCGCATCAACTCAGCGCCTCATGCCATCGTTGCGGCCACCACGCAGGTTGCGGAGGCGGGCCTGCATTCGGGAACGCCAGCGGCCCGAGCTCCGTTAACGCCTGTACGTAGACGTGGCGCTTGAAGTAGATGACTTCCTTCACGGGTCGCCAGTAGCCCACCCAGCGACAGCAATTGAATTCCGGCTCGGTGGTTGTGTCGAAGCGGAGCTGCGCCGGATCCGCGAGCAAGCGTAATAAGTACCAGCGTTGCTTCTGACCGATACACAAGGGCGTTTGCTCGCGGCGAACGAACCGCGGCGGCAATCGATACCGGAGCCACGCCTTGGTCGAACCGAGCGTCTCGACATCTCCCGGAGTAAGCCCGACTTCCTCGTTGAGTTCCCTATACATCGCCGCTTCCGTGCTCTCCTCCAGTCCGATGCCGCCCTGCGGAAACTGCCAGCCACCGCTGCCAACGCGACCGGCTATCAGCACACGGCCCTGGCCATCGGTCAGAATGATGCCAACGTTTGCGCGGTAACCTTGTGTATCGATCCGATCCATGGGCCTACCCTGACCAGGGTTAGCGAACCAACACGTCTATATCGCCGCGTTGGACCGTTCGCTGAGATTCTTTCATATTTCCGTGTCGCGCGCCCGTCGGCCGCGCACATCAGTTGCCGCTCGAGTCCAGATAGCGTCGCCCCTGCTCCATCAATGCGACGAATCCCGATTCGTCGTTGCGGCTGATCAGATCGCGGACGTGCTCGGCGGCATTCACCAGGGCATCCAGTGGCTCGGCGCCGTACTCGTTGAGGGCCTGGATCTCGTAGTACAGATGCGGATTGTCACCGGCCACGCGACTGGCAACATCGAGTTGGGCATCGAATGTCGTACTAGACAACTGTTTGAGATGCGGCACCAGCTCACCACTACCGGCCAGCGCGGTAAAGAAGGCGAGATTCACTGCATGCGACAACCCTAAGACATAGCCGATTAACCGATCGTGCTCCTCGAGGCTCATATCCACTCGCTCCGCCATCGTGGACGCGAATAATTTGTGGGCCTCTGCGGTTGCCTGCGGGACGCCGATATCGACAAAAATAATATGCCGCCCAGACAGCAACCGCGTATCCGGGCCGAACATGGGATGGATGGATGTAACGCGGCAGCCCGCGACAACCAAGCGCTCGAGACTATCCTTCAACGGAGTCTTCAGCGAGCCGACATCCAGAATCAACCCGGTCGGGCGACGGTCCGCGAGTTCCGCCAGAATATCCGCCGTCGCCTTGATGGGCGCAGCCACCACGATAAGCTCATGGTCTAACTGACTATCGCGCCAGTCCTTGATCTGCGTGTACGGGGCGTCAGCCTCCACGGGGTCGGCTATCTCGATCTCGTATTCCTGCGATGTCAGGAACTCTGCGAACCAGATCCCCATCTTGCCGGCACCGCCGATGATGAGCGCGCGCTTTCCTGCGCCACCGCTCTCTGCGGCAACCCGCGTCCGCTCCTGGTGGGTCAATGAAGACCGGATCAGCAACTGCATGATGCTGACAGCTACATCTGGATCCAGACCCAACTCGGCGGACTGACGATGCACCCGGTTCAAAATGTCCCGCTCACGCGCGTAATCACGAGTCGGCGACCCGGTTGCTATCTTGTGAGCGCTGACCTCGGCCACGATCTTCTGACGTTCGGCAATCAGATTGACGAGTTCAGTATCGACCGCGGAGAGGCGCTGGCGTAAATCGTCCAAACTCATGAGAACTCTCCCGTGGCTGCGGGTTTTACCCGGTGAGTCCGCGAGGCGCAAGCGCGAACGTCTCAGCTCTGTCGTGAAGAGACGAATTTAGCTCCATCCTATCGCCTGCGGAACGCCTAGCCATGGCGCTCCGCAAAGGCTACTCTGGCTCGCTGGCCCCTTGACAAGCCGCTTCTACAACCGTGAATTCCTTGCCGGTATCACCCCCTGGAGATCCGCTGGCTATCGTCGGGGAGTGGTTCGACGAAGCCATTCGGCAGGCGGTCCAACGCCACCCGAACGCGATGACGCTAGCGACCGTGGATACAGAATCACGACCATCAGCGCGCGTGGTTCTGATCAAGAATCTCTCAAGAACCGAAGGTTACGCTACGTTCTACAGTCATTACGAATCTCGAAAAAGCATTGAGCTCGACAAAAACCCGCATGCGGCCGGAGTCCTCCATTGGGATCGGCTGGGCCGCCAGGTCCGCTTCGAGGGGCGTGTCGTCCGCTGCCCCGATGACGAGAGTGACGCGTACTTCGCGACGCGACCGACCGGCAGCCAACTGAACGCATGGGTCAGCGAGCAGAGTCGCCCGCTCAGCGACATGGACGAGTTGGAACGTCGCACTACCGACAAAGCCCAGGATCTCGGCCTGACGGCGGATTATGCCGACGGAAAGACAGCACAGAGCGCTGTCCACATTCCCCGTCCTCCGTTCTGGGGCGGTTACCGGCTGTGGTTCACGGCCGTGGAGTTGTGGTCGGAGGGTAAGGATCGCTTCCACGAGCGCCTTCGCTATGAACGTGCGCTGACAGCGATGGATGCGTATGCCTTTGCGACCGGTCCCTGGAGCCACCAACGCCTGCAACCTTGAACGCGAGGACGACCTGGTAGTGCTACACGAGCAGACGATTTATTGCCCCTGTTGCGGCGAAAACATCCACGTCGTGCTGGATCTGTCTGTGCCCGAACAAAGCTACGTGGAAGACTGTTCCGTCTGTTGCAGGCCGATTCTCCTGAGTTACTCATCCCTGGCCGGGGAGCTACTCGAACTCGCTGCGCACGCGGAGGGCGGAGAGTGACCGGTCGTCTCACCGCACTGTTCGCCGCGAGTTGGTCTCTGATGAGCCACTGCGTCGGCGAGGAGTTAATCGCCGATATTCAGCAGGGAACGAACATGGCGCTCGCGATCGCACCGGATCGCGAAACTCTGGTCATCGATCTCCTTGGACAGCTTTGGGAGCTGCCGGTTACCGGCGGTGCCGCATCACCGCTGACGCCGACCGACGAACCTGCACGCAATCCCCGCTATTCACCGGATGGCGTGTCGCTCGTTTACCAGAGAGAAACCGCCGGTCAATGGGACCTGTGGCTGTTCGAGCCCGCCAACGGAATCAGCCGTCAACTGACCGGGCCGCCCTACAACGAACTCGACCCGGATTTTACGCCCGACGGGAAGGCGGTGATCTTCTCGTCGGATCGGGCCGGCAGCTTCGATATCTGGGAGCTTCAGCTCGATTCGCAGGAGCTGAGTCAGCTCAGCCGCGGCGAGGGGCAAGCGTCGTTTCCTACCGTCTCCGATCTTCGAGACATTGTGTATGTGAACCAGCGCGGCAACCACTGGACTCTCGAGCTATTGCGATCGGACGGGTCCGGTATCACATTGCTCGAGGCTCCACATCCACTGCGCGCACCCAGTTGGCGTCCCGGCGGCGGGGTCATACTGTTCACCGAGCAGCCGGATCGCACCGCCAGCAACTTGAAGATGATCGTGTTGTCCGAGCAGCCCGTCATCAAGACGCTCACCCAGGGCGAAGACGTCTTCGGCTTCCGCGCAGCGTGGCTGTCGCCCGCTGAGTATCTCTACACAGCCGACGGGCGGATCTGGAGTAGAACACTCGCGAACGCGGCTCGCTCGCCCATCTTGCTGTTCGCTGGTGTGGGCGTGACGAGAGCCAGTCATCCGTTACGCATATCCGGTCATGCGCCAGTCGGGCCGCAACGCGCACAAGGCATTCGCGCAGCCCGAGACTCCCCGTCGCGACGTTATCGAGCGTTCACCGCGCTCGGCGATCTGTGGCTGCAGGACACCGATAACGACCTGCGCCAGTTGACGAACGACATCTACGTGGATATCGATCCGTCCTTCGGCGCGGACGAAACCTCGATCGTGTTCGCCAGCGACCGGGCAGGAGAGATGAACTTGTGGCAACTCTTGCTGGAAACGAACGAACTCTCGCAACTCACGACTGCGCCGGGAAAAAGTTATCGTCCGACCGTCTCTCCCGACGGCACCCAAGTGGCGTTTCTTCGCACGCAGGGGTTCGGCCCATGGAGCGAGAGCTCGCTTGAACTGCTGAATCTCGCGCCGCGAGGACGCCCCCGAACACTCGCCGACGGGCTCACGGCTGCGAGTACTCCAATCTGGGATCTCGACGGCAACGGAGTCTCGGTAATGACTACGCAGCCAGTCGCGCCCGGCGGTCGCCGTCCGGGCCCCGCCGTCGTACATGTCGATCTCGCTGATGGCACCGAGGGCGCGGCGAGAGATGCCGACCCGATGGCGCGGCCGCCCGACCAGGTTATGGATGCCGAGTTCGCCAGCCCGATGATCGAATGGACGCCCGCCGAGCCCGACAACGAATTCGTCGTTCAGGTCGATCGGCTCTTCGATGGCCTCCGTACTCAATACCGAAGACACATGGATATCCATGTGCGGAACGGACGTATCACCAACGTGATCGCCCGCGGCCTTGCGCCGCTCCCCGATACCGTTATCGACGCCCGCGACTATACGATCATTCCGGGCTTGATAGACATTCACGCCCACCAGTCGGCGCTCAGTGGTGAGCGCATCGGACGGATCTGGCTCGCCTACGGCATTACGACCGTTCGTGAGCTAAGCGGCGATCCTGACGACGGACTGGAACGACAAGAGTCCTGGGCGAGCGGCAAGCGCGTCGGCCCCCGCCTGCTGCTGACGTCGGCACAAGCGGATGACGCTGCCGGTACCGGCGGCGATCGAGCACGGCGAAACTACGACGTGCTCGAGCTTTATTCCAGCGAGCCCGGACGCTTTACCGGCCCATCACTGCAAGAAGCCAGGACGCTCGGTCTACCGATCTTCAGTGACCGCCTGCTGCCGGCGGCAAGATTCGGGATCAACGGCCTCGAGCACATCGGCAGCCGTAGCATGCGACCCTACGGTCTCGAACGCTCATCGCTCGACAAAAGTTATCAGGACGTCCTCAGCATCTTGACGCAGACGCGAACCGCCGTGACGCCCACGCTCGCAGCGTTCGGCGGCTTCAGCCGGCTGGCTGCCGGACAGCGCCTCTGGTCCGCTGAAACGGCCTATGTCCAGTTCTATCACGGATACGAGAGAACCGGATGGCAGGAAGCGCCAACCGACGCGGTACGCGTCCCGCTTCTCCAACAGACTATCGCAACGCTCGTTCGGGCCGGCGGTCGTGTTGCGGCCGGTAGTGATGCGCCGGCCGTCCCCTACGGCCTCGGGTTGCATGCGGAGCTTGCGCTGCTCGGAGAATCGGGACTGGCCAACGACCAGGTACTGCGATTCGCGACGGCAGACGCCGCTCTGGCATTGGGGCTGGAGAGAGATATCGGTACGTTGGAAACCGGCAAGCTAGCCGACTTCGTCGTGTTGTCCGGAGATCCCCTCACGCGCATCACCGACAGTTTGCGTATCGAGGCCGTCGTTAAAGGCGGAGTCTGGTACGAGCGACAGGACCTCCTAGCGCCACGTTGAATCCTCGGTCGCAGCAGGCGCTGACGTGATAGAAGCCCGCAAGCCCAGCTCAGCACGAGCCAGAAAATATGCGCAACCTTATAAAACAAATAGTTAGAGAATGTTTCTAAGATAAAATCAAGGTAACTTATGTAAGATGCCTGTCGATTTATTCTCTTAAGACTGAGTCTAAAGGCCTGCAGAATTCACTCAGAACGACCGTAACTATATGTTTTTTCACAGTAATTATTCATGACGGCCGGCTCTGCCCAGGCGCCCGGGACAACGGTTTGGCGGCAGCAAACCAATAAACGACCGAAAAGCTGTGCGAGAGGGCGCGTGGTTCTGTTAGATTTAGCGCTCAAGAACAAAAAGAAGAACGAGAATAAGAAGAAGATGTTACAGGCTGTTATACCAATAAAAGAAAAGGTCAAACCGCTTTAAAATAATAATAGCTCGAGCGCGACAACCGGCAGCCAGGCCGCATATTTGAAACCGTAAACTCCGATAACAAAAAAACTCTAACCCGGCGCTCCCACCGCCGGGTTTTCTTTATCGGCCCCGATTCGACCCAAATTGTGACTCACCGCGGCGCGTGCACGACGCCGAAGTGCTTGACTGATTCGTCCGATCACCCCGATCCAGAGACTCGTCGGCTCACGATGTTTAAACGTATACGTGTGGCAATTCTGTTGTATATCATGGCGTTCATCGCCTTGGTAAACTTCCTCGCCGCCGCGCGCAGCACGGACTGGGACGAAACGCTCCAAGCGTATGTCGATGGCCTCACGACGGCGGACTTCGAGAAGATCGAAGCGTATTTCTCGACGGAAGCTCGTCGATACGGCGTGCGACTCGATCAACCATTCCGTCTGGAACTAGGCGACATACCGCAACTGGCGTCGACTCCATCGATGCTGGACACGCTGCTCTGGAGCCTGAAGATGCGCTGGTCCGCGAGCCGCATCGATTCAGGAAGCGATCGTCCTGATCCCGATATAAAACTCTTCGCTCTATATCACGAGGAAAGTGCCGGTGCGGTATTAGACCAGTCTACTGCACTTGAACGCGGGCTGATCGCCGTAGCTGAACTATTTGCCGGTCATTCAAGTACGGGTGCCAATCAGATCGTCATGGCGCACGAACTGCTTCATACGTTGGGCGCAACGGATAAATACGATCTGGGAACGAATCTACCGATCTATCCTCACGGTTACGCGAACCCTGAAGCTCATTCCTTATACCCGCAACGATCGGCCGAACTGATGGCCGAGCGCGTTCCGCTCGACGAGCGCACGGCTGAGATTCCCTCTGGACTCCAGCTTATCGTCGTGGGACCCGAAACCGCGGCCGAGATAGGATGGCCCACCAGTCCGCGTTGATCCGTTTCTGCTCCCGACACCTGTATGATTGGCGACGCAGCGGCAAGCGGAATATTCGATGGCGGATCGGCTCACGAAGATCTATACCCGTAGCGGCGATGCTGGTCTGACCGGTCTCGCCAACGGCGAACGCGTAGCGAAAACTGATGCTCGAATCGAAGCGTTCGGCACGATCGACGAGACCAACAGCTCACTCGGTCTGATTCTGAGCGACCCAGAGCTTCCGTCCGCGGTACGCGACAGCCTCACTAGAATTCAGGATGAACTGTTCGATCTCGGCGCAGAGCTGGCGTTGCCCGAACATACCGCGATCAGCCCGGAATACGTGCTGCGGCTTGAGAACGAGTTGGATGACTTTAACTCTGCGCTTCCGCCACTGAAGGATTTTGTTCTTCCCGGCGGCAGCCCCAGCGCGGCGGCATGTCATGTGGCGCGTACGACCTGTCGTCGCGCGGAGCGGCGAGTCTGGATGCTCGCAGAGACCGCCGACGTAAATCCCGAGCTGCTGAAGTACGTCAACAGGCTTTCAGATCTACTGTTCGTTGTCGCTCGAGTGCTCGCTCGCCAGGAAGGCTCTACCGAGATTCTGTGGCGATCCAGACGTCGCTGAACAACGCTTGAACACTCGTTAGGGCGCCCAGCCGAATAGCGTCATGAAGGCGATGACGGTAATCCAGATGAAGACCGTGCGCGTGACAAGACGCATTGAATTACGTGCTGCTGCGCTCGAGTTCGGCGCCTCCTCCAGAAACCCAGTCATCGCGGCTTTGCCGACGCAGGCGACGATTTCGTCGTTACTCCGATGGAACGGCAAGTCAGCTTGTAGCTCGTAATTTCTCCAGCAGTTGAGCGCGTCATCGAAGCTGCCGCTGAATGCGTAGCCGATGGCTGCCAGCCGCGCAGGTATCCATACCAATACGCCATGAATCATCTCCACCGCCGCGAGTGCCCCAGCGCCGTTGTCCGGGTTTCGTGCGGTCTCATATGCGACTCGTTGGCGAAGCAGGTCGCTGACCCGGAATAGCCAGGCTCCCACCGGACCGAGCACGACAAACCACAATACGACACCGAAAATCCGGTTGGTTGCCTGCACAAAAACCGCTTTCTCGACGGCGTCGATATCGTCCGCTCCAGAGTGATCGCCCTCACAGAGTTCGGTCAGCACGGCCTCGGATCGCTCCCTATCTCCACGTGAAAGGGCGTTGCAGTATTCGTCGACTTCCGTTCCCAGATCTCGAGGCCCAAGGCAGAAGAAGACGATCAGCACCGCAAACAGCAGATACGGCAAGTCCCATGGCGCGGCCGTACCTCTAAGTACGATGCTGGCCCACAAAACGGGAATCATCGGTACGGCCAGGATGAGAATGATCGCGAGATAGATCAGCCCGGCGTTGAGAGCCTTTAAACGCTTCAAACCCAGATCGAAGTACGCATCGAACCAATGAAGTTCGCGCAGATGCAGCACTTGAGTCGCGACGTGCTCAAGACCGAGACCGAGAATTAAGGCAATGAGCTTCATTACGTCTTCGCCTTAACTTTCCAACAAGCGACCGAGTAGGTTCCAGTCGAAGCTGGCGCCGGGATCGGTTTTTCTACCGGGAGCGATATCACTATGACCGACAATCTCTGCATCTTGAAGGGAAGGATAGGCTCGTTGCAGAACCCGGACAAGCTCCGCAAGGCGCTCGTACTGGATGGGCTCATAGGGAGAATCATCTGTGCCTTCGAGCTCTATACCGATCGAAAAATTGTTGCACTCCTCGCGGTCACAGTAACGGGACTGCCCAGCATGCCAGGCACGCTTGTCGAATGGGACGTACTGCGTCGACTCACCGTCGCGCGAGAGCAAAACGTGGCTTGAGACGCGGAGATCGATGATCGTTCGAAAGTACGGATGTTCTTCGGCAACGAGTCGATTCGAAAAAAACGCATCGATGGCCGAACCGCCGAACTGCCCGGGAGGCAGGCTGATCCCGTGGACGACGATCAGCTCGAGCGTCGATCCCGGTGGACGCTCGTCGCAGTTCGGCGAGATCACTCTTCTGACGCCGTCGAGCCAGCCTGTATTGGTTTCTATTTTCACTCGATTCGGTTACCGCAGCACCATGAGATCAACTCGATTGATGGGCGTAGCCAGCCGCAGCTCGATCGAATAAGCCATCTTTGCTTGAGAGCATGATGACCGACGTATCTCTAAAGATCTGATTGTTCTTGATCAGCGAGCAGGTCTGATAACCGTCGAGCCGGGGCATCATGATGTCGACAAAGATAATGTCAGGATGATGGTCGGCGATCTTAGCCAGGGCATCGAAACCGTCGATGGCGGTGAAGACTTCACACCCCTCTTTCGCTAGAAGTGTCTCGGCGGTTCGGCGGATTGTCTTGCTGTCGTCGATGACCAGTATCTTTAACCCATCCAGTTCATTTCTAGGTACAGCAGCACTTCCGTTCGACACGCATTCCTCCTCAACGAACGTCTAAGATGTGGGTCGGCATCAGGCCTGTGAACGCCAGGCTATGGCGCCATTCTACATATTGGCATGTCGCCTTCCAACGACGGCAGCGATCTGACGACATTGCGATAAACCGAACGCTATCGACGAGCGGAAGCTTCAATCCGTCCCCGGCCCGGGTCGGGAGCTCGGGGTATAGTAGCTTCGAAGATTCGTGGGAAACTGCGATCCTAAGCGCATATTTAGAAAGGATACCTGATGAGCGAATCCCGACGTCTGCTCGGTGTGGTCATGGACCCGATCGAGAGCATCCAGCCAGCGAAGGACTCTACCTTGGCGATGCTCCTCGCGGCCCAGAACCGCGGCTGGACGCTCGTTTACTTCCGCCAGAATGACCTGGCCGTACGAGATGGCGTTCCACTAGCACGCGGTGTGCAGATCAGCGTCTACGACGACGCCAGCCATTGGTATGAGCCAGGCGAGCAATGGGCCGGCGGCCTGGAGGAGCTGGATGTACTACTGATGCGCAAGGACCCACCGTTCGATATGGAGTACATCTACACGACTTACATTCTCGAGCTAGCAGAGAAGCGCGGGTTGATGGTGGTCAACAAGCCCGCGAGCCTCCGAGACATCAACGAGAAGGCGTATACATCGTGGTTCCCCGATTGCACACCCGCGAGCCTTATTACGCGAGATCAGGAAGATCTCAGGCGCTTCCTGGCCGATCAGGAAAAGATAGTAGTGAAACCGCTCGACGGGATGGGCGGACGATCTATCTTCGTCATAGGCCAAGGGGACCCAAACACTAACGTGATCCTGGAAACACTCACCGACTATGGCGCCCGGTTTACGCTGGCGCAGCGTTTTGTTCCGGAGATCACTGAAGGCGACAAGCGCATTCTCCTTATTAACGGCAAGCCAGTCGACTATGCGCTCGCGCGCATTCCCGCACCCGGCGAGAGTCGCGGCAACCTGGTCACCGGCGCCACAGCGGAGGGTCGCGAGCTCACTGAGCGAGACCGATGGCTATGCTCGCGTGTAGGACCAACCCTGAACACAATGGGCATCGTCTTCGCTGGACTCGACGTTATCGGCGACTATCTCACCGAAATCAACGTCACGAGTCCAACGGGAATCCGCGAACTGGATCGAGAATTCGGCTTGGATATAGCGGACATGCTTTTCGCCGCGATAGAGTCTCGCCTCCAGAGATCATGATGTTCTGAATGCGGTCGTGAAACGTTCAATACCGTTCACTTTGAGCCTGCTCGGCCTGCTGCTTGCCGGCTGTTCGGAGCAGTCGGCGGAACTGCCGCAGCAACGCATCTACGCCATGGGCACATGGGTCGATCTCAGCCTGCGCGATGCGGATGCCGCCAGCACACAGGCGATCGTCGCTGAGATCGAAGAGCTACTGATAACGCTGGAGCGGGACTACTACGCGTGGGTCCCCGGCCAGCTCGCTGAGCTGAACGACAAGTTCCACGCTGGAGAACCGGCGCGCGTGGATGCACCAATGGCGGAGCTCCTTACCGAGGCGAAGCGGCTCTCGGCGCTCAGTAACGGCTTCTTCGAACCCGGACTTGGTGCGCTCGTCGAGCTCTGGGGATTTCATTCCAGTTTGGAAAGTTCGCAGCAGCCGCCGTCCGCAAACGAGATCATGCAGCGCCTCGATGCCGGTGCGAGGATCGCAGCCCTTCAGATCGACGGCCAGCGGATCGAAAGCAGCTCACGCGGACTGACGATCGACCTGGGAGGAATCGCGAAAGGTGCGGCAGTGGATAGGATCATCACCCTGTTAATCGAGAGAAAAGTCGGCCACGCCCTTGTGAATGCCGGCGGAGATCTTAGAGTAATCGGGCGCTCCGGTGGGCGGCAGGATGAGCGATTCTGGAGGGTCGGAATTCGACATCCACGCGAGGCCGGTCTTCTCGGTGTCATCGAGCTTAAGAGCGGTGAGGCGGCGTTTACGTCTGGAGACTATGAACGCTTCTACGATTACGCGGGCACGAGACTTCACCACATCCTCGACCCGCGCACAGGTTACCCGGTTACTCATACCCAGGCGATCACGGTAGTTGCCGCAAATGGCGTTACCGCGGACGCGGCCGCCACAGCGCTCTTCGTCGCCGGACCGGACCGATGGCGCCAGGTAGCGCGCGCCCTCGATATCGGCTACGCGCTGCGCGTCGACGCTAGCGGAGAACTCGAACTGACAGGACCGATGCGTGACCGGCTGATTCAAGCTAGCGGAGGCGATTCGGATATAATGACACCTCCTGATGAGGACGCACCAGATTGAGAGAGGATCTGGCGACAGCGAATATCACCGATCGGTTGAGCTCGACCCTGTTCGTGGCGGCTTTGTTTCACGGTATCGTGATCCTTGGCATCACATTTACGGTGAGCCCGCTCGGTGACGACGATGAGCTGCCGACGCTCAGAATCACGCTGATAGCAGACGGCCCCGATCCAGAAGATCCATCGCAGGACGCCGATTTTCTGGCGCAACGATCCCAGATCGGTTCGGGCGAACTGGCCAGCGGCGACCGTCCGACCACAACGTTGGCGGCAGATAGTCCGATTTCTCGGCAAGGCGATCCCGGTGGAGTCGACCCGAACGACGGCCGGCCGCGAGAACTGGCGCCTGGTCCCGAACTTTTGTTGACACTTGGTATTTTCCCCGAGCAGCTTGATGCGTTACCGCGGCCTAACGAGGATCCCGCGAGCGCGAATCAGTCGGCTGCGGAGCTTATCGAAGGGCCGAGGATTGCAACGCTGGCGACCGAGATCGATACACAGGCCACGCTACCAGACTACGAGCGACGCGAACTCTTCTCAAGCCCGAGCACCCGAGAATCGACAGTCGCGACCTACCTCAATTCCTGGCGCGACCGAGTCGAGCAGGTCGGCACGTTGAATTTGCCGGCGCAAGCGCGCGCGGACTCAACCGCTGTCAACCCGACGTTGGAGGTTGCGATCGACGCGGACGGTCGGCTTGTGGACATCGTCATTCGGCAGTTTTCGGGAAGCGCGAGCTTGGACCAGGCGGCGCTGACGATTCTGCGGATGGCCGCCCCGTTCGAGGCCCTGCCGGCGGCCGTTCGGGCCGAATACGACATGCTTCGATTCGCCTATGAGTGGGGCTTCGACGGCAGCTAGTCAGTTAACATAGGGGGTGAGCGAACCGGGGCAAGAGGCCCGTATGAGAACACTGCAAGACCAATTCCTGATCGCAATGCCGGCGATGGGCGACCCGAACTTCGATGGGACCGTCACCTATCTGTGCACGCATTCCGATGAGGGTGCGCTCGGTATCATTATTAACAGGCCCTTGGACATCCAGCTGGGCGAAGTTTTTCGGCAACTCTCCTTCGATGTCCTGGACGACAGTCAAGCGGATCAGCCGGTACTGAGCGGCGGTCCGGTACAACCGGGTATGGGTTTTGTACTGCACCAGTCCGAGCACGACTACGAGTCGACGCTCGAGAGCGACGGCGCCGAAATTAAGGTCACGATGTCAAAAGACATTCTGAGCGCTTTAGCTCAAGGACAAGGCCCACAGCCCGCACTCGTCGCGCTGGGATATGCCGGCTGGGAAGCGGGGCAACTCGAATCCGAGCTGGCAAACAACGCCTGGCTGAGTGCACCGGCTGACCCGGGGATTGTCTTCGATACACCGTTTCCGGAACGCTGGGCGGCGGCGGCGGCGTTGCTCGGCGTAGACATCAGCCAGCTCTCGAGCTATTCAGGACATGCCTGAACTCGCCCGGGGCTTGCATTGGTGAGCGGCGATCGAAGTCCAGACGTCTTCCTCGCTTTTGATTTTGGATTTCGGCGAATCGGAATCGCCAGCGCCAACCTTCAGACTCGCACCGCGTCCCCTCTGACTACGTTGTCTGTCAGTGGGGTACTTCCGTGGGACGAACTGGACCGAACTATCGACGAATGGCGCCCTGGGCAGCTCGTGGTAGGGTTACCAGACCCTGAACTCGCCCGCGAGGTGGCCGCGAGAGCTCAGGAGTTTATGGCCGCGCTACGGGAGCGCTACGATCTGCCCGTAGCCTCAGTGGATGAATCGTTGACTTCGCGAGCTGCCCACTCAGAGCTAAAAGAGGCTCGAAGGTCGGGGCTGATGAAAACGCGTGTGCGAAAAGGACGAATCGACAGTCATGCCGCCTGCCTGATCGCCGAGCAATGGATGAATGAATGACGGTCGAACAGATCAATAATAAAGGCCAGCTACGGCACCTGTTGACACTCGCGGACCTGGAGCGAAACGACATCGAGATGATTCTCGATCGCGCGACAAGCTACCTCACGCCCGCAGGCCATGCGCCAGCTCGTGACACGATACTGCGGGGCTACACGGTGGCGAACCTGTTCTTCGAGGCAAGTACGCGGACGCGCGCCTCCTTCGAGCTGGCAGCCAAACGCCTTAGTGCCGATGTTCTCAATCTCGATGTCAATACCTCCTCGCGCGCCAAGGGTGAAAGCGTCGTCGATACGATTTACACGCTGCAGGCGATGCAAGTCGATATCTTTGTCGTACGTGACGCCAGCACGGGTATCCCTTCAGAGATTGCACGACGTGTCGAGCCGCACGTGTCGGTCCTGAACGCTGGAGAGTCCGAAGTCTCACATCCTACGCAGGGCTTACTGGACTTGATGACCATTCAACGGCACAAGCAAGACATCGATCAGTTATGCGTGGCAATCATTGGGGATATAAAACATTCGCGTGTCGCCCGATCGGCCCATGAAGCCCTGGTGAAGTTCGACGTCCGTGAGATACGACTCGTTGGGCCAAGCGAATTGCTACCAGAAAACGGTTTTGAGGGCGCGGCACGGTGCACGGAACTCAGCGACGGGATTCGCGATGCAGACGTCGTGATTGCGCTGAGAATTCAGCGGGAGCGATTTTCCGAGCTGGGGCAGATTCCAGACACCGCGGAGTACTTCCGGCGTTATGGCCTGACCGAGGAATCCCTTCGAGCGGCACGCTCCGATGCGATCGTCATGCATCCTGGGCCAATGAACCGGGGAGTAGAGATCAGCGCTGCCGTTGCTGACGGCCCGAGATCCGTTATCACGGAACAGGTAGCCAACGGAATGGCTGTGCGCATGGCTGTGTTGGCTCTCGCTCACGAGCACGTCCGCGATAGCGATGGGCGGAAGCGTTGAGTCGGTCGAAGAATCGGGATACGATCTGTCTCGAAGATGCACAGATACTCTCGCAGATTTCCTTTCCGGGTGACCAATACATCATTCGGCTCGAGGCCCCTGACTGCGCCAAGCGAGCTAATCCAGGCACCTTCGCTCACCTGACCTGTGGTCCTGACGTGCCGATGCGGCGACCGCTGTCCATCATGCGCGCCAACGCCAATGAGGGATGGCTCGAGTTTCTCTATAAACCGGTCGGCCCGGGGCTGGCTCATCTCGCGAAGCGGTCGATCGGCGACCGTGTCAGCATGCTCGGCCCAATCGGACGCGGCTTCAAGCCGGATCCCCAGCGCTCGACCGTGCTCGCAATCGGCGGCGGTGTCGGCATTCCGCCGATCTATTTTCTCGCGGAGAAGCTGAAGGATCGCTCCGACAACAGTCTTCTAGTGCTGATGGGATCCGAAGTACCGTTTCCTTTTAAACTCGGTGAGTCGAGTTCCAGCTTGGACGGAATTCCGAGCGATGTCTCCGCACATGTAGCCGATCTGGAAGCATGGCGTATCGCGTCACGGCTCGCCAGTAACGCAGGTTACACCGGTTGCTACCAAGGCTATGTCACGGACCTGGCACGGAGCTGGCTGGCGGCACTTCCCGCGGAGCGTCTTGAAGACGTGCAGATTGTGAGTTGTGGGCCAATGCCGATGCTTGCAGCAGCCGCGACACTCGCCGAGGACTACGGGCTACCCTGCCAGGTCGCGGTGGAGGAATACATGGCGTGCGGCGTGGGAGGATGCGCCGGATGCACGATTCTCATCCGAACCTCAGCCGGCCCGACGATGAAGAGAGTGTGTGTAGACGGACCCGTGTTTAAAGCACAGGATATCTTTCCGCTGTAGACGTGACCGCCCACAGCGCGGCGAATGGCGCCAGTTACCCGAAGTTGATCTTAGCCGCAAGAATCTGAGTTCGCGAGCGCCTCTTCCATGCTGACTCGACCGTTCTTGTAGAGCCCCAGCAACGCATCGTCGAAGCACTGCATGCCTGGCTCATTGGTACTCTTGAAGGCTTCTTTCACACCGCTGATATCGCCTTTGAGCATGAGTTCGGAGATGTACGGTGTATTTAACATAATCTCCACGGCCGCCACACGCTCGCCTTGCTTGTTGGCAGCTCGAAATCGAGCTTCCTCCTTGGTGATAAAGCCCTTCGTCATGAGCTCCTGAAGATTCTGATCCAGCGTCTGCATTCCTTGCGACTGACCTGTCTGGATGGCTGAGTACATCTGAGCAATCTTGCCCTCACGAATAAGATTTCGAATCGCCGGCGTACCAATCATGATCTCATGGGCCGCGATTCGGCCACCGCCCGTTCGTTTGAGAAGTGCCTGCGAAATGACCGCGCGCAGCAACTCCGAGAGCATATTTCGCACCATCTCCTTCTCGGCGGCCGAGAAGACATCGACGACGCGGTCGATCGTCTTCGCGGCGGAGCTCGTATGCAAAGTGCCAAACACCAGATGGCCTGTTTCCGCTCCGGTGAGTGCCAGCCTTATCGTCTCAAGATCGTGCATTTCGCCGACCAGAATGACGTCCGGATCCTCACGAAGCGCGGAACGTAGCGCTTCGCTGAAACCGAGAGTATTGCGATGGACCTCGCGCTGATTGATCAGACACTTCTTGCTTTCATGCACAAACTCGATGGGGTCTTCAATCGTGAGGATGTGGTCGGGTCTCGTTGATATAGTCGATCATGGCTGCAAGCGTCGTCGACTTACCGGATCCTGTCGGGCCTGTGACGAGGACCAGGCCACGAGGATGCATCGCGATATCCTTGAAGATGCGCGGCGCACCCAGATCTTCCAAAGTAAGTATCTCAGAGGGAATCGTTCTGAACACGGCAGAGCAGCCGCGGTATTGATTGAAAGCATTGACTCTGAAGCGAGCCAACTTGGGAATATCGAATGAGAAATCGGTTTAGAGGAACTCCTCGAAATCCTTACGCTGCTTGTCATTCATGATGTCGTACACCATGCTGTGCACTTGCTTGTGCGTCAGCAATGGCATATTGACCCGCTTAACGTCCCCGTCGACCCGAATGATGGGCGGGACACCTGCCGATAGATGCAGGTCTGAAGCATTGTTCTTGACCGCAAACGCGAGCAACTGAGCGATATCTACGGCAGCCATGAAGCTCCCTCTGCGCCGGTAAGCCGAACCCCAGCGACGGGGTTACCATATGCTGAACATAGTATAGGCTAGGGCCCGTCCAAAGCGTGATTCAAATCGCGGACCACATCGCAAAAACACTCGAACGGGTCCGGATTGCTCGATCTGACGCCGGCTGCGCGACCTCTAGCGTCTTAGTCCTGGCAGTCAGCAAACGGCAGCCTGCGGCAGCGATTCAGGCCGCCTACCGGGCCGGACTGCGGCACTTCGGTGAGAACGCAGTCCAGGAGGCGATCGTCAAACTCAAAGAACTCGAGCGCCTTGATATTACCTGGCATTTCATCGGCCGGATTCAGTCCAACAAGACCCGTGATATAGCCGAGAATTTCCAGTGGGTACATGCGGTCGACCGCCTGAAGGTCGCCACCCGGCTGAACGATCAGCGACCTCATTTTTCCCCACCGCTGAACGTCTGCATACAGGTCAACCAGGCCGGGGAGACGCAGAAAGGAGGAATAGAGGAATCTGAAGTCGCGGAGCTCGCCCGCGCCGTCATGTCGCTGCCGGGTTTACGCTTGCGCGGACTCATGACGCTGCCTCCGATGACCCAGGATCCGGAAGCCAATGCACGCCTTTTTGCCCGTCTGCGCAAGCTCAAGGCATCCTTGATAGACGAAGGAATTCCGCTGGACACTCTGTCGATGGGTATGTCAGCGGATCTCGAAGTTGCAATTAGCGAGGGCAGCACGATTGTGCGAGTCGGTACGGCGATATTCGGCCCGCGACCTGGACTGGAAGGTGAGCGACCGGACTAGGAACTTCGCTATCTCGCCATGCTATCGTTCCCCACCGGACAGACGACATTTAAACCCCAGCCATGCGCGACTCATTTTTCTTTCTTATCAGAGTTCTGAGCCATCTCTATCTGCTGCTCTTTCTGTTGCGCTTCATCATGCAGGGGATCCGGGCAGACTTTTACAATCCCCTCGCTCAGTTCATCGTCAGGGCGACAAATCCCCTCGTGGTGCCCGCCCGCAGATTAATCCCCGCAAGCTCCGGTATCGATTTGCCGACGTTGGTTCTACTGGTACTGCTCGAGGTGATCGCGACTTGGCTGCTGCTCTACGTCGCGTCCGCACCTGCGACTCTGATTCAGTTCGCGGGATTTGTCCTACTCCGGCTCGTGAGCCTGACGCTGTCGCTCTACACCTGGACGATACTGGTCTACGTCATTCTCGGCTGGATCAGCCCGGGTGGCTATCATCCGCTGACGATGATGCTCGCGGAGCTCAATGAGCCTGTACTCAGGCCGATTCGTCGTCTTCTGCCGCCAATTTCCGGGTTGGATCTGTCACCCCTGCTTGCGGTTATTCTCATTCAAGCTCTGTCGCTCGCGATTCCGCTGCCCAACCTATTGCGTTGACCGGCACCATGATATCGGCGCGAGTTAACTCTCGTGCGCTTTTTTCACCTCGTTGCGAATGCGAATAAGGTCGCCATGGGTTACATAGAGTAGCTCGGCGACTTTGCGGACGACATAGTCTTCATGTTTGTCGAGATGATCATCCGCCAACGCTATCAGCCAAAGCATTTCAATTACCGAATGCTTCTCCTTCTCCGATAAATTTTCGTGAAGCAGGCGCGTAAACTCCTGTAGAGAGACGGAGTGATCCGCCTTTTGCGCTGCCTCTTCGACGAGAAGCAGGGTTTCTTCCTCAGTCAAGTCGAAGTGCGTCTGCAGCTGCCAAATTACAGCCTCCGTCTCCTTGATGTCTTCTTCGTAGTCAGCGCGAACCACCTCAATCAAAAGGGCTGCGGTCGCCAGGCGTAGAGCATGATCGCGATCAGCGGAGTCCCCCTGATCCGAGTTAATCAGAGAATTATTGAAAATGTCCCGAAGTTTTTTAAGCATCATGACTCTCGTGGTTATTGCTCGATCGCGAAATCTGGCTGGAAGAACTCGATTAGATTGTCTCGCAATTCGATTAGTCTGCCGTGAAAGAAATGCTCAGCTCCGCCCATCATCTTGAGTTCAGGACCGGGCTCCAATGAGTTAAGCCATTCGACGACCTCATCGGCGTCAACGATCTCATCTTCGTCGCCCTGGACAACGAGCCAACGACATCCAGGCTGGCTTATCGCTGCGTCGATTCGCGCGACAGGCGGCGCTACGGTCACAAGGCCGTCCGGCAAAAGCTGTTCACTCGCCCGGAAAGCGACCATGGCGCCGAAAGAAAAGCCGCCCAGATAGAATGGCAGATCGGGCCACTGTAACCGAGACCATTCGGCGACCGCCACGGTATCTGCCGCCTCGCCAATCCCGTCGGCGAAACTTCCCTCCGAGTCACCGACACCGCGGAAATTGAAACGAATTGCCACGCATCCCAGGGAAACGAAGGCGCGCGCCAAAGTGTGTACGACCTTATTGTTCATCGTGCCATCGTGAAGTGGGTGAGGATGACAGAGCAGCGCAATG
>CAUZMW010000046.1:0-20626 GCA_963581225.1 Gammaproteobacteria bacterium
GCCGGTACGAAGAGTACTGCATCGGCTCCGCACGCCCGGGTTTCCAGGGACGCATCCGGCTCGGTTTCGCGGCGAACGGCAGAGTCACGGCCGCGGATCTGTACATCGTTCAGGATAACGGCCCGAACACGGGCTTTCCGGATTGGACGTCTGCTGCGGACAATGTATCGCTCGTCTACACACCCCAGGCGATGAGATTCCGGGGCATCCCGGTCCTGACCAACACGCCGCAGCGAGGCCCCCAGCGAGGGCCCGGTCAAAATCAGATCGCGGCGGCGGTGGAACCGATTATCGACAAGGCGGCGCGTGCGCTCGGGCTCGATCAGGTTGCTATCCGCCGCATCAACGCGCCCGATAACGATACCCGCTACGGTGGGCGTCAGGGTCCGGTCACCAGCGCCTATCTGAAGAATGCGTTGGATAAGGGCGCGGAGCAGTTCGACTGGCAGGCCAAACGGGCGCTCAGCGGCCAGCGCACGGGATCCAAGGTCATCGGTGTGGGTGTTGGTCAGGCCTACCACTCGGCTGGATCGAACGGCTTCGATGGTCTCGTCCGAATCACGCCCGATGGGATTCTGCATATACACACCGGTGTCGGCAATCTCGGGACGTTCTCGCACACCGGCACTTCGCGCGTGGCGGCTGAGGTCTTGAAATGTGCTTGGGAGAAATGCGTCGTGGTACGGGGCGACAGCCGCAAGCACCTGCCGTGGAATCTCGGCCAGTTCGGTAGCAACACGTCGTTCACGATGACGCGCACGAACTACGCCGCCGCTATGGATGCGCTGACGAAGCTCAAGGAAATCGCGGCGCTGGATCTTGGCGGCACGGCTGACGACTATGACATTATCGATGAAACCGTGTTCATGAAATCGGATCCGAGCCAAAGCCTGACATACGCTGCCGCCGCACAACGGGCGATTGAGCTCGGTGGGAAGTTCTCCGGTCATGAGGTGTCCGCCGATCTGAACGACATGACCAAGGCTTCCGTGGCTGCCCTTGCCGGTAGTGGTCTCATCGGTGCGGCGAAAGATAATCTCGAACGGGTCGGAAGCGTTCCGGCGTTCGGGGCAGGCTTTATACGGATCGAACTCGATCTGGAAACCGGGAAATTCGATATCCTGGAGTATCTCGGTGTTGCTGACTGCGGCACGGTCATCCATCCAATGGGCCTCGCGACGCAGATCAAGGGGGCGGCTGTCATGGGTATCGGGATGGCGTCCACGGAACGGCACATCATCGATCCCCAGAACGGCCTACCGGCCAATACTGGCTTCGAGCAGTGTAAGCCGGCGACCTATCTCGATGCGCCGGCCTTCATGGACTGGGCCGCCGTCGACGAACCGGATCCTCAGAACCCGGTCGGCGCGAAAGGTATCGGTGAGCCGATCATGGGTTGTGCGACGGCGGCGCTACTGTGCGCGATCTCCGACGCGCTCGGGGGGCATATCTTCAACCGAACGCCTGTGGTGCCCGACATGATCGTCAACGCCGTGGCTGGACGGGAGCGGTCGCACAAACCGCTGCAGATTCACACCGCCTAGCGCTGCCGCCTGTGGGAGCGGCGGCCTCGTCGGCACAGACACCACAGGACGCTTGGGCTACCGCCGTGCGAGATGCCCCGCTGCCCATGACCGGCGGGTGTGATAGTTCATGGCGAACGCAGCCGCTGGCAGTAACGTTGGATAAAAGCGTGGTGGGTAAGGCGCAGCGAGCCATGGGCTATTGCGACCGCCATTTGCAGGAAGGCCGAATCGCGACCAGGCGGTCGGCTCCCACAAGCCGTCGCTCCTACAAGCCGTCGCTCCTACAAGCCGTCGCTCCTACAAGCCGTCGCTCCTACAGGACGGTGCAGACCTCGTCAAAATCGAAGCGGGGCAGCCGTTCAAAGATGCTCTCGGGGTCACCATCGCCAAGGCCGCAGATAAAATTCGACTTGACATGCCCAGCGGGAAAAAACTCGGCATCGACGCCGTCGTTCTTGAAGCCCGACATCGGCCCACAGTCCAGGCCGACGGCTCTCGCTGCCAGCATCAAATAAGCACCCTGCAGCGAGCCGTTTCTGAACGCTACGACGTTGGCCCGCGCCTCGTCATCGACGAAGTGATCTCTGTTCTCCGGCCGGAATGGCGTGAGTTTAGCGAAGTGATCGAAGAATCGCGTGTCGTGGGCAATGATGACCAACACCGGCGCCGTCATCGTCTTGGTCACATTGTTCGGCATGAGGTGTGGCTTGATTCGCTCCTTGGCCGCCGGCGTCTGCAGGAACACAAACCGGCCCGGACAGCAGTTGAACGCCGTCGGACCCATTTTCAGAAGATCGTAGAGCCTGCGTAATTGGTCTTCGCTGACAGGCGTATCGTGCCAGCCGTTATAGCTTCGGGCCTCGTGAAATAGCTGGTTCAGGGGCGCTTGGTCTACGATTCCTTTCATCTCTCGTCCTTTTCGATTCTGTCGAAAGTTTAATAGCCGCTGCGGCGGGAGATAGCGCGCCGGAGTGTATCGCAACGGAGATGTGGCGAGCATCAAGGGTTACGGTCCGGATAGCGGTGCCTGTTGTCTGAAGCGGGTTTTTCTCATAGGATCTACGGGTTGACCTGGCCGTTCTAGCTCCTCAGGGGGATACCTAATGGCTGAAGATAAGACCGTATCAATGGCACCCGCAGCTCCATATCCAGAGCCCCAGTACGATGATGGCGGCATGCTTGCCGAACTGGGCCGAAGTCGCGCTTCGCGCCGAAAATTCATCAAGGGAGTTATCGCGTCCGGGGCCGCCGTATCGTCCGCCGGGTATGTGTTCGGTGGCTTAAGCGGTTGCACGCCCGAACAGGCCGCCTCCGGCGGCGTCGAACGGCTCCTGAGTCTCAACGTCAATGGCGAGACCCGACGCGTCGACGTGCTACCCAACGAGACGCTGGCGATGACCCTGCGGTACAAGCTGGGCCTGACCGGGACGAAACTCGGCTGTGATCGGGGCGAGTGTGGTGCCTGCACCGTGCTGATCGGCGAGGTCCCGAACTATTCGTGCTCCACGCTGACTCACGCCGTTCGCGACCGGGCCATTACGACCATCGAGGGTGTCGAAGGGCCGAACGGCGAGCTACACCCGGTACAGCAGGCCATGATCGATGAACTCGGCCCACAGTGCGGTTTTTGCACGCCTGGCCAGGTGATGTCCGCCGTCGCATTATTGCGGGCGAACCCGAACCCAACGAGAGAGGAAGCGCGCTTCGCGATGTCCGGTAACCTGTGTCGTTGCGGCGCCTACGATCATTATCTGAACTCCATCATGCGGGCGGCCCAGGACGCCTAAGCATGGCCTGGAATCTAATCGGCAAGGACTTCGTTCCGCCTGACATCCGCGGCAAGGTCACCGGCCAGGCCAAGTACGCGGAAGACTACCGCGCCGAGGGCATGGTCTTTGCGCGCTTGCTGACGAGTTCCGTTCCCCACGCCACCATTACTGAGATCGATGCCTCCGAGGCTCTCGCGATGGACGGCGTCTTGGGAATTATCACCGCCGATGATGACGGGCTCGCCGATCTTCTGACGAACGAACCGAAGTTTGTCGGCGACCCGATTCTGGCGGTCGCGGCTGTGGATGAGACGACGGCTCAGGACGCGATCGAGCGCGTCAGGCTGGTCTTCGAGGCACTGCCGTTTACCATCGATCCACTCGAGAGCCTGTATCCGGGCGGCCCCGATAGTCGCAGCGACGGTATGAATGTCGGCGGCGGTCGTACCGGTCTTCAGCTCCGACGGGTTAAATGGACAGCAAGAGATTTTGCCGCTGTCGGAGAAGATCAGGTGCCGATGGGTGAGGCGGCGATCGAGTGGGCATACGGTGACCTCGATGCCGGCTTTGCGGCCGCAGACCTCGTCATGGATGAAAGTTTCGTCACCCAGGGCAACTCCCATCACTCGATGGAGCCCCGTACGACGATGGCGTACTGGCAGAACGGTAAATGCTATGTACATTCGGGCACCCAGAGTCTCACGGCGACCCTGCCCAGCATCGCCAGCCAGCTCGGCGTGGGCCTTGATGACTTCGTCTATATCAACGAGTACTGCGGCGGTGGATTCGGCTCGAAGGGCACGGCTTCGCAAACCGTGGGTATCGCGGCGCTTCTCTCGAAGAAAATTTCGCGTCCGGTCATGTTGCGTATCAGCCGTCACGAAGAGTTTTACATCGGCTCCGCACGCGGCAGTCTCCAAGGCCGGGCACGGATGGGCTTCAGCGCCGACGGCGCGGTGACGGCGGTCGATTTTTCAGTCGTGCAGGATGGTGGTTCGAACGGCGGCTTCCAGGACGCCGGCGATGCGGCCCAGGCCATTTCGATCATTTATCAGCCGGGCGCGATGCGCTTTCGCGGTATCCCGGTGATCACCAACACGACGCCGCGAGGACCGCAACGTGGCCCGGGTCAGAATCAGATCGCAGCGGCACTCGAGCCCCTCCTCGACAGGGCGGCCCGTGAGCTGGGATTGGATCGACTCGCGATACGCAAGCTCAACGCGCCGGACAACACGGCGACGGTCGGCGGCAACCAGGTGCTCGTCAGTAGCGCCTATCTGTCCGATGCGTTGGAGAAGGGTGCGGCGCTATTCGACTGGGAGGCGCAGGCTCAGCGTAGCGGTGAGCGTAACGGCTCCAAGGTTCGTGGTGTCGGTATCGGCCAGGCCTATCACGATGTAGGCCGGACCGGCTACGACGGTCTAGTCGTCTTGACGCCCGACGGCAAACTGCAGCTGCATAGCGGCGTCGGCAATCTCGGCACTTATTCTTACGCGAGCACGACTCGCGCGGCCGCCGAGATACTGAAGTGTGACTGGGAGCACTGTGTCGTGCATCAGGGCAGTAACTCGAAGTTCCTGCCACGCGCATCGACGCAGACGGGCAGTAATACTTCCTGGACCATGAGCCGAGCCAACTACGTAGCGGCAGTCGACGCCGTCAACAAGCTCAAAGAGATCGCCGCGACGGACCTAGGTGGTGTGCCCGACGACTACGATATCGGCGAACATCGAGTGTTCGCGACGGAAGATCCCGAGCGGTTTCTTACCTACGCTCAAGCCGCGCAGCGTGCCATCGAGCTCGGCGGCAGGTTCTCCGGCGAAGAGCCACCGGAGGAAATTCACGAGATCACGAAGCTCGCAGTGGCCGGAGTCGCTGGCACCGGCCTCGTGGGTGTTGCCAAGGATACCCTGCGCATGGAAGGGGACATCCCGGCGCTCGCCTGTGGGTTCGCGGCGGTCGAGGTCGATCTCGAGACCGGCAAGGTTGAGTTACTCGACTATGTCGCGGTCGCTGACTGCGGCACGGTGTTCCATCCGCAGGGGCTGGCACAGCAATTGAAAGGTGGTGGCGTGTGGGGAATCGGCTTCGCGCTATTCGAGCGGCAGATCTACGACCCGCAAAATGGCCTGCCAGGCAATACCGGCTTCGAACAATGTAAGCCGGCCACCTATCTCGATGTCCCGTCGACGGTACGTTGGGGTGCCGTGGATATTGCGGATCCACAGAACCCGGTCGGAGCTCGTGGAATCGGTGAACCACCCATGGGCGCATCGGCCGCGGCAATTCTGTGCGCGATCTCCGATGCCCTGGGCGGGCACGTTTTCAACCGTACACCGGTCGTACCCGATATGATCATTAACTATGTGGCGGGTCGGGCGCAATCGTCCCGACCGCTGCAAATACACACAGCATAAGGAGCGAAGCCATGTCCAGAGACATGATGGCAAATTTCGAGCTCTATCAGCCGGATAGCGTCGACAATGCGGTCGATCTGTTGGGTCGGTTTGGGGAAGACGGCTGGGCGATTGCGGGTGGTCATGACACGCTCGATTGGTTCAAGGATCGTGCCAAGTACGCCGCGAATGTCGTGGATCTCACGGGCATCGACGAGTTGCGCGGCATTCGAGAGACGGCAACTGGAGTCGAGATCGGCGCACTGACGACGCTGACGGAGATCGAGCAGAGCCCGCTGATCCAAGAACGATATCGCTTACTGTCGGACGCTGCCCGCCGGGTCGCGAGCCCGCAGATTCGCAATACCGGAACGCTGGGCGGCAATGTCAATCAGGACACTCGCTGCTGGTATTACCGCTACGGTGTGGATTGCTATCGTGCCGGCGGCACCACCTGCTACGCCGACACCCCGGAAGGGCAGAATCGCGAGCACTGCCTGTGGGGTGCAGATCGTTGCGTCGCCGTCTCGCCCTCGGACACCGCACCGGCGCTGGTTGCACTAGACGCCCGCATGATTGTGCGCAATACAGACGGTGAACGCGAAATTGCGGCAGAGGATTATTTTATCGGCCCGGACATCGACATCGAGCGCATGACCGTATTGGAACCCGGCGATCTACTGACCGCGGTTCGTCTGCCGAGTGATTGGGCCGGCGCGACGTTCTACTTCGAGAAAGTCGCCGACCGCAATACCTGGGACTTTCCGCTCGTCAACATTGCCGCGGCGATGGTCGTGGACAACGGCACCATTACACGGATTCGCATGGCTGCCGGCGCCGTTGAATGTGTGCCCAGGCGTCTGACCGTGGTCGAGGAAGTTGTCACCGGCAGCCCAAAGGACGAAGACACTGCTGCGCTGGCGGGTCAGGCTGCCGTCCGCGGCGCGACCCCGTTGAACTACAACCATTTCAAGATACCGCTACTCGAAAATCTGGTGAAGCGAGCGATCCGCGACTCGTAAACCCGTGGAGATTTTTCGAATCAGCCGTGATGTCTGGGGGCAGGAGATTGTCCAGGGCGTGTCATGGGATCTGTTGCCCGTGTTCTTCTTCGCCGGGGCGGCGTTTATCGTTCTTCATGCCGGATACCGCCGGTTTCTGACTCCGAAGCGCAAGTAAATCGTGACAGGAGCGAACTCATCCGCGATCTCAGCAGGGCGCGGCGTGGACCGACTCGTCAGGCACTTGCTGATCGACCGTCTGCTGCATTGGGCGACGGCCGCGAGCGTCGTGATTCTTCTGGCGACGGCATTTCTGCCGATCCTCGGGATTGAGTTTGCCTGGGTTACGCTACATTGGGCGACGGGCATCGTTCTGGCAGCCACCGTCTCGATTCATATCGTCCGCGCTCTCTTCTGGCAAGACCTCCGGTCCATGTGGATCGGCGTTCGCGATCTGCTCGACGGTGTCCAACTCGCAAAGTGGGCGCTCAGGCGCAGCCACATACCCCCTGTGCTGGCGGGCAAGTACTCTCTCGCGCAGAAAACGATTCATCATGCCTTCGCCGCGGTCGTCTTGACGACCGTCGTAACCGGCGGACTGATGTTGGTAAAGATCGACACACCGTGGTGGGAACGTGACCCTTACTGGCTCGGGGAAGATACCTGGGGCGTTATCTATGTCCTGCACGACGTCGCGGCATTGCTCTTGGTCACAATGGTGATGGCCCACGTCTATTTTGCGCTGAGGCCCGAGAAGCTGTTCTTCACTCGATCGATGATTCTGGGTTGGATAACCCGGGATGAACACGCCGCCCATCACGATCCGGAGCGCTGGCGGGCGGACTCCGAGTGAATTAGTATCTTGATGCAAATCAACTCCAATAATCAATCTCGGGGACAACAATGCAGCGACTAGCCGATCTCTTGCTGGATTCGGATGAGCGATAAACCGGCTCAGAATCTGGATAAGCGAATCGACGCAATCGAATCGGGCTACGAATTCATGCTGGCATACGCCGCTCAGGGCAGGGACACTGATCGAGGCGCGGGTGGATCCGCTTCTGAGGTACGGGATTTTCTCGTGGCTATGGAAGGGGCGCTGGAAGGACTCGGCGCGGCGGTTAAAGCGGCAGCAGGCGCACAGGACGCAGAGGCAGCTGAACGCTCGATCGAATTTCTCAACGCCGTAGATCAGGATGCGAAACGCGCCCAGGGCGTAATTCGCCTGGTATTGGCGCAGCAGGCAATCAGCTCTCAATTAATCGATAACGTTAATGCGTCCATACACTTAAGAGCCCTGCTGACGGATCTATTCGTGTTGGATGAGGCCTTAAAGAACTAGCAACAGTGACACGAGTCGCGCAATGAATATCAGTAGGGAGTACAAATGATGAGACGTCTAAGCGTAACAGCCTTGATTCTGGCCGGTTTGGCCGTGCCGGTTTGGGCACAGCAGGATTTTTCCGCAGTTGAAATCGAGACGATCCAAGTGTCAGGCAACGTGTACATGCTCGTCGGCGCGGGCGGCAATATCGGGCTGTCGGTTGGTGACGACGGCGCCTTCGTCATCGACGATCAATTCGCGCCTCTGAGCGATAAGATCATGGCGGCGATAGCTGAGCTCACGGACGCTGACGTCAAGTTCCTTGTCAATACGCATTATCACGGCGACCATACCGGTGGCAATGAGGCTTTCGGCGCGGCCGGGGCGCTGATCATTGCGCACGACAACGTCCGCGCGAGAATGAGCGTGGACCAGTTCAGGGTGATCTTCGATCAGCCGATTCCGGCCTCTCCGGTCGGCGCTCTGCCGATCGTCACCTTCTCTGATGAGATGACATTCCACTGGAACGGCGACACGATTCGTGTAATTCACGTCGCGCTCGCGCATACTGATGGGGATTCGATCCTGCATTTCCAGGGCGCGAACGTCATCCACATGGGCGACACGTTCTTCAACGGGGTCTATCCATTCATCGATGTAGACAGTGATGGTGATATCAACGGTATCATCGCCGCGGGTTATCGTGCGTTGGCGATCGCCGATGAGGATACCGCCATCATTCCCGGCCACGGTCCGGTCTCTGACGCGGCCGGCCTCGCCGCCTGGCTCGACGTCCTCAAGGTGACACGAGTCAGTATGCAGTCGTTGATCGACCAGGGAATGTCGGAGGACGAGGCGTTAGCTGCGCGGCCGACGGCAGAGTTCGATGAGCAATTCGGCGGCGGTTTTATGAATCCCGAGAACTATAATCGCCTGCTCTATCAGAGCCTGAGCCGCAACTAGCCCGCAGCTGGCAGTGGGAAGTGGCGTAATGACCGAGGCTCGGGATCGTTACGCACCGCCTGCGGTCGCTGAATACACAGGGGAGCAACGTCGCGCCGCGGACGCGATCACAGGCGGGTTGCGAGGCGAGATTCCGGGGCCGTTGGCCATGTGGCTCTTGCGGCCCGAACTCGCTGACCGCGCTCAGCGTTTGGGCGAGTACGCACGTTATCAGACTTGCCTGGCGCCGGCGCTGTCGGAGATCGCAATATTGGCCGTGGCCCGGTATTGGGGTTCCGAGTTCGAGTGGTATGCGCACAAGCCGATCGCGTTGGCTGCGGGAGTTTCGCCTGAGGTAGTCGAGAGTATTCGGACGCGCCAGACGCCGGAATGGGAATCCTTGGAGCAAGAGACGGTCTATGAGTTCGCGAAGGCCGTGCTGGAGAATCGTCGCGTGAACGACAGCCTGTTTGAACAGGCTGTTGGCGCACTGGGGCAGGATGGAGTCGTGGATCTCGTCGGGATTCTCGGTTATTACTCATTGATATCGATGACGATCAACGTATTCGATGTGCCCCTGCCGGCAGGGGCGGCGCCCGAGCTTTAGCTGTAGGCGCGACGACCTCGTCGCGATTCTTCAACGATCTTCGCGACTAGAACCGGAAAGTGTAACTGACCTTGATATTGAGCTCGGCTAGCGTCGAATGAAACTGGTTGTCGCGATCCAGATCTTGCAGGTTGTGGTGTAGCACAATAAAGGCTTCACGTCCGGCCTGGGGAATCCAGTTGAGGCGGCTGTTGATGCCGACGACTTCCGAGTCATTGTCATACTGAATCAGGTTGACCCAGGACAGCGTGTTGGAGAAGATGAAATCCAGGCCAATGTTCGCCAGACGCAGGTCGAAGTTTCCTTCCGGTAGTTCGATGTCGTCGTGGGTATAGCTCCAGAACATCCGCCAGTGTTCGGTCGGCCTCCAGGTCATCTGTGCACTGGTAGTGTGCTTCGTGCCGTCGTAAAAGTCGCCCGTCCGATAGGTGATATTGCCAGAGAGCCTTCGTGCGCTGAAGCTTGAGAACTGGATGCCGACTTCATCGAACGAGTATTCTCCGATTGGAATGGTAACCGGCGTGCCGCCGGATACCGGGTCCGGGTCCCAGATCGTAAACGGTTCGTCGAGGACCTCGCGCGTATCCGTGTAGAGAAACCGAACACTATCGCCGGAATTGGTCGAGAAGCTGAAAACGCGCGCATTCAGAACCTCACTCTCTAAGTCGCCTGCAATCGACTCGACTCGTTGCAGCCCGAAGTTGCTAAAGATAGTGCGCAACGGACTGCCCAGGGGGTATCGTTGTAGCCAACCGATCTCGGCAGAGTAGTCTCGAATACCGACGCGATTCACGAAGCCCTGAGCCGGATAAAAATTCTTCTGAATTTCTTTCATCCCCACATTGAACCGAAAGCCGCGAGTGCTCGGACTTGGAAGGATGAAGCGCAGGCCATACGCGGCGTCGTCACCGTCGAGGCCCTCCGTGTCCGATTTCTGATACCAGGCCGAACCCTGGATCGAACGGTTGTTGCGTATGCGAGTGTTGAGATAGTTGAAGTCGATCCCCAGCACACTGTTCTCGAGATTCGTGCGCGGGTCGCCGTCGGTCACGATAAACCCCAGAGTAGACTCAGGCAGTACGTTCACCGCCGCACGGCCGGTAAAAAGATTCGTTGCTCCTACGGAACCGAATTCAACTTGCCTGATGGCCTGCGCGGCCAGCGTCAAAGGACCGGCGCGTCCACTAAGCTTGCCGCCGTAGTTAATATCGACCGGCTGACCCGAGCCACTCAAACCGATCCGGCGTGAGTGATACGGCCGCCCATTTTGTTCGAGCGTCCGCGAGAGCTGGCCAAAATTTCCTGTTGCCCCGGTACCGCCGAATTCGAAGATGTCCGCGTCGCGAAGAAAGAAGTCTCGTTTTTCGGGGAAGAACAGGCCGAAACGGGTGAGATTGGCTTGCCGGTCGTCGACCTCCGTTGCCGAGAAGTCCGTGTTGAATGTCAGTGAACCACTGAGCGATGGGGTCAGACGATAAAAGACGTCCAGCGATGGATCGAGTTCCGATTCGTTGCTCGATAGACTGTAGGCCTTCTTCTGACTGGTGCTGACACTCGGGACAACATCGAGCCCGACTCCCTGGTTCAGATCCCGGAAGCCGATCGCCTGGCCGGAGATGGCGGGATTCTGAGCGCGGTTTCTCGACACCCAGGCCATGCGTTCGTTCTTTGCTCGAACGCGCCGGCCGAAATTGATGCCCCATGTATCGGTATTCGGGTCGAATGACAGCGTCTTGAACGGAATCGCCAGCTCCGCGATCCAACCTTGGTCATCCTGTGTGGCCGCCGCCTGCCAGATACCTTCCCAGTTCGATTGTACCTGCGTCGAACCGACGAAGATGCCTTCTGCACGCACGCCATTCGGGTTAACGAGAAACCGATAGCCGTCGCGATGGTTGTTGTACGGATCGATGATCAGAACCAGGTGATCTTCGTTATCGATCGATTCGCCTTGTCGTAAGATATTCGCGGTGATTCGATCCGGCTCGCTGTCCCACATTCGAGCTGCTACATAGAGAGCATCTTCATCGTAGAGCACATAGATCGAGCTTCTTTCGGTCGCGTCGCTGTATTCGATGGGATCCATCTGGTGCAGATCCTCCATCATCGTGGCCTGCAACCAGATTTCCTCCTCTAGGACGCCGTCGATAATCGGCGCTACGGCAGTCCTGACCATCTGAAAGGACTTCGTCTCCTGGCCGTCTGACTGGCCGACGGCTTGCTGCGCCGTGGCCACGGCAACGAGCATGAGGGAAATTCGATGGAGCGACGAGCAGTGATCCATTCCGGCAATAGCTTCCGTAGGCGATCTGAGCGATAGCACGCTGGTGTGCGCGGAGCGCGACTCTCTCCGTCAGCGTGTGTTGGGTGTCGGCGGGGCGCCATTCTGCGGAAACACCGGGAGAATGTCACCTAATAATTTTGTAATGTAGGTCCCGACGCTACTGGATGATGCTTTTATGGAGAAAGGCGGCTCGCTCAGACGATTTGATGACGATTTTCTGACGTTTGGAGTTACGCAGTATCGTCAGTGGTACATCGACACCGGCATCGCCGAGGCTCCAGACGGAGCGGAAGAAATGCGCGAGGCTATGAAGCGGTTGATCCTGAATCTGCAGCAAGATATCGCCAGGCCGTAGTCCAGCTTCATCCGCCGGGCACTTGCGATAGACGCCGACGACGGTAAGTTCTCCGTCTTCGTCGTGGACGAGGATTCCTAGCCACGGCCTGGGCGGTGAGAGCCGGCGACCGTGGTCGCAGATTTCATCGATGACCGGCGTCAGCAGATCGATCGGCACGAACATGTTCACGGTGCGGTGCGCACCATCGACTATAAACCCTTGGATAACGAGAGAGCCGATTCCGCAGAGTTGACCTTCCAGGTGGATCAAAGCGGCCCCCGACCAGTTTTGATGAGGAGGTGCGGTGAAGATCGCATCCTCCAGCAGATACTCCCAACGGCCAGCGAATTCCTGTTTCGCTACTACCTGGGCTTCAATATCTTGTGGATCGATTCCATTACTTCCGGCGATGGTGACGGCGTCGCCAACGCGGAGATCTCGGGATTGTCCGATCTTCATCACCGGACCCGGCAGCGGAGTCGTCGGCTTGATTAGAGCCAACCCGCTCTGGAAGTCGTTACCGATTACGACTCCGGGTGCGGCAGATTCGTCGTGCGATCCGATCCAGATCTCATCCGCTTCACTGACAACATAGCCGATTGTGACGATCAGGCCGTCGTCGCGAATGCGCACGCCGTGACCGCTGCGCTCGGTTCCCAGTAGGCCCGCAGTCATAGCGTCGTCGGGTACATGGGTCTTGACCGAGACCAGCGGCTCCAGCGCAGGCTCGATCAGCGTCTCCGTGGGGCGTGGCAGCTCTGACATTCTCTGTTTCGACTCGCAGATTAGAAACTAATGCTTGGTACCCAAAGTTCGAAGTCGTGGAACTTATGGATATCGTAGACTCTGAGCAAGCGAAATCCTGCCGCCTGGAGTTCTTCTTCCCGAAGACCTTCCGGAAGTTTAGCTTCGACCGGCGGTCCCGCCGCTAGCTCACCCGCTTTATATTCGATAATTGCGATACGGCCGCCCGGGCGCAACGCCGTGCGCAGGCGTTTAAAGTATTCGATGCGATCTTCGATGTGGTGATAGGTGTCCACCAGCAATATGAGGTCGAGGTAATCGGGCGGCAGGTGGGGCGTGGAGAAAGATGCCAGTACGGGCACGACGTTGTGCAGATCCTCCTCGATGAGTCTCTGCCGAAGCGCATCCAGTTGCTGTGGCTCCACATCGACCGCGTAGACGACACCCCTGCGCAGTTCTTTTGCGAGCGGTATGGTGAATACGCCCGGCCCGGATCCCAGATCGGCCACGATCGCATCCTCTGGAAGCATCAGTGCTGTGATAACGCGACCGGGTTTCAGTTCCGCAACACGGTCATCCCGCATCAAGCTCTCGATCAGGCTCTGGACATCCGGTGGGCCGTGTGGGTCTCGGTTGGGAGATTCTTGCCCGAATGCGGGCTTGACGCTTACCAATAACAACAGCAGGCTCGGGAGACCTAGCGCGACCCGGTGTGTCGTGAGGCCAATCACTAGTTCACCGAAGCCGCGTAGGCTTCAAGCTGTTCGAGGGTTTCGGTGACGGCGCTCAGGACGGCGGCGGCGCGCGCGGGGTCGCCGTCAGGCAGGTCGCCCCGGAGGTGGGTGAGTATCCCGCCAAGGTTCTGCCTCATTGTCGCGATCTCCTCTGCGCTGATCGAGCCGCCTTGAGTACTGGCTTGATATACCTCGGTCTCGATATAGGACGCGACATATCGTGACGACTCGATCGCCAGATCGCTGTCGTTCAAGGCAATGGCGCTTACCACACGAAGTAAATACAGGTCCTTGCTCGGTGCCAGAATCAACGCTCTGTCAATCAGTCTCAGAGCGTCAAATGCGAAGCGCTCTCGATCTGTCGCAACGTTCGTACGCCACTCTGCCCGGAGCCGCACGACCTCGGGATACCAGATATCGGTAATACTGCTTCTGCCGAGGACTGGATCGAGCTGCGCTAGCGCGGAGTAGTTACGAGTAGCGCCATAACCCCATCCCTGGACTACCGCCGCCGCCGGAGCGGGCAGGTCGGCTGCGAGTGCTTTAACCTCGGGGGATGCAGAATCTGTGCTCAGCGATGCTAGCTGGTTCTTGATCAGCAGGTATCTCGTCTGCGAATTGAGAGGATCGGCGACGAGCGACGCCTCGAGCGCTGCTCTGGCACGTGCCCCCTGGCCGGTTGCCCCGTAGATCAACCCGTAGATTAGCAGTTTAGTCGAGTCACGCGGGGTCACGGCGGCTACTGCGGTAGCGCGATCCTGCTGGCCCGTGGATATGAGGCGCTGCGCGATGTAACCGAAATCGAGATCGTCTGTCAGGCGGGTATAGATCCAGCTACCGCGTCGGGTGAGAGGGTCGTACGGCCGGAATATCTGGCTGAGGTCGCTCAGATAGAGTCCATCTGCCCGACTTCGGCTTTGCGTGGCCATCAGATTATTGTTGTCGGTACTGATCGGCGCATCGGCCGCGAACGCTTCGATACCTTCCTGATCCATCATCAGCGCGGTCACGAGATCTTCGACGCTGTTCATTCCCAGCCGGCTGTAGTGCATGACGTCTGCTGTAAACGGCTGCCCTGATCTTGCCGTCTGCAGTTCCAGGTCCAGGGGGCCTTCGGACGCCAGGAACATGAGGACTTGAGCGGCCGGCTGGTAGAGGCGAACGTTCGGGAACTCCGCGAGCAGCGTTGCGGCGAGCGTCCGTAATAACGGCTCGTCCATAAACTCCGAGTTCATCCATTGCACGAACACGCCGTCTTCGTTGAGATGGCCCCTAACATCTGCGATAAACTCGCGGGTGAATAGATGGGACGAACCTGCCGTCCATGGGTGAGACGGTTGGGACACGACCACGTCGTACGTCTTGTTCGTCAGCCGTAACGCGTTGCGGGCGTCGTTAATCACGAGATTGATGCGCGGATCCTCTAGCGGATCGTGATTACGTTTACCGCGCAGCATACGGTTCGCTTCGATAACTTCCGGCTCAAGCTCGATAGCGTCAATAGTCTGCACTGACGGCGGCACGCCTTCGAGTGCGACGCCGCCACCGAAACCGATGACGAGCATGCTTTCAGTATCGGGGCGTGCCGCGACAGGCAGTGCGGTTAGCCACTTCTCTGGATCTTGGGTCGGCGCGCCGCCTCTGGCGACTATCGATGCCTCTGGTAGGCCATTGGTTCGAAGATAGTAATAGCTGCCTTCGCCCAGCAACATCACCGTCGACGAGCGGCCGACGCTGAAGAAGAGTTCATCGGGCTCAGAAAGATAGCCGAGCTCGAAACCCGTACTGGAAACGATGGCCTGAGGCCGGCTAGGGTGGTAGACCACCAACATGACGAGCAATCCGGCAACGGCGACGCTCGTGTGCACCCGCTTCGGCGGTGCGACGAAAGCGGCAGTCCATACGGCGAGCGTGAGATTGATGGCGACCGCGAGTCGAATCGAGCCTTCGAAGCCGAGACCCGGAATCAGGAAGAAGCCCGCGAGGATCGAGCCGATAATCGCGCCGACCGTGTTCCATGTGTAGATACGCGCCGTTCCCGTGCTCGCCTCGTGCTCGTCTCGGGCGAGAATTCGTACCGCGAGCGGAAAAGTTGCGCCGATGAAGATGGTCGCCGGCAGCATCACACTGACCGCGTAGACAGCAAGTAGGCGACCCGTCTGCTCGTCGGGAATGAGCGGCCCCATCCAGGCGTATACGCCCATCGACAGTACGGCGATCGAGACTTGCGTGACGGCAAATGCCAATGCAGCCTGTTGCTTGTTCGCGGCGAACTTACCGGCCAGGCCACCGCCGAGCGCGATTCCCGTTAGGAAAGCCGCGAGCATCGTGGCGAAAGCGTAGATACTGCCGCCCATCACGTGAGTCAGCATCCGAGTCCACAAGACTTCGTAGAGGAACGCGTTGGCGCCGGAGACGAGTATCAGAGGCAGTATCCAACCGGGTTGTGTCTGGAAGACCGTGCGCAGGCGCTCGGCGGCCGGTCGTCCACTTGCCATCAATGGCGCAATGCAGGCGCCGACGAAACCGATGACTGGACGAGCACCCGACGGTTCGGTCGCGGCGAAAGACGGCGCTCGCTTGGCTAACAATGCGGCAAGCGCGAAGACAGCGGCGTTGACTCCTACCCCTATCCAGACCGTGCCGCTCAGACCTAAAGCAGGCAACAGCACGAAGCCGGCGATGACCGTGCCGAACACCGCGCCGCCGGTATTGATCGCGTACAGCAGCGCGACACGTGGTCCGATCTGTCGGTCGCTTGTGACGGCATGCCGAGTCAGTAGCGGCAGCGTCGCTCCCATGAAGCCCGTCGGTAAAGCCAGGACGACAAACGCCACAACAAGATAAAATACGGGCTGGCCGATCGTTGCCGCATCGGGTGGCGCGGGTTGGTCACCCAAGGCGAAGGTATAGGCTGCTCGTGCGCTCGCTAGCAGTAGCGGTACGGCGAGCGCGGAGAGTGCAATACCTGCTTCCAGTACGCCGTAGACGAGGATTGGTCGGCGCACACGACCGATGTAGCGCCCCGCGATCGCGGCGCCGGCGGCCAGGCCACCCATATACGCGGCCAGTACCGTGGCGACGGCCAGCTCGCTGGTACCGAATACCAACGAGAATTGCCGCATCCAGGCCGTCTGATAGAGAAGGGCCGCAAACCCCGACAGAAAAAAGCAGGCGACTACGCCTGGGAATACGAAACTCGCGGGTGCCGTCGGTTCAGCCGGAGCTGCCGGGTTTTGTTGCCGCTGCCTGCGTGATCGTCTCGCCATTTAGGTCAATCCGTTTCGGTAGCCTGTCCCGCCGTACCGGTTCGGCACTGCGCTGAGCCAGCGGCATTGTAATGACCTGAGCACGGTCTCGTCACCGTCCACACGCGAGTTGCGCCCGACCGCGGCGGCGGAACCCGCACGACGATCCGCTTGTCTCAACAGCATGCGGGGACCGCAAGGGGATCGGCCGCTAAAGAAATCCCCAGGTTGCCAGTATAGCGTCGCGGCTGATGGAGAACGGCCGTATGGCATAATGAGGCCCTGTTGTTTGCCGGTGATCGATAGATAACTTAATGAAAAATATAATTATTCTCGGAATTTCGTTAGTCGCGGTCGGTGCTGCCGGCGTCTGGTATGAAAGTAGCGGCGGCATGCGTCCGAGCGCCGCGGGCGGACTCGCCGGCAACGGGTCGGGATTTGGCATGGGCGGTCGCGGGGCGGCTGCGGCGATCCTTGTCGTCACCGAACCCGCGCGTATGGATGACCTCTTCGATGTCGTCGAGGCGCTCGGGACTGCGCAGGCCAATGAATCTCTCGTCCTGACGGCCAAGGTGACCGATACCGTGCGCCGCGTGAACTTTGAGGACGGCGAATACGTTGAGGCCGGCACGGTCCTGATCGAACTCACTAACGAAGAGGAGGAAGCGCTGCTCGCCGAGGCCCGCGCCAATCTCGAGGACGCCGAAAACCAGCAACGGCGCTTGGAGAACCTCTCCGATCAAGGTCTGTCGGCCGAATCCGAACTCGATATCGCACGCTCCCGGACGGCTGCGTCGGCGGCGAAACTGGATACCGTGTTGGCGCGTCTTAGAGATCGGTTGATCCAGGCGCCGTTCACCGGGCTTCTGGGTTTTCGCGATGTCAGTCCCGGAACGCTCGTGACACCGGCGACGGCGATTACGACTCTCGATGACATTTCTGTGATCAAGCTCGATTTCACGGTACCGGAGACTTTACTGCGGATCATGCAGCCTGGCGCGGTCATTTTTGCGAATAGCGCGAGCTGGGGCGATCGGATATTCGAAGGCGAAGTCCGTACCGTGAATTCCCGCGTCGATCCGGTGACGCGAGCGTTCGTCGTGCGCGCCCATATCCGCAACGATGACGGCGCCCTGCATCCCGGCATGCTGCTCACGGTTCGAGTGGTGACGCAGAAGCGGCGTGCACTGATTATCCCCGAGAGCGCCGTGCTGCAGTCCGGCAGTCGCTCTTACGTCTATGTCGTCGGTGCCGAGAATATCGCGCGGCAACGGGATATCGAGATTGCCTCGCGGCAGTACGGAATCGTCGAAGTGGGTGCCGGGCTTGCGGCGGGAGACCGCGTCGTCACAGAGGGGCTCATCAAGATTCGCGACGGCGCGGCCGTGCGTTTCCCCGATAACTTCGATGCCGGGGACCTATCGGGACTGTCGGGGATGGGCGCGTCGCCGGCCCGCCGCACGACACTCGGCGTGATCATTTTCGGCGGAGTTAGTATGGCTACGATCTTGCCGTTGTTTGTAGTGCCTAGCTTCTGCTACCTCATGGCCCGGCACACGGGGTCGCCTAATACCGTCGCCAGACGTCTCGCCGCTTTGAGCCCTAGCGGCTGAACAACTTAACTTCTCTGGGCCACTGGCCTCAGCGTCTCAGGATCGCCCACCAGCGGGCGATGTTGAGCAGGCTCGTCAGGGATCCCGCTACATAGGTCAGTGCGGCGGCCGTCAGTAGTCTCCGCGCCTTGATCTTATCGCCGGGCTTGAGCAGACGCTGCTTATCGAGCAGCGGCAGTGCGCGGCCGAAGCTCGCGTCGAATTCGGTCGGTAACGTTAAGAAATGAATGGCCGCTCCCGATCCCAGCGTTAGCATGCCGCCGAAAAAAGTCAGCATTCCGATGACGGGCGCTCGTGTGAGCGCGATCGTAAACGGTGCTACCATCAGCATTCCCGCGCCCAGCTTCTCGAACGGCCCAACCCACCGAACGAGGCGGGTTCGCCATTGCAACGGCTTGAATCCTTTGGCGTCCTGTAGCGCGTGGCCGACCTCGTGTGCGGAGATGGCGATCGCTGTCAGCGAGTGTCCGTCGAAGTTGGCAGGCGAGAGGCGCACGACTTTTTTCAATGGGTCGTAGTGGTCACCACTCTCAGTCGTCTCCGTTCCGACATGGTGCAGGCCGAGGTTATTCAGTAGTTCGCGGGCTACATCACCGCCACTCTTTTCATACCGATCTGCCGGGTAGCTGTAGCGGGCCATCACGGATTTGACCCAGAGCCCGGGGCCTAATATCAGTAATAGGAAGGCGAGTGAAATGACGACTATGTGCATCGTGAGAGAGCGTCCGGTTCTGTCGATGAACTCTTGGAATCGTACCACTACGCTCCGCTAACGGCCTTGCGACGGAAACCGTTATCCCTCACCATGGCGGTAGCGCAGCCTTACAAGAGTCGACATCTCCAATGAACTCAGATCCGGTTACCCGCTCCGAAATCACAGTCGCCGTGTTCGTAGATTTCGAGAATCTCGCCCTCGGCGCTCGCGACAGTAAACATGGCCGTTTTCAGGTGGATCTCGTGCTCAAGCGGTTACTCGAGAGAGGCCGTATCGTCTTCAAGCGTGCCTACTGCGATTGGACTCGATACACGAGCTATATGAAGGAGTTTCACGAAAACGGTTTCGAGATGGTGGATATACCTCAGTCGTCGGTCAGCGGTAAAAACAGCGCGGACATTCGCATGGTGGTTGATGCAATCGATCTGTGTTACTCCAAGACGCACATCGATACGTTTGCGCTATTGACAGGCGACAGTGATTTCTCACCGTTGGCGTCCAAACTCAAGGAGAACGACAAACGCGTAATCGGCTGCGGCGTGCGTAGTTCGACGTCTGATCTGCTGGCGAATAACTGCGATGAATTTATTTTTTACGATGACCTCGCCAGGGAGTCGAAGCGAATCCCACCGAAGCGGAAGAAGGGTCAGACGGCTAAGCAGCAAGAGGCGTTCGAGCGTATCGCGGCGACCGTAAGCTCGTTAGAGGCGGAGTACGATCCTCTCTGGGGCTCTATCGTTAAACAGACGGTGAAGCGCGTTTACCCGGGATTTAACGAGAGCTACTACGGCTACCGAAGTTTCTCGGATCTCCTCGAGGACGCGGCAAAGCACGGTTCGATCGGGCTCGAATTCGACGAGCCGCGAGGTAACTATAAGCTTCGATCTAAAGCCGGGTAGCTGCACTACCCCCGCGTACCGACGTTCTGATCGTTAGCGAACTGCAAGGTTCGCCGCGTCCGGAGTTAAGGCGACGCGAGTCTCGGACGGTCATCTGCACGATAGACCATGAGTTCCGACTGCGGGGCGCGTAGTTCGACCCAAAGCTCCAGCGGGTCATCCGTGAATACGAACTCCGCGCTGGCTGGTAGGACCTGCCAACTTCCGGCTGCGATCTCCCGGTCGAGCTGGCCGGCGTCCCAGCCCGCGTGACCTGCGTATACGCGCAGCGTCTGCTCCGTGCCGGCCGTGCCGAGAAGCTCGTTCAATAAGATCGGATCGGCGCTTACGTAGATATCGTCGACGATCGGTTCGAGTTCGTGGTCGCCGATGTCGGAGAGTCTGATGAGCGTGACAAGATTGGCTGGCGCGAGCGGGCCGCCCATGTATACGTTACCCGTGTACTCATCCAGGAACGGCATGTCGGAAAAGGCGTCCGCGGCCTCGA
>CAUZMW010000047.1:0-20569 GCA_963581225.1 Gammaproteobacteria bacterium
AGTGCGAACGAGCTATGGGCGGTAAGCGCGCGCTGGGCACTGACGTGCTGCGTGAACAATTGGCACAGGAAGCCGCGCGCCTGATCGTCGATCATGGCATGCACGACTACGGCCAAGCCAAGCGTAAGGCGGCGTTGCGTTTTGGAGTCCGTGAATCGAGTGCGCTGCCGAGTAACTCAGAGATCGAGTCGAGCGTGATCGAGCGGCAACGGATCTTCGAACCAGAGCTCCACGAGCGACGAGTTACTGCCATGCGGCGGCTGGCTGTCGAGATCATGGACTTTCTCTTTGAGTTTCAGCCACGACTAGTTGGGTCTGTTCTGGCGGGCACCGTGACCGACAATTTTCCGTTGGAGCTGCACGTGTTCACCGGGTCGCCCGAGCAGGTCCTGAACGAATTAGAGGCACAAGGCATCAATAGCCGCAATTGTCAGCGACGTTATCGATTCAATGGCCAGGGCATGACGACCATTCCGGGCTTCAGGTTCAGCCGGGAGGGCGAACGCGTCTACGTCATCGTCTTTCCAGAGAAGGGCGTGCGCCAGGCGCCGCTGAGTCGGGTTGACAGAAGACCGATGCAGCGTGCCCGCAGGCGCCGCGTCCTGGCTCTACTGGAACGAGAGGCGATCTAGCCCGCGCGTTCTCCGAGCGGGAGATAGTCCCTTTTCTCGGGGCCGTTGTAGAGCTGTCGCGGGCGACCGATGCGCGACGTCGGATCGGCAACCATCTCGCGCCAATGCGTCACCCAGCCGACGCAACGGGCGATCGAGAACATCACCGTGAACATCGATTTCGGAATACCCAGCGCCTGGTAGATGATTCCCGAGTAGAAATCGACATTGGGATAGAGATTCTTCTCAACAAAATACTCGTCCTTGAGCGCGATCTCCTCGAGCCTCAGGGCCTGCTGGAATAGCGGCGAGTCCTGCTGGCCCAGCTTTTCCAACACGCGATGACACATCTTGCGAATGATCGCGGCGCGCGGGTCGTAACTCTTGTAGACGCGATGACCGAAGCCCATCAGCCGAAACGGGTCGTTCTTGTCTTTCGCCCGCGCAACATACTCATTGATACGTTCGACGGTGCCGATTTCCTCGAGCATGTTGATCACGGCCTCATTGGCGCCGCCATGCGCGGGGCCCCAGAGCGCCGAGATACCGGCAGCGATGGCCGAGTAAGGACTCGTACCCGAACTTCCAGCGAGCCGGACCGTGGAGGTGCTGCAATTCTGTTCATGGTCTGCATGCAGGATGAACAGCAGGTCTAGGGCCTCCGCGGCGACGGGATCGACCTCGTAATGGTCTGCCGGTACGGCGAAGAACATATTGAGCAGGTTCTTGCAGTAGTCCAGGTCGTTTTGCGGATAGATGAACGGCTGGCCCAGAGTGTGCTTGTAGGCGGCCGCTGCTATTGTCGGAATCTTCGCGATGATTCGATGCGCAAAGATATCGCGGTGCACGGGATCGTGGATGTCGGTCGTGTCGTGATAGAACGCCGACAGAGACGCGACGACACCCGACATCATGGCCATCGGATGCGCGTCGTTCTGGAAGCCGTTAAAGAATCGCAACAGCGACTCGTTGATCATCGTGTGAGTGCGGATCGACTCCTCGAACTCGTTGAGCTCCGATTGATTCGGCAGCTCGCCATGCAGCAACAGGTAGCACACCTCGAGATAACTTGAGTGCTCGGCCAACTGCTCGATTGGATAGCCGCGATACAGCAGCACGCCGACCTCGCCATCGATATAAGTCACTTCGCTGGTGCAGCTCGCGGTCGATGCAAAGCCGGGATCGTAGGTAAAGACGCCCTGCTTGCCGTAGATTGAAGTGACGTCCAGGACGCTCGGGCCGATCGTCGGATCGTAGCGCGGTAGTATCACTTCGGCTCCGGATTCAGGGTCGTTCAGAGTGTAGTGCTTATCGGTCATACGCTGCCCGTGGTTCCTTCTCGATTATTTCTCCGCCCGTGGCTCCTTCTAGATTATTTCTCCGCCCGTGGTGGTGGGGATGGCCCGAAGGCTGGTTTGCCACAGTCACCCGGGTCGGGGACCGCGTAGGGCACAAAGACGCCCATTATAGCAGTCAGACGCCGTCTGAGGGGGCCGGCGGCGCCGGCGGTTGATTTCGACGACGCGGTTAGGCGGTGGAGCTGCGCCCGTAACGCTTACGGAATTTGTCTACGCGTCCGCCGGTATCGGTGATTTTCTGTTTGCCTGTATAGAACGGATGGCAATTGGAGCAGACCTCGACCTGGAGATCGCCGGACAACGTCGATCGGGTAGTGAACTCATTCCCGCAGCTGCAGGTCACTTTGGTATCGCCGTATTCTGGGTGAATGTCTGCTTTCATGGCGGCTCAAGCCCGATCAGGAGGGCGCGTGAGCATACTGCTGGACTCACCGGAACACAAGGCGCGGCGGGCTTAAGCTTAAGAATCCGGTAGCGGTCGCGAGCCTAAGGCCAGGAACGTGTTAAGAAAATAAGAGTTACCCACAGATGCTGTGGATAACTCTGTGGAGAAAACGGTCGCTTTGCGCATAAAGCCCCGCCGCGCCGGGATTTCTCTTAGATTGACCAAAAAACGAGCATCCTAAGAAACTATTGGAAAAACAATTAATTAGATAGTCTTTGTGAGCCATGATTTGAGCAATCGCGCCTAAGCGGGCAGCGCGTCAGGCCCCGGTCGACAGTTGTGCATAAAAGCACCGTTTATCCGTTCGACCGAGCCGATCCCTCCAGATGTTCTTTTAATGCTACGCGGAGCTGCTGCAGCGCGCGGCCGCGATGGCTGACTCGATTTTTGACTTCGGCTTCGAGTTGCGCGGCCGTCGCATTGAGTTCGGGGACGTAGAAGATCGGGTCGTAGCCGAAACCACCATCGCCCGCAGGTTCTCGGGCGATAGTGCCGGGCCAGTCCGCGTGGCTGATCACTGGCGCCGGATCGTCGGCGCTCAGGATCGCGACCATCACGCAGTGAAAACGCGCATCGCGCTGCCCGTCGGGAATCTCGGCCAACGCGGCGAGGAGTTTGACGATATTCGCTTGAGAGTCCGCGTCGGGACCGGCGAAGCGTGCCGAGTGGATACCCGGTGCGCCCGCCAGCGCATCGACGGCCAGGCCGGAGTCGTCGGCTATCGCCGGCAGCCCGGTTTCGAGCGCCGCATGACGCGCCTTCAGCAGCGCGTTCTCGACGAAGCTCGCGCCGGTTTCTTCTGCTGAGTGAACGCCGAGGTCGCGCTGCGCGATAATCTCGATCCCCGAGCCTGCGAGGAGTGCCTGAATCTCGCGTAGCTTCCCGCTATTGCTGCTGGCCAGGACCCAACGGCCGGGCGCGGCAGTCACCGCTCGAGAACCGCTCTTTGAGCATGCAATAACTCGTCGATACCTTGATCCGCAAGATCGAGCAGCCGTTCGAGTTCGCTGCGTTGAAATGCGTGGCCCTCCGCAGTGCCCTGGATCTCTATTAGGCCACCGGCCTCATTCATGACGACGTTCATGTCGGTCTCGGCTTCAGAGTCTTCCGCGTAGTCGAGATCCAGGACGGCGTTGCCGTCGAATATTCCCACCGACACAGCTGCAACCTGGCCGTGAATCGGTGTCTGGGCCAAGTCCCCACAATCGATCAACCGTTTCATCGCGAGCGCGAGCGCGACGTAACCACCGGTGATCGAGGCCGTCCGCGTGCCGCCGTCCGCCTGTAGTACGTCGCAGTCCACGGTAATTGTGCGCTCGCCCAGGGCTCTGCGGTCGATCACCGCGCGTAAACTGCGGCCGATCAGTCGCTGAATTTCCATCGTCCGGCCACTCTGTTTGCCGCGCGCCGCTTCACGAGCATTTCGTGTATGAGTTGAGCGAGGCAGCATGCCGTACTCTGCCGTTATCCAGCCTTCGGATTTTCCCTTAAGGAAATGCGGTACTTTCGATTCCACTGAGGCAGTTGCAAGCACGCGGGTCTCGCCGAATTCCACGAGTACCGAGCCCTCGGCGTGCTGGGTAAAGTCGGGCGTAAAATGAATTGCGCGCATTTGATCTACGCTTCGGCCGCTGGGACGCACTACGAACTCCTAATCTATTATTAATCTTCGCTGGAGCAGTCTTAACTACTCATGTTGGTGACAGGGTACTAACCCATACAGCGTAGCGCGGCGGCGCTGGTATTGTCACTATGAGGAGTGTTCCTGGCGACCGCGGATTCTACAAGCGTTCGTAACAGGTCTTCTGCTGAACTCGACTGGTCGCCGACGACCTGGCCTATCTCATCGTCCTTGACATCGGACCACATGCCATCGGTACAAGCCAGCAAGAAGTCGCCGGGCAAGAGTTCTTTCTTTGCGGTGATACTCATATTCGGCAGCGCCGTGTCGCCTCCGAGGCAGCATTCAACGAAGTTACGCAGCGGGTGTTCGCTGATCTCTTCCTCGCTGATGAGGCCCTGGCTCAACAGCAGTCCGACGTGGCTATGGTCGCGCGTCTGCTCGAGTACTTCGCTGCCGCGGATCTGATAAATGCGGCTGTCGCCAACGTGGGCCCAGTAGGCGCCTGATTCCTGGACGAGGCTCAGGGCGCAGGTCGCGCGGGGTTTCTCATCGAGCACCAGTCCATCCCCCAGCTCAACCACGGCGTCGTGCGCTCGCGCCAGCACGAGCGTCAGGAATCCCTGGGGATCGAAGATAGGGCGTGGCACTTCATTAAAAGCCTCTGCGAGCACCTCCAACGTGAGTTCGGCCGCCCTCGCGCCGTTCGCATGGCCGCCCATGCCGTCGACGGCCGCCAGTAACAGGCTTTCGTCCTCCGGAATGATCGCGACGCGATCCTGGTTTTCCTTGCGGTCTCCCAGAAGGCTGATCTGTGCTGATTCGACGGTCACTATCTAAAACTCGTCCCACCGTCGCGCATATCTTAGACTTAAACTCTTTATCGTGTTGGACCCGAATCACGACCTATGACAATGCCGAGCAGCATGACAGGTTTCGCGACCGAGAAAGTCGAAGTTCAGCCCTTCCGGCTCGTTTGGGAGGTGCGTAGTGTTAACCATCGATTTCTCGACGTCAGCGTGCGTCTGCCCGATGAGCTGCGCGCGTTGGAGCCACGTTGCCGGGAGTTGGTCGCCGCGGTGCTGCGTCGCGGTAAGGTGGATTGCACACTAAGAGTATCTTCAGCCGAGAGCCGGGAGGCGGCCGCAGCGCTCCACGACCAGGCCCTCGAGAGTCTGAAGGAACTCGAAACACAGGTTCAACAGAAGTTTCCGGACGCGAGGCAGTTGGCCGTCGGCGAGATTCTGCGCTGGTCCGGAGTGCTTGAGGAGGCATCGGCGGAGTTCCCGGCGATGGAGGGCCCCGCCACGACGACTTTGTCTCGCGCACTCGAATCCTTGAGCGCCGCCCGGCAACGTGAGGGGAAGCGTCTCAAGGATTTGCTTGTCGAGCGTTGCGATGGGATCGAGAAGATCGTCACCGGCATCGGGCCGCATCTGCCGGAAGCACAGGAACGCTATCGGGCGAAGCTTCTGGAACGGCTCGACAGACTCAATATCGAAGCGGATCCTGGCCGGCTCGAACAGGAACTCGTCGTGCTCGCTCAGCGTCTGGATGTTGCCGAAGAACTCGACCGGCTCGGCAGCCACGTGACGGAGATTCGCGATGTGCTTTGCCGGGCCGAGCCGATCGGCCGGCGGCTCGATTTCCTGATGCAGGAGCTCAACCGCGAGGCGAATACGCTGTCGTCCAAGTCGCAGGATGAGGAACTGACCCGCGCGGCCGTTGAACTCAAGGTCCTGATCGAGCAGATGCGCGAACAGGTCCAGAACCTGGAGTAATTAGTGGCTGACATCGAACCCGGTCGACTCATCGTTCTAGCCGCACCCTCGGGTGCCGGCAAGACGACGCTCGTGCACAAGCTGCTGGAGCGCGAGGCCCGAATCAAATTTTCGATCTCCTACACGACGCGCCCGAAGCGCGAGAAGGAGGTTCATGGTGAGGACTATTTCTTCGTGAGCGAGGGTAAGTTTCGCGCGATGCGCGACCATGACGCATTTCTCGAGTCCGCCGAAGTCTTCGATCACTGGTATGGTACGAGCGAAGCTTACGTTCAGTCGCTCATCGACGACGGGCGCTCGGTTCTGCTCGAGATCGACTGGCAGGGCGCGCAACAGGTGCGTGAGCGTCGCCCCGATGCGGTCTGCGTCTTTATCATGCCGCCGAGCCGCGATGAGCTCGAGCGTCGCTTGCGCGGCCGGAAAACGGACGCCGAGGAGGTCATCGTGCGGCGGTTGCGAGACGCGCTGAGCGACATGACGCATTGGAACGAGTTCGATTACGTTGTCATCAACGATAATCTCGACAAAGCTGCCGACGAACTTGCGGCAATCGTCAGCTCCGAGGGTACGGAGAATCACGCCGACTCCGCCGAAATTCGCGCTCAGGTCGAGCGGATTATGGCCGTCAGTCAGTAACGGCGGGGCCTATAGCGACTGCTGGGGGTCTGCGCCTCTTCACACAATGTGTCCGCTCGTATGGCTACGCTGGGGGCTCATGCAGTACACTGGCCCGAAGAGATAGCCAAGGAGGGTGCGTAATGGCCCGAATTACAGTCGAAGACTGCGGCGAAAAGATCCCGAACATGTTCCAGCTCGTGCTCGTGGCGGCGAAGCGTGCGCGCCAGTTAGCTAATGGCGCCGAGCCCATGGTCGATTGGGAGAACGATAAGCCGACTGTAGTCGCACTGCGAGAAATCGCAGAGGGTTACATTACGGAGAGCATCCTCACCGAGAGAGACCACCCGGTGGACGATCTGCTCGATCTGGACTCAAGACCCGCGGTCATCCCCGAGGACTTGCTGGCAATTCGCCCTATCTCTAATCGGTGACTGACGCAGGGCACCTGAGCTGATGGGCCCGGCGTCCTGCTCAGCGAGACGCACGAGAGTTCACCATGGATTACGGTGCTGCCATCCGCGATCGCTTACCCGCCGCCTGGCGGGGCGATGAGTTCGAGCCGTTATTAACGAAACTAGCAACCTACCTGCCTGAGGAAGACGTCGCCGGTATTCTCGCGGCGTACGAATTCAGTGCGAGGGCGCACGAAGGACAGGAGCGGCTGAGCGGTGAGCCGTACATCACCCACCCCGTCGCGGTGGCCAAGATTTTGGCCGGACTGCATCTGGATTCAGGCTCGATCAAGGCCGCGCTGCTCCACGACGTGCTCGAAGACACAGCGTGCACGCTAAGGGACATCGAGAAAGAGTTCGGCCGCGGCGTCGCGCTGCTCGTCAACGGCGTCAGTAAGCTCGATAAGCTTCATTTCGACAGCGCCGCCGAAGCGCAAGCGGAAAGCTTTCGCAAGATGCTGCTTGCGATGGTTAAGGATCTGCGTGTGATTCTCGTCAAGCTCGCCGATCGTACTCACAACATGCAGACCATCGACGCCCTTGAACCCGAGAGACAGAGACGCATCGCCAAAGAGACGCTCGAAATCTACGCACCGATCGCGAATCGCCTCGGAATCTATAGTCTGAAGACTGAGCTCGAGGATCTCGGTTTCAAGGCCTACTGCCCGTTTCGCTATCGTGTTCTGGAACGCGCGGTGCGTAAAGCAAGCGGCAGCCAGAAACAGTTTCTGCGCAAGATCGAGAATAATCTCCGCAAGAACCTCGCCGACCAGGACATTGAAGGCGAGCTCGTGGCTCGGGAGAAACACATCTACGCCATCTACTCAAAGATGCGTAGAAAACATCTTCATCTCTCCGATATTGTCGACGTGTTTGGGCTGAGGATCGTCGTTCCGGATATCGATAGCTGTTACCGAGTGCTCGGTCTTGTTCACCAGCTCTACAAACCCATGCCCGGTCGCTTCAAGGATTACATCGCCATTCCGCGTGTTAATGGCTATCAGTCGCTTCACACAACGCTGTTCGGTCCGGGTGGAACGCCTCTCGAAGTGCAGGTTAGAACCGATGACATGAACCACGTGGCTGAGCGCGGTATCGCGGCTTACTGGCAATACAAAGCAGTCGACAAGCATACCTACAATGCCGAAGCTCGGGCGCGGGAGTGGCTGGCCGGCCTCATGGAGATGCAGAAATCGGCGAACTCGGAAGAGTTCCTCGAGACGGTCAAAGTGGATCTGTTCCCCGACAAGGTCTACGTCTTCACGTCGAAGGGCGACATTAAGCGGCTGCCACGGGGCGCGACGGCCGTGGACTTCGCGTACGCCGTGCACACGGATGTCGGCAACCGCTGTGTGGCCGTCAAGATCGACCGCCGTCTGATGCCGTTGAAGACGACGTTGAACAACGGCGTAACCGTCGAGATTCTGACGGCGCGGGGCGCAAAGCCGAACCCCACCTGGGTCAATTTCGTCACGACGGCGAAAGCGCGCAATGCCATCCGCGGCTACTTGAAGGGGTTGAAGCAGGACGAAGCTCGCGAGCTCGGCCGGCGACTGCTAAGTCAGGCGCTGCGACCGTACTCGCTCAATCTGCGGCGGTTGCGAAAATCCCAGATTCGGCTGTTACTAAAGGAACTCCATGTCGAGGAAATGGACGACATCTACGAGCAATTGGGCTTGGGAGAGCGATTAGCGCCCGTCTTGGCCGGTATGCTCGCGCAGCAGCAGCTAACCGACGAAGGGGAGATCGCCCACGTCGGTAAGCCGCTCGATATCGCAGGCGCAGAGGGCCTCGTCGTGAGTTACGCACGTTGTTGCAATCCGATTCCGGGCGACGAGGTCATGGGATTCATGTCGAGCGGTCGCGGCATCGTTATTCATCGCATGGGCTGTCACAATGTGGTCGAAGACACGAAGAATCCGACGAAGTGGATCCCGGTAGACTGGCGTCGTGGTATTAAAGGCGAGTTCCAATCTGAGATTCACGTCAGGACGATGAACCGCGTCGGTTTGCTCGCGGAGGTCGCGGGGCGTATCTCGGCGACCCAGAGTAATATCGACGACGTTAAGGTCGAGGCGGACGGAGACGCTTCGACGTTGGCATTCAGGTTGAATGTTCGCGACCGTCGCCATCTCGCGCAAGTAATTCGCAGTATTCGCGCCAATCCCGGCGTCGTGCGTGTCAGCCGAACGGCCGAGTGAACGGCCGGAAGAGATAATGTTTAAACAACCCATTCATACCGACAGTGCGCCGGCAGCCATTGGCACCTACAGCCAGGCGATTCGCGCCGGCGATACAGTTTATCTGTCCGGCCAGATACCTCTCGATCCTCAGACCATGGAGCTCGTCAGCGGCGGCGCGGAGCCACAGATACGCCGGGTGTTCGACAACCTCACGGCAGTCGCCGAGGCAGCCGGCGGAACGTTAGCCGATGTCGCGAAGTTGACCGTCTACCTGACTGACCTCGGTGACTTTTCGACGGTCAACGAAGTCATGGCCGAGTACTTTACCGAACCGTATCCGGCACGAGCGGCCATCGGCGTGGCGCAGTTGCCGAAAGGCGCCGCGGTCGAGATGGACGCCGTTCTCGTTCCCTGATTGCTACCGCGGTGTCTTCCAAGGCGGTCCCGCGGTCGAACTCGCGCAAGCCACATGGCGCAACGCGCGCCACGCTAGAGGAATCCGTCGCCGTACTGCGCGGTATCGGGCCGCGGATCGCCGAGCGCCTGGCACGTCTCGGCGTGCATACGGTCGGGGATTTGTTGTGCTTGCTGCCGATACGTTACGAGGATCGCACCGAGCTGCGGCCGTTAGGGAGCTTGCGTCCGGGCGAGAAGGTCCTTGCCGAGGGCAAGATCGAGCTTGCCGAAGTCATCTACCGTGGCCGCCGAGCGATGCTCTGCCGGATCTCCGACGGCACCGGTGCTATCACGCTGCGCTTCTTTCATTTCTCGCGGGCGCAACAAAACAACCTCGTCCGGGGGGCGACGCTTCGGTGCTTCGGCGAAGTACGTGCCGGGCCGACCGGCCGCGAGATGGTTCATCCGGAGTACCGCTTGGTCGGTCCCGATACGGAACCGCCCAGCGATGTTCTAACACCGGTTTACCCCACGACCGAGGGGCTGCACCAGCAGCGCTTGAGGTCACTGGCGGCTCAGGCATTAGACGTGCTAGAGCAGGCTCCGCTGACCGATTACCTCGCCGATCGGCTGCCCGAGGACTCGCCGCGGCTGGCGGAAGCGCTGAAATTCTTACACGGCCCGCCGCAAGGCACCGAGCTTGAGTCGCTCAGTAGCCGCCGGCACCCATGCCAGCTGCGAATCGCGCTGGAGGAATTGGTCGCGCAGCGATTGAGTCTGCTGCGAATCAACCTGGATCGGCAGCGGGAGCAGGCTACGGCGCTGACCGATGACGGTAAGCTCGTTAGCGTTTTCCGTACCCGGTTGCCGTTCGTTTTGACCGGCGCACAGGACCGGGTGCTCGCCGCCATCCTCAAGGACCTGCAACGGGACGTGCCGATGCATCGGCTGCTGCAGGGCGACGTCGGTTCGGGTAAAACCGTTGTTGCTGCTGCGGCCGCGATTGTTGCGGCGGCAAACGGTTCGCAGACCGCCGTGATGGCGCCCACGGAGTTGTTGGCCGAGCAGCACGACGCGAACTTTCGAGCCTGGCTCGAACCGCTGGGAATTAGCGTCGCGTGCTTAACCGGCTCGGTTCTAAGTTCCGCGCGAACCGAGCAGTTGAGGCAGATCGCAGCAGGTGACGTGCAGGTGATCGTAGGTACGCACGCGCTGTTCCAACAGGAAGTTCGATTTCAGCATTTAGCGTTGGTCGTCGTCGATGAGCAGCATCGGTTCGGTGTCGATCAACGTCTCGAGCTTAAGCTGAAGGGCAAGGACGGCACGCATGTCCCGCATCAGCTCGTGATGACCGCGACCCCGATCCCGCGGACGCTGGCGATGACGGCATACGCCGATCTGGATTGTTCGATCATTGACGAGCTGCCCGCCGGGCGGCAACCGGTACGTACGGTTGTGATGCCCGAGGGTAAGCGGCCACAACTCGTGCAGCGTGTTCTCGCTCACTGTCAGCGCGGCGAGCAAGCGTACTGGGTCTGCCCTCTGATCGAGGAATCAGAGGTCGTGGACTCTCAAGCCGCGGAGCAGGTCGAGCAAGAGCTTAAAGCCGCGCTGCCGGAGTTAAGGATCGCGTTACTCCATGGACGCATGAAGTCGTCCGCGAAGGAGCTCACTATGCGCAGCTTCAAGGCGGGCGAGCTCGACTTGTTGGTCGCGACGACTGTGATTGAGGTAGGCGTCGATGTGCCCAACGCGACGCTGATGGTGATCGACAACTCGGAACGCATGGGACTCGCGCAACTACACCAGCTACGTGGTCGCGTGGGCCGAGGCGCCGCCGCGTCGAGTTGCGTCCTGCTCTATAAATCGCCGCTGTCCGAGCTTGCACGTGAACGGTTGGGGGTCATGCGGGAGACGACGGATGGCTTCAAGGTCGCACAAAAGGACCTGGAACTCAGGGGACCCGGAGAGGTGCTCGGGACACGTCAGACGGGCGTGATGCAACTAAAAATCGCCGACCTGGTACGTGACGCGCATTTACTGCCCGAAGTAATCCGTTTGTCCGACGAGTTGGTCGAAAAATATCCGCAACGCGTAGAACCGCTGATTCGACGCTGGCTTTCAGGGCAGGCGCACTACGCGAAGGTGTAACCCGCATACTACAATGTGTCCGCTGTGCCAAGGCCGACAAACAACCTCACGCTGGAACGCTCGCTCGGCCGCTATCTGCGGATGCTGCTGAAGCATTTCGGTGCCTACGCGCGGTTAGCGCGGCTGCATCGCCCGATCGGAATCTGGCTGCTGCTGTGGCCAACGCTCTGGGCGTTATGGATCGCGGCTGAAGGCGTGCCCGACGGCAGCATTCTGTTGGTCTTCGTGTTGGGCACGATTGTGTTGCGCTCGGCGGGGTGCATCATTAATGACTACGCGGATCGGCATATCGACCCACATGTCAGCCGCACTCGCGATCGGCCGCTGGCGACGGGCGAGGTCTCCGTGACTGAAGCATTGGCGGTCTTCGTCGCACTGATGCTGATCGGCCTCGGTCTCGTGCTGACGCTCAATCGACTAACCCAGTCGCTCGCTATCGTCGGCGCCGTGGTCACAGTTGTGTATCCGTTTGCGAAACGACTTGTCTCGGCGCCACAGTTCGTACTGGGAATCGCGTTTTCCTGGGGTGTGCCGATGGCATTCGCCGCACAGCTCGGGCACGTGCCGCGTGAAGGCTGGTTGCTGTTCGTTGTGACAATGATTTGGGTCGTGATCTACGATACGGAGTACGCGATGGTGGATCGCGACGACGATCTGCGGCTCGGCGTGAAGTCCACGGCCGTGTTGTTTGGCGATCTCGATCGAGTATTCATCGGTGGCTTGCAGTTGATGTTTCTGGTCGGGCTCTTGCTCGTCGGACAGAGCGCGGAACTCGGTCCGGAGTATCTCGCCGGTCTTGTGCCGGCCGGCGCGCTCATGCTGTACCAGCAATACCTGATTAAGGATCGTGACCCGCAGCGTTCGTTCAGCGCATTTCTTAATAATGCCTGGGCCGGCGGCTTCGTTTTCGTCGGAATTCTGTTCGCTTACTACTTCTGAAGAGTTTTCAGCAGTCTGCTAGAGAGTTCTGGCGACGGCCCAGGCTCGAACCTCGGCCGTCGCCCGCGTCTCGGAGCGCGGCGGCCAGCGCATTGACGGTAGCGCCGGTCGTGATGACGTCATCCACGATTGCCACTTTGCGGCCATACAGGCGGCGCGACACCGAAAACACATTCGCTACGCTGACCCGACGTTCGTGAATATTCAGTTCCGACTGTGTCCGGGTCGGCACGGACCGTGCGATGCCGGCGATCAGCAGCGGCAGCTCCAATTCGACGGCGACGGCGCGACCGATTTCCAGCGCCTGGTTATAGCCGCGTTCCAGCAGACGACGGCGGTGAAACGGTACCGCGATTAGAGCGTCGATGTCCCCCGCCTCTGAGCGCTCCCGCAACCGCTCGCCGAGCATTAAGCCGAGCGGGCGACCGAGATGACGCCCCGAAGAAAACTTTAACGCGTGAATCTGTGCCGTGAGCGGGTACTCGTAATGCAGCGGCGCGAAGATGCGGCTGACCAGCCAGTCGCCGTCGTCTCGCGGGCATCGCCGGTCCGGTTCCGCCAACGCGCACTTCGGACACGGCTCGGCGACGGTCGCGAACTCCGCACGGCAGCCGGCACAAAATCCCCGTTCGGACGGCCCTGCACAGAGCCGACATCGTTCCGGCAGCAGATAATCCAGCATGGTGCTGTAAACTTCGGTGATCGGTCTCAGTTGACAGGGTCCAGAGGCCACATACGATACTGAACCATCCTTCAGCGCTACGGGCTCGGGAGCGAGCACACTATGTCTGCAAATGTGACTGAAATCGAAACCCGCGCCAGCGCGCATCTGTCGCTGGCGGACCTCGAGCTTTCCTGCGAGGCGCGAACGGATTGGACTCAGGCAGAGGTGACGACCTTATTCGACCTGCCGTTCAACGATCTACTCTTTGGGGCGCAATGGATTCACCGGCAGGTGTTCGACCCGAATGCCATCCAGGTATCGACGTTATTGTCCATCAAGACGGGCGCCTGCCCGGAGGACTGTGCCTACTGCCCGCAGAGTATCCGTTATCACACCGGAGTCGAAGTCGAAGAGCTGATCTCCGTCGCGCAAGTCAGGGACGCTGCGCTCGCGGCCAAAGAAGCCGGTGCCACGCGGTTCTGTTTGGGCGCCGCGTACAGAGGGCCTAAAGACCAGCAGGTCGAGCAGATCGGCGAGATGATTCGTGAGGTGCGCTCGCTCGGGCTTGAGACGTGTGCGACCCTTGGTCTGTTATCCGGCCCGCAGGCGGCCATGCTTGCGGACGCGGGGCTCGACTACTACAACCACAATCTCGATACCTCCGAGTCGTTCTACTCCAAGATCATCACAACGCGACGTTATGAGGACCGCCTGAAGACGCTTGAGCACGTCCGCACGGCAGGCATCAAGGTCTGTTGCGGCGGCATCCTCGGCATGGGTGAGACTCGTGATGACCGCGTCGCGCTACTTCATGCGCTCGCGACGTTGCCGACGCAGCCGGAGAGTGTGCCGATCAATCAGCTCGTGCCTATAGCGGGCACTCCGCTCGAAGATTCGGCGCCGGTGGACGGCATCGAGTTCGTGCGTACGATCGCCGTGGCAAGAATGCTTATGCCGCAGGCGCATGTTCGGCTGTCGGCCGGGCGAACGACGTTCAGCGATGAATTGCAGACCTTGTGTTTTGCCGCGGGCGCGAACTCGATCTTCTACGGCGACAAGCTGCTTACAACCGGCAACCCGGACACGGCCGCCGATCAGGCCTTGTTCGGCCGGCTCGGCCTGAAGCCGGAGCCGGCGAAGACGCCGGCCGTTTCCTGAGATTATTGCTGCGGGGCGTCCTCGCCAATGGGTAACTCGAGCCAGATCGGTCTGCCGGAGCGAGTGGCCGCGATGCGCGGCTTCGATCGCGCGAGCGGCGCTTTCGATAGTGCCGATGTCGTTCACAGTGAGGCGCGACGGCGACTATTGGAGCGCCTGCAACTCATTACGCTCGATCCGGCTTGCGTCGTCGATCTCGGCGCGGCGACCGGTAAAGGCAGCGCCGAGCTCGCAGCAGCATTTCCGCAAGCGCGAGTCGTCGCCATCGACCGCAGCCTGCCGATGCTCGAGCGCACGCAGGCGCGTTGCGCTGATCTCGGCCGTGTAGCGGCACTGGCGGGCGACGCGGAGCGACTACCGCTTGCCGACAACAGCGCCGATCTGATCTTCGCCAACCTGATATTGCCATGGTGCGCGCCCGAGAGCGTTTTTGGCGAAGCGGCGCGCGTGTTGCGCGAAGGCGGCCTGTTGAGCTTCACGACCGTTGGCCCGGATACGCTGGCTGAGGTCAGGCGCGCCTGGGCCGACATCGACGACGCAATCCATGTGCACGGCTTTATCGACATGCACGACATCGGGGATCTGGCGTTGAGGGCCGGACTGACTGAGCCTGTCATGGACGTCGATACGCTGCAGGTCACCTATCGAGATCTCGCTTCACTCGTGGCTGATCTGCGTGCCTGCGGCGCAACGAACGTCGCGGCTGGTCGGCGTACTACCCTGACCGGACGCGCGCGCCTGGCTGCGTTTCGCGAGGCGCTGCACGCAACTCGCAGCGCTGGGCGTTTTGAGGTGACAGTGGAGCTCGTGTTCGGCCAGGCCTGGGGCGGCGGCGCGCAGCGGACGAATGAACGCGGCGAGGCGGTTATTTCGATGGAAGAGATGGAGCGTCTGTTGAAGCGAGACTAGGACTATCTACGCCGGCCAAACGGCTCTAGCCGCGGCTTGAGTCTGGTACAATTACGCTCGCGGTAACTGGGCTGCCCCCATCGTGAGCGAAGCGGGCCACCGCCTCCCCGGATTCGAACTCGAGACACTCGTGCAATTGGACATAATGTTTCAGCGCCTCGCGCGCGCGGGCACCGTGCTCGCGTTCATCGTCGTCTTCGTCGGTGCTTGGGTCCGCCTTACGGACGCGGGCCTGGGTTGCCCGGACTGGCCGGGCTGCTACGGGCAGCTCGTTCTGCCGGAGAGCGCTGTTGAGCAGGCCGAACTCGCGGCGGTTTACCCCGAGAGGCCGCTTGATGTGGGCAAAGCGTGGCGCGAGATGTTTCATCGTTACCTCGCGACCACGCTCGGTCTCGTTTGCGTCGCTCTGGCGAGCTTGGTGTGGTTGAATCGCCGTGACCCAGGCCAACCGCGACGACTACCGTTTGTCCTACTTGGCGTCGTGATCTTTCAGGGCCTGCTAGGTATGTGGACCGTGACGCTTCTTCTGACGCCCGCCATTGTTATGGCGCACCTGCTCGGTGGGTTGACGACGCTGGGGCTGCTCTCCTGGCTATCGCGCTGGCGGTCACGCCCTGCGGGCGCCGTGGCCGTCTCGGGTGGGTTGGCGTTGGCCTGCGCCATCGTGCTGGTGCTGCAGATTTCCCTGGGCGGGTGGACGAGCGCGAACTACGCAGCCCTGGCCTGCCCGGATTTCCCCACCTGCCAGACACGCTGGTGGCCGCCCGTGATGGATTATCGCGAAGGTTTCGTGATCTGGCGGGGCCTCGGTATCGATTACGAGGGTGGAGTACTCGATAATCCCGCCCGGGTTGCCATCCATTTTACCCACCGCCTCGGCGCCATCGTCGCGGCTCTCGTCATCGGCTTTCTCGGCTTCAGGATGTCGCGGCAGCCGGTAACGCGGCCGGACGGCATTGCGATACTCGTCGTGCTGGCTGCCCAGCTGTTGCTGGGCGTCAGTGTCGTTATTTTCGGTGTTCCCTTGGCGGTCGCAGTCGGCCACAATGCAGTTGCCGCATTACTATTGTTGACGATTCTCAATGCTAACCAACGAATTAACCAGGCCTAGGCGCCCGCTGCTCGCCGTATGGCGAGACTATTACACGCTGACCAAGCCGCGAGTGGTGCAGCTGCTGGTGTTCACGGCTATCGTCGGCATGTTTCTGGCTACGCCCGGATTCGTCCCCTGGGACGTACTGATATTCGGTAGCCTCGGCATCGGCCTTGCCGCGGCTTCCGGCGCGGTTGTCAATCACGTCCTCGATCAACGCATCGACGAAAAGATGACGCGCACGCGCGAGCGTCCGCTGCCGACCGGACGGGTGAATGAGCGCGATGCGTTTACCTTCGCAATGGTTCTCGGCGTGATCGGCTTAGGCGTGCTGGCGCTCCTGGTCAACGCGTTGACCGCAATTCTGACCTTCGGTTCATTGATCGGTTACGCGGTGATCTATACCGTGTACCTGAAGAGATCGACGCCACAAAATATCGTTATCGGTGGCGCGGCCGGCGCGGCCCCACCGCTTCTTGGCTGGGCAGCAGTCACCAACGAGGTAAGTGGCTACGCGCTCTTGCTGTTCTTGATTATCTTTACCTGGACGCCGCCTCATTTCTGGGCACTGGCGATAGCTCGTAAGGACGACTACGAGCAAGCCGGTGTGCCAATGCTGCCCGTGACCCACGGAATCGAGATGACCAAGTCGTTCGTTCTCGGCTATACCGTTTTGCTGGTAATCGTATCCGTATTGCCTTACCTGACAGGAATGAGCGGCATGTTGTACTTGCTCGGTGCCATACTGTTAGGCGGCGGGTTTCTGTACTACGCTATCTGCCTGAAGCTAGGCGAGCACGATGATGTCGCTATGAAGACGTTCGCTTATTCAATTACCTATCTCATTGCGTTGTTCAGTTTCCTACTGGCCGATCATTACATCCCCGCGATCTGGCCTGAGTAAGCGCGTAGCCGCGTCGAAGTCCAAGTCGCACGATCCGCTGTTCTGACGATGGACGTCACCGAAATCCTCGATCCCCTGAATGACGCCCAGCGGGAGGCGGTTACGGCCCCGCACCGGCCGACGCTGGTGCTGGCGGGCGCCGGCAGCGGCAAGACCCGTGTCCTCGTGCACCGAATCGCCTGGTTGATTCGCGTCGAGGGCCTCGCGCCCCAGCAGCTCATCGCCGTCACGTTTACGAACAAAGCCGCAGCCGAGATGCGGCATCGTATCGAAGCCCTGTTGGGGTTTCCCACGCGGCATTTCTGGATCGGTACTTTTCACGGGCTTGCCCATCGGCTGCTGCGCATCCACTGGCAAGAAGCAGGGCTCGCGGAAGGGTTCCAGATCATGGACTCAGCGGATCAGTTGCGCATGATTCGACGGCTGCTCAAGGATCTGCAGCTTGACGAGAATGAGTGGGACCCGAAGGAAATACAGTGGTTTATCAACGCGCAGAAGGATGAAGGGCTGCGTCCTGAAAATGTAGACGACGACGGCAATACAGGCCGCCGGCAGATGATCGACCTCTACGGTCGTTACGAGAAAGCCTGTACGGACTCGTCGGTCGTCGACTTCGCGGAGCTGTTGCTGAGGGCGTTGGAACTCCTACGAGAGAATGAGCAACTGCTCGCCCAGTATCAGACGCGTTTTCAACATTTGCTCGTCGACGAATTTCAAGACACTAACGCGATTCAATTCAATTGGCTGAAGTTGCTCGCCGGCAAAACGGGCGTACCGTTTGTCGTCGGCGATGACGACCAATCGATCTACCGGTGGCGTGGTGCGCGAGTTGAGAATCTGCGTCGCTATCAGCAGCACTTTCCAGGTACGAAAGTGATTCGGCTGGAACAGAACTATCGCTCGACCAGCACGATACTCGACGCGGCCAACGCGATCATCACCAACAACAGTGGGCGCCTGGGTAAGAAACTTTGGACCGAGGGTGGCGCTGGCGACCCGATAAAAATCTACGCTGCTTTCAACGAACGCGATGAAGCGGATTTCGTCGTCAACCGGATAAGCGACTATGTCGCTCAGGGCCACGCGCGAGCGGAGGCGGCGGTACTGTATCGTTCCAACGCGCAGTCGCGCGTGTTCGAGGAAACACTCCTCGCTGCGGGCATTCCCTATCGTGTCTACGGGGGGTTACGTTTCTTCGAGCGGGCAGAGATCAAGGACGCGCTCGCTTATCTGCGCCTGATTGCAAATCGCAATGACGATCCGTCATTCGAGCGAGTGGTGAACACGCCAACGCGCGGTGTCGGCGCTCGTACGATGGATGCGGTACGCGCCTGTGCACGGCAGTCGGGAGTTAGTCTATGGCGTGCCGCCGGAGCCGTGATCACCGAGGACGCGATTCCGAAACGATCGAGTAACGCGCTCTGGGCTTTTCTGAATCTTATCGACCGGCTGGATACGGAGACCCGGGAGCTTTCGCTGCACGATCAAGTTCGCGACGTCACCCAGGCCAGTGGCTTGATCGCGCACCATGGGCGGGACGGGCAAATGGGCGGTGAAGCCAGAGTTGAGAATCTGGAGGAGCTTGTCAGTGCCGCGGAGGGCGTGATCCAGGACGAAGAGTCCGAGCTGCCGCCATTGGCTGAGTTTCTTTCCTATGCCGTTCTCGAGTCGGGGGACGTGCAGGCGGAAGAGTATGAGGATAGTGTCCAACTCATGACACTGCACTCAGCGAAGGGCTTGGAGTTTCCACTGGTATTCCTCTGCGGTCTGGAAGACGGATTGTTTCCACACCAACGCTCTCTGGCCGACGCCGACGGCCTCGAGGAAGAGCGCCGCCTCTGTTATGTGGGTCTGACCCGGGCACAGAAGCAGATCTATCTGACCTACGCGGAACGGCGTCGGTTGCACGGGACCGATAATTACGGCACCCCGTCACGCTTTATCCAAGAGATTCCACAGGAGCTGTTGGAAGAGGTGCGCCCCGCATTATCTGTCTCCCGTCCGATCTATCGTCCGTCGCGTTCGTTGCAGGAACCGTCACCCGTGCGTCTCGGTCAGAGAGTACGGCATGGCAAATTCGGCGACGGCGTCGTCCTGAATTCCGAGGGCAGCGGTTCCCACGCACGCGTTCAGGTGAATTTTGAGAACGCCGGCACAAAATGGCTTGTTCTTGCATATGCCAAGCTGGAACTGATGTAGACTACGCGCGGTTTTTGCGCAACATCCCATAATGAATATTCTTATTCTGGGCGCGGGTCAGGTAGGCACAACGGCTGCCTATAGCCTAGCTCGTGAAGAGGCCAACGAGGTCACGATCGTCGATCGTGACTCCGAAGTGCTGCGTGAGTTACAGGACCGGCTGGATGTCAGAACCGTTGTCGGCCACGCTGCCCACCCTGAAGTCCTCGAGCGGGCCGGAGCCGCTGATGCCGACATGGTCATCGCGCTGACCAATAGCGACGAGGTCAATATGGTGGCCTGTGAGGTCGCCAGCCACTTGTTCCACACTCCGATGAGAATCGCGCGGATTCGAGCGGCCGAGTATATGAACCACCAGGAGTTGTTCAGCCCGGAAGCCGTGGCGGTGGATGTGACGATCAGCCCCGAGGAGCTGGTGACCAATCATATCAACGAGCTCATTCATTTTCCGGGCGCACTTCAGGTCCTGGAATTCGCTAACGGCAAAGTACGGTTGGTCGCTGCGGTCGCCCACGAAGGCGGCGCGTTGGTCGGACATCCTCTGCGCGAGTTATCCGAGCACATACCGAATGTCGAGTGCCGGGTTGTCGTTATCTATCGGGACGGTCAGGGAATCATTCCAGATGGCGATACGGTCGTCGAAGAAGACGACGAGGTGTTCTTTATCGCGGCGCGCAAGGATATCCGAGCGGTACTGAGCGAAATGCACAAGTTGGACGACCCGATACGGCGAGTCGTAATCGCCGGTGGCGGTAATATCGGCGTGCGTCTGGCTAAGGCGCTCGAATCCACGAACCAGGTGAAAGTGATCGAACGAGGACACGACAGGGCGCGGGCGGTCTCGGAGAAACTCAACCATGCTATCGTTTTGCACGGCGACGCTGCCGACGAAGAGCTGCTATTAGAAGAAAATATAGACAGCGCAGACGTGTTCGTTTCGGTCACTGACGCCGACGAGGCCAATATTCTTTCCGCCATGCTGGCGAAGCGACTCGGTGCCCGAAAGGTCATGGCGCTGATCAACAAGCCTGCGTACGCTGAGCTCATCGAGGCCGGTACGATCGATGTTGCCATCTCTCCTTCGCAG
>CAUZMW010000048.1:0-20556 GCA_963581225.1 Gammaproteobacteria bacterium
CCGGCAGATTCCGCTCGAGCGGCGCATCGGCAAAATGCTGATCCATCTCATGGGCACCCGCGAGGAACGCCTCGAAGTGCTCCCAGCCGATAGCCAGTGCCAACGTCAATCCGACCGCCGACCAGATGGAGTAACGCCCTCCGACCCAGTCCCACAGCGAAAACCGCCTTTCGGGAGCGATGCCAAAAGCGTCCATCGCTTTATGGTTGGTCGACACCGCGACGAATTGCGCAGCGACCGCCTGCTCCCCACCGCTCGCAAGCAACCACTCGCGGACGACCTGAGCGTTCGTCAGCGTCTCTAGTGTCGTGAAGCTCTTCGAGCAGACGACGAACAGCGTCGTTTCGGGGTCAACTTGCTTAAGCACATGCGAAACCTGGACGCCGTCGATGTTCGAGACGAAGTGTAAGCGAAGATTCAGGTTGCCATAATGAGCCAGTGCATCGGCCGCCATGACGAGCCCCAGATCCGAGCCGCCGATGCCGATGTTGACGATGTCGGTGATCGGCCTCTCCGTATACCCTTTGAGCCGACCTGCCTGCACTTGATCAGCCAGCGCTTTGACCTTACTGCGCTCGCCCTCGACGAGCGGCATCACGTCCTCACCGTCGAGCGTCAGCGGCCGATCGGCCGGCCGGCGCAGTGCCACATGCAACGCTGCGCGGTCTTCGGTGTTGTTGATGTGCTCGCCCGCGAACATTCGATCGATTCCTGCCCGCACGCCGGTCTGCTCGGCGAGTTCGTGAAGCAGCGCGAGCGTGTCTTCATCGAGGCGCTGACGGCCGAAGTCGAGGAACAGGTCAGCCGCTTCGAGCCTAAAGCGATTGGACCGATCTGGGTCCGTGTCGAACAACGAGCGGATGCTGGCCCGGTCGAGTTCGTCAGCTTTTTCCGTCAGCGCGGCCCAGGCTGGAGTCAGCGGACCGTAGGATTCATCGGTCATTCCTACAGTGTGACCTGGTAGTAATCCACGTACCACTCAACGAAGCGTTTGATACCCTCTTCGACCGGAGTTTCCGGTCTGTACCCGACGTCGGTCACGAGGTCCTCGACGTCCGCCCAGGTATCCGGTACGTCGCCGAGTTGTAGCGGCAGCATATTCTTCTCGGCTTCGCGGCCGAGGCATTCCTCGAGCAACTCGATGTAGCGCAGCAGATCGACCGGCCTCTGGTTACCGATGTTGTAGAGTCTGTAAGGAGCCTGGCTCGTACCGGGGTCCGGCGTGTCGCCAGTCCAGTCGGTATTCGGTTGTGCAACATGATCTGACGCCCCGACGATCCCCTCGACGATGTCGCCGACATACGTGAAATCGCGACGATGATTACCGAAGTTGAATACGTCGATCGGTTCGCCGTTCAAAATCTTCTTTGTGAAGACGAATAACGCCATATCGGGCCGCCCGAACGGCCCGTAAACGGTAAAAAACCTCAAGCCGGTAACCGGCAGTCCGTACAGGCTAGCGTAAGCATGGGCCATGAGTTCGGCGGATTTCTTCGTTGCCGCATACAGCGACAGCGGGTGATCAACGTTTTGGTGAACCGAGAACGGCATCTTAGTATTCGCCCCGTAGACAGAACTCGTCGACGCATAGACGAGATGCTCTACGCTGTTATGGCGACAGCCCTCAAGCACCGTCAGCGTGCCAAGCATGTTGCTGTCGACATAGGCAAACGGGTTTTCGATACTGTAACGAACGCCGGCCTGGGCGCCCAGGTGGACGACTCGTTCGAACTTCTCGGCTGCAAACAGTTTCGCTATCGCGTCGCGGTCAGCGAGATCCAAGTGGACGAACCGAAACGATGGTTGCTTCGTCAGAATATCGAGGCGCGCTTGCTTCAGCGTGACGTCATAGTACTCGTTCAGATTGTCCAAACCGACGATTTCGTCGCCGCGTTCCAGCAACGCTCTGGCGGTATGGAAACCGATAAACCCAGCAGCACCGGTAACCAGAGTCTTCAAGTTAACCTCACTATTCGCGTCGCATCATAACCGACCGTCTACCTGTTCCTTCGGCAACAGATGCTGTATGTCGAAGACGACATGATTCTCTCGGCCAAGAGCATGGATGCCGTCCGCGCCCAACGCCCGGAACTCGTCATGGGCGACAGCGAGTACGATCGCATCGTACTGGCGGGCCGCAGGTATCGAAGCCGACCGTTGGATAGCGCTTGCCGAATTCCACAGCGAGCGGCAGGCTCACATGGCCGAGGCGGATGACACCGATCCGGACGTCTTTTAGGTTCCGCATGCGCTCAAATGGCACCTAATCAAAGTTAGATCGACGCTACCCGTTACGGTACGCCCCGAGCACTTAAGTAATCGGCTTTGCGAAAAAGTCGAAAAACGACACGAAGATGATTGTCGAGACGACCAGCGTGCCCAGCATGACCGGCGTGCCCTTACGGAACCAAAGATAGGGTGTGATCCGCAGGCTTGGGTCGTTCTCATCGCGGGCAAGCCGCTCGGAGATCGTCACGATGAAAACGTTGGCCGTGGAACCGATATGCGTGCCGTTACCGCCCAGACCGACGCCCATGGCCAACCCCCACCACAGCGGCGCGACGTTAATCCCTTGCGATTCCATGCCGAGAATGATCGGGATCATGGCTGCCGTAAACGGAATGTTGTCGATCATGGCCGACAGGACGGCGGCGACCCACATCAACACAATCGTTGCCGTGAGTAGATCGCGCTCGACGAACGGCGTGATGAACTGGCCGAGGAATTCGAGGAACTGACTTCCCTCTACGCCACCGATCACCATGAACAGCCCGAGGAAGAAAATCAGCAGCGTGATCTCCACGTGCTCCATGGCGCGGTCCATGATCACGCCCCGGGAGACGAAGATTAGCGCCGTCATGCCTAGCAGCGCCACGAACCAGGGTTCCCAGTGAAAGGCACGGTGCAACATGAACAGAATCACCATGAGACCGAGAATGACCAGCGACGCGCGCCAGACTTTCTCGTTCTCTATTTTCGGTATGACATGGTCGACATCAGCCGGCTTTTCCGCGAGCTCCTTCTTAAACAAGAACTTGAGCATGACCAGGCACACGATCCAGGCGACCAGCACGATCGGCCCCATCGTAAGAACGAACGTATTGAAACCGATGTCGGCCGCCGAACCGATCATGATATTCGGCGGATCGCCGACGAGCGTCGCGATACCGCCGGTGTCCGATAGGAGCGCCGCGGCAAGCAGGAACGGGATCGGCGAGATCTTCTGCGCCCTGGCAATGAGGATAATCAGTGGCCCGAAAATTACGACCGTGGTCACATTATCCAGCAACAGCGATAAGCCCGTCACGGCCGTGCCGAGCAGCGCCAATAGCAGATAATTCTGGCCCTTGCTGAATGCCGCGATCTTATAGGCCATGGCCTGAAAACCGCCAGTCGGAATCATGATCGAGACGATCGTCATCATGCAGGCGAGCAGGAATATCACATTCCAGTCGACGGCCTCGACCGCTGCTTCGGGCGAATAAAAGCCGAAGATCTGCCCGCAGACGATCATCGCCGCCGCACCCAGCGCCGCGCACTTCGACCGTTCCATGCCGTGCAGGGTTTCGGTAAAGATCCCGACAAAGGTCATTACCAGGATGATGCCGGAGACCAGCATCGCCGTATTGAATTCCAGGACTTCCATTACTCGGTTTTCTCTTCTTGTTCCGCGATTAAGGGCAACTGAGACCCGCTGAGACGGCGGAAATCTTAGCCGCTTCGCACAGCCGCTGCAAAGGGCAGTGCGGCACCAGGCAGCTTTTACGGTCGAAATATCTGTGTTTGACGGCCCTCTAGCGCGTCAGGCTGTCGACTTCGTGAGGCCGGCTACCCTTCTTCGGGCGTGTGTGGCGGATCGTTCAGGGCTTCCCAGACTGTCGGCTCAGCGGTCTGCGCGCTGATTCGAGCCAGGGCGGCTCGATGTGCGTCTTCCTCCGCCGCAGAAGCCGGTAGTACGATTAGATCCAGCCCATCGCGCTGGATTGGGACGACGACGAGTTCGTGGCCCGATACCTCCTCGGCCTGCCCGTCCAGAGAGAGGTCAGCCTGACCGCCGGTCATGGCCAGATACACGTCTGCGAGAATCTGCGCGTCCAGCAGTGCCCCGTGCAACTCGCGCTTGGAGATATCGACCTCGTAGCGTTTGGCGAGCGCGTCCAGGTTGTTACGCTGACCGGGGTGCAATCGCCTCGCCACCGCGAGCGTGTCGAGAATCTCGCAACGCGCGCGGATGTCTGCCGGCAGGTTGTCGATCCGCGCGAACTCGTGATTGATAAACGAGACGTCGAAGTCGGCGTTATGAATGACCAGCCGCGCGCCGTCGATAAACTCGAGAAAATCGTCCGCGATCTCCGCAAACAGAGGTTGCGAGACGAGAAAATCGTCAGCGATTCCGTGGACCTCCAGCGCACCCTGATCGACGGCGCGCTCGGGGTTGATGTAACGGTGGAAGGAGTTCTGCGTGACGCGACGATTGACTAGCTCAATACAGCCGATCTCGATGATGCGATGTCCCGCCTCAGGCTCGAGCCCCGTGGTCTCGGTGTCTAGAACAATCTGTCGCATCGTCGTCGCTCTCCTATAACTCATCCAGGCCGCGGTTGGCCAGCGCGTCGGCGCGCTCGTTCTCGACGTGGCCCGAGTGACTCTTGACCCAGTGCCATCCGATCTCGTGCCCTTCGACCAGTTCAGCGAGCCGCATCCACAAATCCTGGTTCTTGACGGGTTTCTTATTGGCCGCCCGCCAACCGCGCGCGCGCCAGCCGTCCAGCCACTTCGTAATCCCATCCTTCACATAGGTCGAGTCCGTATAGATTTCAATTCGGCAGCGCTCTGTCAGGGCTTCCAGCGCGCGGATCGCGGCCGTGAGTTCCATGCGGTTGTTGGTCGTCGCTGGCTCTCCACCGTAGAGTTCTCGTTCCCGTTGCTCGTGCCGGAGAATCACGCCCCAGCCGCCGGGGCCGGGGTTGCCGCGGCAGGCCCCATCGGTAAATACCTCAACCTGTTTCATTGCGGTTGGCGACGTTGCGGGGCGCGTGCGGTCGGCTCGACCAGGCCTCCCACGACCTTCAGATGGCGTTGGGCCCAGGGCCTCCGGATCGGCGTCAGCGGATGCACACGCTTCTGCGCGCTCAGCAGATAACCCCCACCGAGCCCCGGCAACCAGCGACTCGCCCAGCGCTCCGTCGGCAGCGTCCCGAATCTTCTGATCTGCTCCAACGGCAACGCATGACAGTAGCGCTCGCGCGTACCGATCTCGAAGCTCAGGAGTTCAAGCCAATCGCGAAGACGACCCTCGCGGATCAGTCGTTGGTGGCCCGGCGGGTAGCCCCGCCGCGACAACAAGTGACGCAGGCCCCATGGACCGCTGGGTTGGAAACTCAATACCACCAGATACCCGTCGGCGCGAAGAACACGGTCTACCTCACGCAACAACACATGTGGAGACGGGATCAGCTCGAGCGTGTGGGGCAGGAACACGATATCGACCGAATCACTAGCGACAGCCAAGCGGTCGGTCCGGCTGCGCACGCTAGCTGTGAGTCCGTCTCGCCACTCCAGTGACGTGGCACGTTGGGTACGAGCATACGGGAGGAAGGAGTCGGTACTGCCCCAGATACCGATCTGCAGACATTGCTCGCCGAACATTCGTTCCAGCGTTCGCCTGACGAGACGTTGCTCGGTCGCAAGACAACGCCGCCCCAGCGGCGTTGAGAGCCAGTGTGTCGGTATCTCTTGTGTCATTACCACTGCGACTAACTCTGGGGCATGCCCCCGCCCTGAGTCAATCGCAGGGGTTGCGACGCGGTGGCGACATCGTCCATGTCTAAACCACCGGGGCTTGCACCGGCCACGGCAATCGGTAGCATACTGGGAATGCAGCAAGCACATAAGGCGGGTTTTATGCGCAAACCTCTCCGCCCTCGATTGCGCGACAGACCCACCGCCCGTGCGACCCAATACGTACAGCGCCTGGCGTGGCTGCCTGCGGTTGCCGTCCTATCGAGCCTCGCCGGCTGCCAGCTTTTCGTTGCGCAGGTACCGGAGCGGGTTACCAACGAGGCGCCGTCCTCCTCCGCCGCCGCGGCGCCGCCGGAAACAAAGCACAAGCCGCCTCCACCGCCCGCTGCACAGAGTCTTCGGATCGAAGCGAAGCTGGATCGCGCGCCGCTACTCGAGCCGGCTAACGACGATCTACTGGTCCGGCTGCGTGAAGCACTCGCATTTCCTGTTGTAGAGGACCCCGCGATTCAACTGGAGCTCGCCTGGTACCGCTCACATCCGGATTATCTGGACCGGGTTTTTAACCGCGCCGACCGCTACCTTTACTATATCGTCGACGAGCTCGAGCGGCGCGGCATGCCGGTGGATCTCGCACTACTGCCGGTCGTCGAGAGCGCGTTCGACCCGTTCGCGTATTCTCATGGCCGAGCCGCCGGTCTGTGGCAGATTATCCCGGGCACGGGCAGGCAGCTGGGCGTGACCCAGAACTGGTGGTATGACGGGCGCCGCGATGTAGTCGACTCCACGCGAGCGGCGCTGGACTACCTGGAACACCTCCACGGACTATTCGGTGGCGACTGGTTGTTAGCGGTCGCGGGCTACAACTCCGGCGAAGGCAATGTCGTGCGCGCGATCGCTCGTGCCGAGGCTGCCGGAGAACCGATTGACTTCTGGCACCTGCGGCCCTATCTGCCGGTCGAAACCCGAGCGTACGTGCCACGTCTGCTCGCCATTCAGGCGCTGATGGCAGACCCTGCCGCCCACGCCATCACGCTGCCCAAACTGCCGAACGCGCCGCACTTCGAACTTGTCGCGACGGACGGGCAGATCGACATGGCGCTGGCCGCTGAACTTGCGGGCATCACGACCGATCAGTTGTACGGACTGAATCCGGGTGTCAATCGCTGGGCGACCGACCCCGACGGACCGCATCGGCTACTCGTTCCGATCGATCACGCCGCACGACTAACGGAAGCACTTGCGAGGCTCGGTGATCGAGAACGCGTCGAGTGGTCGCGGCATGAGGTGCGCGCCGGGGAGACACTGGGCCAGCTGGCGCAACGCTACCGAACGACGGCCGCCGTCCTCAGCGAAGTTAACGGCCTCACGGGCAACCTCATTCGAATCGGCCAGCCGCTGATGATTCCGCATGCGGTGAATGACCTTAGCGCCTATACGCAGAGTGTAGAGGCCAGGCTTGAGCGCCGGCAGAATCAAACCCGCGGCGGGCAACGAGAAACGCACGAGGTACGGCCCGGCGAGTCTCTGTGGTTGATATCTCAGGCCTATGGCGTCGGTGTCAGGGAACTGGCCGTCTGGAACGGCATGGCACTTGGAGATGTCCTGAGCGTCGGCAGGCAACTCGTGGTCTGGAGCGACCGCGTGACTGTCGTACCTGCACCTAACGAACGTATCCGGCGCATCAATTACATCGTGCGCAAAGGCGACTCGCTGTCGCGAATCTCCACCCGATTCAGAGTCAGCGTCACGGAACTCGTGAAGTGGAACGAAATCTCGACGAACCAATATCTTCAACCCGGTCAGCGACTGCTCTTGTATGTCGATGTGACCGAACAAACCAGCTAGCAGGCTGTTGAAAAAACTCAGCAACTACGGATCAGGGGACTGAAAGATGGGATTTCTTGCCGGTAAACGAGCCGTCGTCGTCGGATTGGCGAGTAATCGCTCTATCGGCTGGGGTATTGCCCGGGCGCTCAAAGCCCAGGGAGCCGAACTCGCGTTCAACTATCAGGGCGATAAACTTCAGGGTCGGGTTGAGAAAATGGCCGCGGAACTCGACAGCGAGATCGTTCTACCGCTGGATGTGGCTGAAGACAGCCAGATCGCTTCATTCATCGACGGCGTCGCCGCTCATTGGGACGGTTTTGACATTCTGGTCCACTCCGTCGCCTACGCGCCGGCCGAGCAACTCCAGGGGCGCTACATCGACTCGGTGAACCGAGAAGGCTTTCGTGTCGCCCACGACATTTCGAGCTATAGTTTCGCTGCCCTGGCCAAGGCGGCTCACCCCCTTATGGTCGGACGCCAGGGTGCGTTATTGACGTTAAGCTATCTTGGCGCCATCAGAGCGCTGCCAAGCTACAACGTTATGGGATTGGCGAAAGCGAGTTTGGAAGCCAACATGCGCTTCCTCGCTTATGATCTTGGCCCGGAGGGTATCCGCGTTAACGCGATCTCGGCCGGCCCGATAAAGACTCTGGCGTCGGCGGGTATCAAAGGCATGCGGCAGATGCTATCGACAGTTGCGGAGACATCGCCGCTAAAGCGCAATGTGACGATCGACGACGTCGGTAATTCAGCGGCATTCTTGTGTTCGGATCTTGCCGCCGGCATCACCGGTCACGTGCTTTACGTCGACGCCGGCTACAGCATCGTCGGCATGCAGTTCGACTAGCAGCCTGCTAATACACGGACAGAGACTCGCCGGGCGGCCGCGAATCTAATAGATGGGATTCAGAACGATATCCGGGATCCTAACCGTCGCATCGTTGCGGACTTCCGCGGCGTATCCGGTCAGTTCGAACATTCCCGCCTGTTCAGCCAACTGCGAGTTCCGCAAATTTCGCTCTTCGCGGGGAATAACGTCAACCTGACCCGCCTCGACGGCGGACAACAAGAAGACCGCTGAGTCGCCGCTCGCGAGAGGCACTAAATCCCTGACGACCGCGTCGGCCGCAGGCTTTTCGGACCGAAACACGGCTGCGAGAACCTGCGTCGGCACCTGCCCGTCGGTGCGTTCTATCCATGCGGTCGCCGTCCAAGCACCGCCGAGATTCTGCACCACGGCCTCTAAATCAAGATCCTCTTCCTCCGGCTGAAGTGCCTCAAGTGCGGCTAGAAAGTCGGCTGAAGCCGTCTCAGCGAGCTCCTGCGCCGCGGCGCGGAGTAATTCCTGCTCTACTCTCTCCCGCACGGCGTCGAGGGACTGCTCAGCCGGCGGATGGTGGCCGGTCACACGCAACACCAGCACGTGGTCGTCTGCAAGCTCGATCGGCCCGCTGTTCTCGCGTTGCTCGAGTGCCAGCGGATCGAACGCGGCCTGAACGACTGGAGCGCTAATCGAAAACGGGCTCGTGGATCCGTCGTGGGTGAAACCGGACAGCGTCTGCAAAGGCAGCTCCATCTGCGTCGCTACCGATACGAGTTCATCGAATGCATCGAATGAGCGGTCGGCCAACTCGCTAACTCGATCGTAAAATAACTCTTCGGCACGCCGAACTTGGAAATCGAGCGCGAGTTCGTCTCTGACCAACTCGAAAGTTCTGACTTCCCCGGCCCTGATTTCCTCCAGGCGAATAATGTGATAGCCGAAATCGGTCTCGACCGGTCCCTGGACATCGCCGACTTCCATCGAGAACAAGGTGTCTTCGAAGGGTCCGACCAGCAGCCCTTTGCTGATCCAGCCGAGATCCCCTCCCTGGGCGCTCGTTCCAGCGTCTTCGGACAACTCGGCCGCCAATGCCTCGAAATCCTCACCGGCATCGAGTCGAGCGATGATCGCCGCAGCGTCGGTCTCCGCATCCTCGGTATCCAGATCGAGCAGAATGTGTCTCGCCTGCCGCTCTTCGTCGGTCTGGAATCGGTATCTCTCGTCCTCGTAATAGGTCGCGAGTTCCTCTTCGGTGACCTCGACATCCGCGGCCAGATCGGCTCCCTGAACTTCGATGTACTCGATATCGACACTTTCGTCACTGTAGTAGGCGGCCTTGTTCACTTCGTAATGCGCTGCGATCGCCGCCTCGTCTACGGTCGCCTGATCCAGGAAATCCTCAACGGTAAACATCGCGTAGGCAGCTTCCCGACGCTGGTTGTACAGCTCTACGTAGCGGGTATATTCCTCGACCGTATAGAAACCCGACGTCATGATGGCGGCCGTCAGCTCGAGCAGCGAGAGCTGTTCGCGTTGCAGCGCCAGAAATCCGGCCTCGGTCATTCCGACGTTCAACATGGTCGCGCGGAAAACGTCGAGGGAGAACTCTCCGCCGACCTGAAACTCCGGTCGCCCACGGATTGCAGCTGTGAGACGGTCATCGGATACGTGGTAACCGGCCGACTCCACTTGCTGAAGCAGCGCTTCGTTTCGAATCAGCCGCTCCAGGACGGCCAGTCTCAGCTCACGCTGCAATTCGTCCGTGATTTCGATCCGATACAATTCTTGATACTGATTCTGCTGAGTCCGCAGATCGCGCTCGAATTCGAGAATCGGTATGTCGTTGCCGTTCACCTTCGCCGCGAACGTCGTCCCGGTCAGACTGAAGTCGACCCCCCAGAAAATGAAGGCGACAGCGAGCAGCCCGAGGATAACGACGGCGACCGATCGACCAATTCCATCGTGTATTGCTTGCAACATGACGTGCCTTCTTCCCTAATTTTCGACCGCCCAGGACCAAGAAAAAAGGACAGATCTATCTTCGCGAGAAAATAGATCTGCCCCCGTCGATATGGCGGAGTGGACGGGACTCGAACCCGCGACCCCCGGCGTGACAGGCCGGTATTCTAACCAGCTGAACTACCACTCCGACTATATTTCTTGGTGGGTGCTGAGGGGATCGAACCCCCGACCTTCGCCGTGTAAAGGCGACGCTCTCCCAGCTGAGCTAAGCACCCCCTGGGACAGAGCCGGCTAGTTTACGGCTTCCTTTAAAGCCTTGCCAGCTTTGAACCCAGGCACATTACTGGCTTTGATCTGAATCGTCTCACCAGTTCTGGGATTGCGTCCGGCTCGCTCCGCGCGATGTTTGACTCTGAATGTTCCGAATCCAACGATAGAGACCTGCTGCCCTCCGCTCAACGAGGATGAGATGCTGCTAAGTACGGCGTCGACCGCACGGCCGGCATCGGCTTTGGAAAGATTAGCTGCACTTGCTACTGAATCGACGAGTTCCGCTTTGTTCATTGCGTTCCCTCTTTGCGAGTTAAATGATTATCCCCAGACGCACACTGACGCCTACCCAAGAAAGACCTGTCCGGAGGCCAATAGAACCCGCGACGTCTTTGCGTGCAAACATTGCGGTGCCTCTAGAACGGGGAACTTATACCAAGGCGTATTTTACGCTGTCAAATAAGAGTTGCGGCGCTAGTGCGGCAGCACGACTTCGCCTTTCTCCGTGTCTGCCGGCTCGGCATCGCGTTCTTCGCCCGCAGCTTCTTTATCGTGCGCCGGTTCAGGCATGTGTTGTAGCGCCAACTCGAGGACCTGGTCGATCCATTTAACTGGAAGAATTGTCAGTTTGTCCTTGATGTTCTTCGGAATTTCAACCAGATCCTTCTCGTTATCGGCTGGGATCAGTACGGTCTCGATGCCCCCCCTGTGCGCCGCCAGCAGCTTCTCCTTCAGCCCGCCGATGGGCAGCACTTCGCCTCTCAATGTGATCTCACCAGTCATCGCGACGTTCGATCGCACGGGGATCTTGGTCAACGCCGACACCAAGGATGCGCACATTCCGATGCCGGCCGACGGCCCATCTTTAGGTGTCGCGCCCTCTGGAACGTGGATATGCACATCGGAGTTCTGATGGAAATTCTCGTCGATTCCAAGCACAGCGGCTCGACTGCGTACGACCGTCATCGCCGCTTGAATGGACTCCTTCATCACATCGCCGAGCTGTCCGGTATGAATTAACTTGCCTTTGCCGGGAACGACCGCACCTTCGATCGTCAACAACTCGCCGCCCACCTCGGTCCAGGCGAGACCGGTGACCTGGCCGATCTGGTCGTTATCTTCAGCACGACCGTATCGGTGACGCTGGACACCGAGAAAGCCGTTGAGATTACGATGCGTTACCCGCACGGTACTTTTGCGCGGCCTGAGCAACAATTTCTTGACGACCTTGCGGCAGACGTTGGCGATCTCGCGCTCGAGATTTCGGACGCCTGCCTCGCGCGTGTAATAACGGATGATGTCCAGTATGGCCGAGTCGGAAATCCGGAGCTCCTTCTCCTCGACACCGTTCCGCGTTATCTGTTTCGGCAGCAGGTACCGCTTGGCGATATTGAGCTTCTCATCCTCGGTATAACCGGGCAGGCGAATGACTTCCATTCGATCCAGCAGCGGCGCAGGAATATTCAAGCTATTCGCAGTACAAACGAACATGACCTCCGACAGGTCAAAATCCACCTCGAGATAGTGATCGTTGAACGTTGAGTTCTGCTCGGGGTCGAGTACCTCTAACAGAGCAGACGACGGGTCGCCCCTGAAATCCATCGACATCTTGTCGACTTCATCTAGCAAAAAAAGAGGGTTACGGACTTTGACCTTGCTCATGTTCTGGACAACCTTGCCCGGCATCGAGCCAATATAGGTACGCCGATGGCCGCGGATCTCTGCTTCGTCCCGAACGCCGCCCAGCGACATGCGGATAAACTTGCGATTCGTCGCGCGCGCAATACTCTGCCCAAGCGATGTCTTGCCGACACCGGGCGGACCCACGAGGCAAAGGATCGGGCCCTTGAGTTCCTTGACGCGCTGTTGCACGGCCAGGTACTCCAGAATGCGCTCCTTCACTTTCTCCAACCCGTAGTGGTCTTCCTCGAGAACCCGCTCGGCTTCCTCCAGATTCTGCAAGACCTTCGTGCGTTTTTTCCACGGCACCTTAACGAGCCAATCGACGTAGTTGCGCACCACGGTCGCTTCGGCCGACATCGGCGACATGAGCTTCAATTTTTTCAGCTCCGAGTTCGCCTTTTCCTTGCCTTCCTTAGTCATCCCGACCGTTTTGATCTTCTTCTCTAAGTCAGCGAGTTCGTTCGGCGCATCCTCGAGATCACCCAACTCCTTCTGAATGGCCTTCATCTGCTCATTCAGATAGTACTCATGTTGACTTTTCTCCATTTGCTGTTTGACGCGGCCACGAATTCTCCTTTCGATTCGCAGTACGTCGATCTCACCGTCGACCAGGCCGAGTACGTACTCCAGGCGCGACTTGACGTCACTGATCTCGAGGACTTTTTGCTTGTCCGAAAGCTTTAGCGCCATGTGGGCGGCGATGGTATCCGCCAACCTCCCGGGTTCCTCGATACCGGAAAGCGAAGTCAGGATCTCCGGCGGTATCTTCTTGTTCAGCTTGACGTACTGCTCGAACCGGGACACGACGGATCGCGTCAGTACCTCCATCTCGCGCTCGTCGAAATCCTCCGCCTCGGGTAGTTCCTCGAGCTCGGCGGAGAAGCACTCGCCGATCTCGAGATTCCGGATCCGCGCCCGCCGGCTGCCTTCGACCAATACCTTGACGGTACCGTCGGGCAGCTTCAGCAGCTGGAGGATCGTTGCGACCGTACCGATCTCGTAGATGTCCGCCTCGGCAGGATCGTCGATGTCGGCCTTGGTCTGCGGAACGAGAAAGATCTCCTTGCCCGCCGACATGGCCTGATCGAGCGCGACAACCGATTTTTCCCGCCCCACAAAAAGCGGTATCACCATGTGCGGGTAAACCACCACATCGCGCAGCGGCAGTATGGGCAGGCGCTTAGGCTCTCCCAGATCGGGATCGTCTGTATCCACTCTGTAAACTCCTCACCGACGGCTCGCTCGATGCCAGCCTAACCTCTCAATGAGGGCGCCGGCTCCAAAATTCAAGCGCGGGAAAACGCTCCCTGCGCGGGCTCTCAGCGGCGTTCGTCTCCCACGGCCGCTGGCTTCTCGGTCTCATAAACAATGTAGGGCTCGGTCTCGCCCGTCACGACGGCCTCGTCCACGACCACCTTCGTCGCGTTCGTCATGGAAGGAAGGTCATACATCGTGTCGAGTAGGACGTTCTCGAGAATCGTCCGTAGTCCGCGGGCGCCCGTTTTGCGCGCCATGGCCCGAGTGGCGACTGCGCGCAAGGCATCGTCGCGCAGTTCGAGTTCGACGCCTTCCATATCGAAGAGTTTCTGGTACTGCTTAGTCAGCGCGTTCTTCGGTTCGACGAGAATCTCAACCAGCGCGTCCTCATCGAGCTCCTCGAGAGTGGCGACGACCGGCAAGCGGCCGACAAATTCGGGAATGAGGCCATACTTGATCAGATCTTCCGGTTCCACTTCCTTCAACAGCTCACCCAGATTCTCATTGCTGTCGGGGCTCTTCACGTCGGCAACGAAGCCGATGCCACTGTTCGAAGAACGGCTCATGATGATCTTATCGAGACCCGAGAACGCGCCGCCACAGATGAACAGGATATTGGCCGTATCGACCTGGAGGAATTCCTGTTGCGGATGCTTACGCCCCCCTTGGGGCGGCACGGACGCGATCGTACCCTCGATCAGCTTGAGCAGCGCTTGCTGCACGCCCTCGCCTGAGACATCCCGGGTAATCGACGGGTTATCGGATTTGCGGGAAATTTTATCGATTTCATCGATATAGACGATGCCGGTCTGCGCTTTATCAACGTCGTAATCGCACTTCTGCAGAAGCTTCTGAATGATGTTCTCGACATCCTCGCCGACATAACCGGCCTCGGTCAGTGTCGTCGCGTCGGCAATCGTGAACGGCACATTCAGGAGCCGTGCGAGTGTCTCCGCCAGTAGAGTCTTGCCGCAGCCGGTCGGGCCTATCAGTAATATATTGCTCTTCGCGAGCTCGATCTCGTCCTTGCCGCGCTCACCGAGACGCGTCTCCAACCGCTTGTAGTGGTTGTAAACGGCAACGGCGAGCACTTTTTTCGCGCCCTGCTGGCCAATAACGTACTCGTCCAGGACCCCCTTGATGTCTTGGGGTTTTGGCAGTTTGTCGCCGCCACGCTCAGCACGATCATCGAGCTCTTCACGAATAATGTCGTTACACAGCTCGACGCATTCGTCACAGACGAACACCGACGGGCCCGCAATCAGCTTACGAACCTCGTGCTGGCTCTTGCCACAGAACGAACAGTACAGTAGCTTGCCGTCGTCCGATTTGCCGCGGGAATCCTCGCTCATCTATCGTCCTTCGTCCCTAAAAAAGAGAATACTATCAACCTTATAGCATTTGTTTCAGGGCTCTGCCAAGGCCCGCTTCGCAGTTCCTGGGATCTTGCCTCGAATCAGGGCAAAATTCCGTAACTCGTTGAATTATCAGCTACTGCCTGATTCTTCAAGGCGTTTTACGAGCACGGTATCGATTAGACCGTATTGAGCCGCGGTTTCTCCATCCATGAAATTGTCGCGATCGCTGTCCCGTTCGATCGTCTCCAGGGGCTGCCCCGTGTGCTTGGCCAGAATCTCGTTCAGACGCTCTCTGAGTTTCAGGACTTCTTTAGCCTGAATATCGATATCCGAGGCTTGGCCCTGGAACCCGCCACTCGGCTGATGAATCATGATTCGTGAATGCGGTAGACAATAGCGTTTACCCTTGGCGCCGCCCGCGAGTAGCAAGGATCCCATGCTGGCGGCCTGCCCGACGCAGATCGTGCTCACGTCAGGCTTGATGAACTGCATCGTGTCGTAGATCGCTAACCCCGCCGTGACCGTACCACCCGGTGAGTTGATATATAGATGAACGTCCTTATCCGGATTCTCGGACTCGAGATACAGGAGCTGCGCGACGACCAGATTGGCGACGTAATCTTCGATACCGCCGACAATGAACACGACCCGGTCCTTCAGAAGCCTTGAATATATGTCGTAGGCCCGCTCACCACGCGCCGTCTGCTCCACCACCATGGGGACCAGATTCAGTCCTGTGACACTCACCGTCTCGCTCCTTATCTCTCGTCGGTCTTGATTATGGTCCGGGGCAGATTAAACCGCCATGAACTCATCGAAATCTATCGACTTCTCCGCAGTCTTAGCGTTTTCCAGCAGAAAAGCCACTACTTGTTCCTCTAAAACACCCGCTTCCAGTTGGGCCATTAGGTCGCGATCGCCTCGGTAAATGCGCGCTGCCTCGGCGGGCTGTTCGTGCTGCGCAACCAATTCCTCAAGCCGACTGTCCAGCCGCGAACGGTCCAGCTTCAGGTCGTTGGAGCGGACCAACTCCTGAACGAGCAGGCCGAGCGCCGCTCGGCGCCGCGCCGGTTCGGCGAAATTTTCTCGTGGCGGCGCCTGCTCCAGATCCTCAATGTTCAACTGCTGCATCGCACCCGACTGCAAGGCCGTAATTTCCTTCTCGATCAACGCCTTAGGAACATCGATCTGATTTGCCGCGAGCAAGCTGTCGAGCGCTCGACGCTTGGTTTCTGCCCGCAGCCGTTGCTCGAGTTCGCGCTCCATATTCTCGCGCAGTTGCTGGCGTAGAGCCTCGACGCCGCCTTCGTTAATTCCGAAAGCCTGCAGGAATTCCTCATCGATATCGGGCAGTGCTTTTTCCTCCACGCGCTGAACCGTGATGTCGAATACGGCTTTCTTGCCTGCCAGCGTGTCTGCGGGATAGTCCTTCGGAAACTTCACTTTCGCCGACTTCGATTCTTCGGCAACCATGCCCTTGAGCGCCTTGTCAAAGCCCTCGATCACCTGGCCCTCGCCGACCACGATTGGTACGTCCTTACCTTCACCACCTTCGAATGCCTCTTTACCAATCTTGCCGATGAAGTCTACGATGACGCGATCACCCAGCGCCGCTTTGCGCTCCACGGTTTGCCAATCAGCCCGCTGGTTTCTTAGCCTCTCGAGCATATCGTCGGTATCGGCCTCGGCGATCTCGACTCGAGGTTTCTCGATCGTTAGAGAGCTCATCGATGTCAGCTCAATCTTGGGGTAGACCTCGAATGTCGCCGTGAATGAGAATTGCTCGTCATCGGCTCCGCTCTTCGGCTCGATACGCGGGCTCCCAGCAGGGCGCAGCTGCTCCTGGACGAGCGCGCGAGAGTAGCTCGAGCGGATAACGTCGGTAACGACTTCATGCCGGACCTGGTCACCGTAGCGCTGCTGCACGATTTTCACTGGAATCTTACCGGGTCGAAATCCCTTGATCTTGGCGGTCCGTCCGACCCGCGTCAGCCGCAGGCTGACTTCCCGTTCGATCTCGACGCTCGGGACGCGCACGGTCATGCGGCGCTCCAGCCCACCCGGCACCTCGACCGAGACGTCCACGGCGTTCGTTGTGGTTTCGTTCACTGCTTCACCTGACTCCGACGGCGGCTCAAATGAGTGCCCAGTCGGTAAAAAAAACTTGTGTAAGTCATTGAGACGGCTGGTGCGAAAGGGGAGACTCGAACTCCCACGGGTTGCCCCACTGGATCCTAAATCCAGCGCGTCTACCAATTCCGCCACTTTCGCGCACGACCGCTCGTGGCTGCCATTATAGATTTAAAAGGTGCGGTCTACTTAGCGAACCAGGAGGCCGAGCTGCCAGGCCATGAAGGCGACCTGATCAGCCGTCTCCGACACACGATCGGCAAGCGGCTTACCCTGACCGTGACCCGCGGAACGGTCGACCCACAATAGCACCGGCTCCTCATTCTGATCACTGGCCGTCGCGGCCTGTAGGGCGGCTGCCATCTTTCGTGCATGCAGCGCGTGTACGCGAGTGTCATTCTCGCCCGCCGTCAATAACGTCGCCGGATAAGCCTGGCCGGCGGCGATGTTCTGGTAAGGAGAATAGGCACGGATGAAATCGTACTGTTCAGGGTCCTCCGCTGTTCCATACTCCGGCACCCAGTAACGCGCCATCAGAAAATTCTGATAACGCAACATATCCAGCAGCGGCACGCCGACGATGGCGGCAGAGAATAGCTCGGGGCGCTGTGTGATCGCCACACCCGTGAGCAGCCCACCGTTCGATCGACCGGCAATACCCAAGCGCTCCACGCGGGTATACCCGCTCGCGATCAGCCACTCCGCCGCCGCGTAGAAGTCGTCGAAGACATTCTGCTTGTTTGCGAGCATGCCGGCTCGATGCCAGTCCGCGCCGAACTCACCCCCACCGCGAAGATTGGCGACCGCATACACGCCGCCTCTGCTGAGCCAGGGCAGCCACTCGGCGGAAAAATTCGGCGTCAGCGAAATATCGAAGCCACCGTAACCGTAAAGCAGAGTCGGATTGTCTCCGTCGAGTTCAAGATCGCGACGATGAACCAGGAACATCGGAATGCGGGTGCCGTCGGCGGAGGGATAGAAAATCTGAGTGACGGTGAGATCGCGCGTACTCACGGGAAGATCGGGTCGCCGCCACAGCGCGGTTGAACCGAGGGCCAGATCGACCCGATAGATCCCCTCGGGTTCGCTAAAGGTCTCAAATCTCAGCCAGGCCGTGTCGAGATCCGGATGCGTCTCGATTGCGGCGGTGCCGATACCGGGTAGCTGTATATCGGTCAGCCGCTTGCCGTCGCGGTCGAACACGCTGATACGACTGTACGCGCTGGCCAGATAGTCCACGACGATACGGCCTGCGGCCGGTGAGATGCCGTCGATGACCGCGTCTTCATCGGCCGCAATCAGTTCGCGATAGGCCGCTGGGTCGGCGCTCGCAAGATCAAAGGTAATGACCCGCTTGTTGGATGCCCCGAGCGTCGTCAGCGCGTAGAAAGTAGCGCCTTCGATAAAGCCGGACGTCAGTGCATCCTCGCCGATCAGAAGATCACGACGTACCAATTCGCCCGTCTGACGCCATTGCTCCAGATCGTAAGTCCAGACATCGTTCGAATCCGTACCGGTAAAGTAGATCACGACGAGCCAACGGCCATCGGGGGAAACAATCGGATATGGCCCCCACGTCGTTGCCAGCTCGCCTTCGGTGTACTGCTCGAAAAGCACGGGATCGTCAGCGGCATCGCGACCGAGGCGATGCAACGTGATCTGGCCGGAATACGGGTTGTCGACTTCGGACAGTCGCCGAACGATGAAGTGCTCGTTGTCATCCAGCCAGTCGACCGCATCGACGCGTCCGCTGATCTGGTCCTCGAGCCACTCGCCACTGTCGGTCTGCAGAACAAAGGCCGTGGTCTGCTCGTCTCCGGCATGGTAAGTCCCGAACGCCACATGACGTCCATCGGGACTCGGTCGATACCAGTCGAGGGCCAGCAGTCCCGACTCGTCGAGCGTGTTCACGTCCAGCAGCATTTTCGGTGAACCGCCGTCCGGCGGCACGGCGTAGAGAACGGGCTGCGGCTGGTCCCCCCGGCGCAGCGTATAGAACAGCCAGTCAGCCGCTTCCCGAGGTATTCCGTAGGCATCGAGCGACAGAAGCTGCGTTAGCTCTGCCTCCAGAGCCGCGCGTCCGTCGAGCCCCTCCAGCACTGCGCGCGTGTAGCCGTTCTGCGCATCGGTCCACACGCTGACCCGTTCGTCGAGTTCCGCGTCCTCGCCCTCAAGCTCAGGCGCATCGCTACCTTCGAGCCAGAGGTAGGGGTCCTCGATCGTCTCGCCATGGAGCGTGTAGCTGGAGGCTTGTCGTTCGGTCGGTGGTGGCGCGGCGGATACAGGGAAAGCTGAGGCCATAAGCAGCAATGACACTAGTCGTCCAGAGAGCGGTCGATAATGAGTTCGCATAGAGTCAGGAACGAGTTGGTGGGCCGTGCAGGAATCGAACCTACAACCAACAGATTAAGAGTTAAGTGGTATCTTATAAATCAACATAAATAGTGTTACAATTCGTCTATAAAACAATCAGTTACAGTACCTATTCCTTTTGCGACGCTCCGTTGAGTTTTATTTATAAAGGATTCCATGATGGATATACGCTGGAGTCACCCGAAAACTGAGGAGCTGACTATACCTTACCTCGACAAGATCGAGTACGACCCAGATGGGCCCACCAACCAGTTTCACTGGGAAGAGAAGAACACCGGGTTCGGGGTCCAAGTCTCACCGAAAGGCACCATCACATTCATCGTCAGTGGAGTTATCACCAAAACCAACAAGGTGCGGCGAAAAGCCATCAAGCCCGGCAGAGAAGCTCGGTACCGGGACGGTTTTGGCCCACAGCAAGCCCGCCCCGTCGCTCGAGGGCTACTGGGACAGATGGCGAATGGAGATGACCCCTGGGCCACGCCTGAAGAAAAACGTGGTAAGACTCTAAAGCAGGCGGCAGACGAGTACGTCGCAAAAGAGAGACTGAAACCAGGCTCGGTGCAAGACTTTGAAATTCACATCAAGCACTTGGCGGATTGGAATGACAGACCGCTGTTCGACATCAAGAAACACGAAGTCAGTGACCGCCACAAAGAGATTCAGAACGAAACGGCGAAGCGAAACGCTGAGCGATATCAATCTAAAGAATATTCTTACGCTGGCGAGAGTACAGCTAATACTACTATGCGGTGGTTCCGAGCAGTTATTAACAGAGAGATAGATCGGTGGGATGAAGATACGCTAGGCCCTGCTCCTGGGAACGTTGTTTCGAGGGCGTTGAAGCGAAAAGGAAAGAAAGGCTGGTTCAAGGATAGGACACGGGAGCGAACACTCAGCTCCGAAGAACTGGGGACGTTGTTCGAGGTGTTAGCTAATTGGGATGGCAATGCTATCATCCCCCACTTCTGCCGGTTTGGCTTGTATGCGGGAATGCGGGTTAACGAGATCGGTCAATTCTCCTACGACTGGATCAACGGGCAGTCATTCACCATCCCCGAAGAGGCCTCCAAATCAGACCGTTCCTTTGAGGTTCCGACCACTGACACCTTGCGCCACGTCATCGGCGCC
>CAUZMW010000049.1:0-19709 GCA_963581225.1 Gammaproteobacteria bacterium
TCGTGCTCCCAACGCTCGATCCGACGATCCTTTCCTGTCGTGCACTGCGCCTTTAACGGACAGCCGGGACATTTGAACGTGCGGTACACAAGTAGCTTCCTGCCTTTCTCTTCTCGAGAGCGCTTATAGGTGAGCCGCTCCCCCGCAGGGTAGCGGTACTCGTTATGGCACTCAGGCTCGCGCTTATCCGCTTCATCGAGCACCGCCATGTAACGATCAATATGCCCCTGAAGGTTCTTCATCCGTCGCTTGATACTCTTGCGGGTGAAGTTCTTGTCGCGACTGTTCACCGCTTTGAATTTGCTGCCGTCGATCGCGACGATCACGCCGTTAAGTAGCTTCAGCTCCCGGCACAGCCCCACGAATTCCGTGCACACACGCCGGACGGCCCATCTCACTCGGCTCCGCCCGTTCAAATCCCAGATCCTTTAGATCCAGTCGATTCACGAATGCTTCGATGACCCGGACTGGGTTATCGTCTGCGATGTCTTCGTCGGGGCGTTGGGGGAGTAACGTGGCCTGGAATCGGTTCTCACCTTCAATGAATCGAGTCATTTCGGATACCGCACCACTTAGACCTTAGGATAATACTAGGTATGCTGAGGACTTTTGACGCAGCCTCGGCCGACTGCCGACGCCCGTTAAGAGTTAAGCTTCGATTCTGAGAGGAGAATAATGATGTCGATTCGGGGGATGGCTTGTTGGTCCGTCAAGGATGCGGAATTCGGCGAATTCTGGCAGACTGTCAGGCATGAAAGAATCGCAGCAGCAGCGGGACAGAGTAAGTAATGTGAACGCGCCCGATGGGACTATAAACGATCCGGCGTGCACGCGAGAAGCAGAAGTCAAGGCCACAAAGCCTCGAGAGATCGGCGGCCCCAAGGGTGTCGAGCCGACTCGTTTCGGCGATTGGGAGCGAGCTGGCCGGTGTATCGACTTTTAGCAGGAGCGGCACCGGGCTGCGCCCTCTTGCTTCACCCTTGTTAGACCATTAGAAAGGACGTCGCACTATGGACAGGGTCGAGCGACCTTTGTCGCCGCATCTGCAGGTCTATCGGCCGCAGATAACGAGCATCTTATCGATTCTGCACAGGCTCACGGGCCTGGCGCTCTCTGTCGGCGCGCTCGTACTGGCGTACTGGCTCGTGGTACTCGCTACCGGCCCGGTAGCCTATGCTCAGGCCGCTGCAATCCTGTCGAGCGTTTGGCTTAAGATCTGCTACGCGGGATGGAGTTTCTGTTTTTTCTATCATCTGGCGAATGGTGTTCGGCATCTCTTCTGGGATGTCGGCTGGGGGTTCGAACCGAGCCAAATTCAGACCAGCGGTTGGTTCGTCCTTGTGGTAGCCAGTATGGCTACCACGGTCTTCTCAGTGTCGGTCATTCTCTAGAGGAGTATTCGTGAGTCTCGTTACACCGCTCAATCGAGTTCTCGGGCTTGGTTCCGCCAAGGATGGCATAGAGCATTGGTGGGCCCAACGGCTGTCCGCCATCGCGCTCACAATGTTGGGTCTCTGGCTGGTTTTTGCCTTCATTGGTCTGGCGGATCTTCGCTATGACACCGTCGTGAATTGGCTGCAGGCGCCGTCCTCCAGCATTCTCATGATTCTCACGCTGCTGACTTTGGGCTACCACTCTCAGCTCGGCGTGCAAATTGTTATCGAAGACTACGTGCACGCCTCGGGTTTGAAGGTGTCGGCGCTGATCCTGACGACATTTGTGCACTTCGGCATCGTCGTAGCGGGCGTATTCGCGGTCCTCAAGGTCGCGCTTGGAGCGACAGGATGAGTACCGATTATGAATTTATCGAACACAGCTACGACGTCGTCGTTGTAGGCGCCGGTGGCGCCGGTTTGAGAGCCACGCTCGGCCTCGCTGAGAAGGGCCTGCCTACGGCCTGTATTACGAAGGTATTTCCGACTCGCAGCCACACCGTCGCCGCGCAGGGAGGTATCAGCGCCGCGCTTGGGAACATGGGCGAAGATGACTGGCGCTGGCATATGTACGATACCGTCAAGGGATCGGACTGGCTCGGCGACCAGGACGCGATCGCCTACATGTGCAAAGAGGCGCCCGCGTCGGTGCTGGAACTCGAGCACTATGGAGTGCCGTTCTCGCGCACGGACGACGGGCGGATCTATCAGCGCCCGTTCGGCGGAATGACCACTCGATATGGCGAGGGAACCGCGCAGCGAACCTGTGCCGCAGCGGATCGTACCGGTCATGCAATGCTGCATACGCTCTACCAGCAGTCGCTAAAACACGATGCGGAGTTCTATATCGAGTATTTCGCTATCGATCTCATCATGGAGGACGATGAGTGCCGAGGTGTCGTTGCGCTGGATCTGGCTGACGGTCGTTTGCACCGTTTCCGCTGTCAGTCAGTGATTCTTGCGACCGGTGGTTACGGCCGCGCTTACTTTTCCTGCACGTCGGCGCATATTTGCACCGGCGACGGAAATGCAATGGTGCTGCGAGCCGGATTGCCACTGCAGGATCTCGAGTTCGTGCAGTTTCATCCGACCGGAATCTACGGTCCCGGCATGCTGATTACCGAAGGCGTCCGCGGCGAGGGAGGTTATCTGACGAATTCGGACGGCGAACGCTTCATGGAGCGTTACGCCCCGAATGCGAAGGATCTAGCATCCCGCGACGTCGTCAGCCGATCGATCACGATAGAGATCCGCGAAGGCCGTGGGGTCGGTGCGGAGAAGGATCATGTCCACCTGCATCTGGAGCACTTGGGTACCGACGTCATCGAGGAGCGGTTACCAGGAATCGCCGAGACGACCCGAATATTCGCCGGGGTCGATGTCACCAAGGATCCGATACCGGTCTTGCCGACGGTTCACTACAACATGGGGGGAGTCCCAACTAACTATCACGGCGAGGTCGTCTCGACGAACGCCGCCGGCGAGGAGCAGATCGTTCCGGGCCTGATGGCCGTCGGAGAAGCAGGTTGTGTCTCCGTGCATGGAGCTAACCGGCTTGGCTCTAACTCATTGATTGATCTAGTGGTATTTGGCAGAGCAGCCGCTCTCCGCTGCGCTGAGATCATCACGCCGGGTAGCGGGGGTCGGCCGCTGGCGAAAGGCGCGGGCGATGAAGCGGTCGCGCGTCTCGATCGGCTTAGGAATGCCCGCGGATCTTCGACGACGGCGCAGATACGCTTGGCGATGCAGCGGACGATGCAGAATCATGCGGCGGTGTTCCGTACCGGCGAGTCCCTCCAAGAGGGCATCGACGCGTTGGAGTCCATTTTTGCTTCGTTCGCTGACGTATCGGTCGCGGACCGCTCGCTGATCTGGAACACAGACCTGATTGAAACCATGGAGCTCGAGAATTTGCTGCTCCAAGCGATGGGAACGATCAAATCTGCCGCTTATCGTACTGAAAGCCGCGGCGCGCAGGCACGTGAAGACTACCCGGACCGCGACGACGCCAACTGGCTCAAACATACATTGGTCTGGGTCGGAGCCGATGGGGGCGTACGTTTCGGTGATCGGGCCGTGCAAATGGATACAAAGACGGAGGAAATCGATACGATTCCTCTAAAGGCGCGGACGTACTAGTGCGCAGCTCGCATATCGATCTAATCGGTAGTCACGGCAAGAGAGTAAGGGTAAAAGATTAAGCATGGCTAAGTTCAGTCTTCCAGCTAACTCACGGGTAAAGCCTGGTCGGTCCTATTCTGCTGCCGAAGGCGCCAGCAACAACCGTGAGTTCCGCGTCTACCGCTACGATCCTACGTCGGGCGAAAACCCGAAGCTCGATACCTATCAGGTTGATATGGATCACTGCGGTCCGATGGTTCTGGATGCGCTCATCAAGATTAAGAACGAGGTCGATCCGACGCTCACGTTTCGGCGGTCCTGTAGAGAGGGGATTTGCGGGTCCTGTGCGATGAACATCGACGGCACTAACTCACTTGCGTGTCTGAAGATCATCGACGACGTAAAAGGGCCGGTCAAGATCTATCCTCTGCCGCATCTGCCGGTTGTGAGGGATCTCGTCCCCGATCTGACGAATTTCTACGCCCAGTACGCGTCCGTGAAGCCGTGGCTCGAAGCTCGAACGCCGCCGCCGCCGGATCGAGAGCGACTGCAATCCAAGGAAGACCAGGAGAAAATCGACGAGCCGTCGGCCTGTATTCTCTGTGCGTGTTGTTCAACGGCCTGCCCGAGCTACTGGTGGAACTCAGATCGGTTCCTGGGTCCAGCGGCACTGCTGCAAGCGTACCGCTGGATCGTTGACAGCAGGGATGAAGCGACCGGCGAACGTCTGGATGCGCTGGAAGATCCGTTTAGACTCTATCGATGTCATACCATTTTGAATTGCGCGAGCGCTTGCCCCAAGGATCTTAATCCCGGCCGAGCGATCGCCAAAATCAAGAAACTGATGGCTGAGCGGCGTCACTAGTGTCCTGTCCCACAGCGAGCTAGCAGGGAAACATGTCCGACGATACCGCCAGACTACGGTGGCGCTGCCGTCGAGGAATGCGAGAGCTGGACGCCATACTGGCGAACTTCCTACGCTCATCGTACGCGTCGTTATCGGCAGACGATAAGACTCGGTTTAGCGCACTTCTAGAGCTTCCGGACCCAGAGCTGCACGCTTATCTTCTCGGCAGGTATGACGCTACCGACCCGAGCCTCGAGAACCTCCTCGGCCGAATCAGAACGAACTTTCACCGTTAGGCCGCGGGTCTCGCTGCTGCTTGCCTGGTGGTGGCGGGCGTTACACGTTGTTGGCGCCGCAGGCATCATCGGTCTGCCCGTATCGTGGCTGATCCGGTGCCCGCTTCTGGCCGCACTGGTTGTCCACTGGTGGCGGCAGCTTCCCGAGACCCCGCCCGTACTGATTTGCCTTCCGAACGGAACCTGGGCCGCACCCGGACTTGGCCGTACAGCGGGTACGGCTGACCTCTGGATCGATGGTGGCGACATGGTGGGTTCGTCTGGTGTTGCGCGATGGCCGCGGACGGCTGCCGGTTTTGCTACTCCGCGATCAGCTCTGAGCTGATATTTGGCGCGCTTTGCAGGCGTTTCTTCGCCGGCCGCAGAACGCGCCGACCGACGTCTGAGAGGCGCGAGGAGGCCCTATAGACCCCCTTTGGGCCACTCTCCGCGCCGGCGAGGCTGTTAGAATGGCGTTTAAATTGAATTCGGTCACAAAATGCCGCTAAGGGCGTTCTACTGTCCCGAATTCACAGAACTTTTGGTGTGATATGGGGTCTACCGAGAAGCACAAGGCTGTATCCGCAGCACCACGCGCGCCAAGCGACCGCGCCGCGGATTATGCGCTGATAAAGCGGGTGCAGCAGGGTGATAGGTCGGCGTTCGACCTATTGGTAATCAAGTATCAGCATAAGATTATTAAGCTGATTATGAGATATGTCAGAGATCCGTCCGAAGCGCTCGATGTGGCTCAGGAGGCCTTTCTGAAGGCCTACCGGGCAGCGCCGTCGTTTCGCGGGGACAGCGCGTTTTATACCTGGCTTTATCGGATAGCGATTAACACGGCGAAGAATCACCTGGTGGCCGCGGGACGAAGGCCTGCATACTATGATCTGGATCTTCAGGATCCTGAGCAGTATGAAGTCTTTGCGAAGCTGAAAGACCTTGATACGCCGGAGGGGCTTACGCTATCGGAAGAGCTTCGCCAAACCGTCAATAAGGCGATTTGCGACTTGCCTGAGGACCTGCGAACAGCCATCCTTTTACGCGAGATAGAGGGAATGAGTTATGAGCAGATCGCTCAGACCATGGAGTGTCCGGTGGGTACAGTCCGTTCACGAATTTTTCGCGCACGCGAAGCAATCGATAAACGTATCAGTCCATTACTGTAGGCAGAGATTTTGAGATGACAGGAAAGATCCAGGATCAGATTTCGGCTTTTAACGACGATGAACTCTCCCCGGACGAGTGCGAGTTCCTCGTGCGACGGTTGGAGCGCGATCCTGAGTCCCGTGAGAAGGTGCTGCGCTACGCTGTGATCGGAGCAGCGTTACGCGGCGAATTACTCGGCCCTGACCCGGATGTTCTGCGCAATCGGCTGCGACAAGCCCTGGACGGTGTAAGCCTGGTTCCAAGACGGACGATCGACTCGCCCGGTTTGGCGGCGCGAATGATCCGACCCGCGCTCGGGGCGGGTATCGCAGCGAGTGTCGCTGCTCTAGGACTACTGGCGCTCAATAATCTCGCGTCGATCGAACTGCGCGGTGGCGCACCGCTCGTGGCCTCTCAGCAGATCGCGGCCGGCGACCGCATCACTGAGGCTCCGAGTTATGTGGTCCCCCAGGAGTCGGCCGTTATTCTCGGCGTCGCTGAACCGCTCATCCAGCAGCCGATTCTCCTGACTAACTATCTTGTGCGACATGGTGAGTACGCGTTCGGTATCGGGCGCACATCTATCCACTCGAGCGTCGTCAGTGGCCAGGATACCTGGCGTGTGACCGACGACCAGGCCCCGGTCGAGGAGTAGGCCGTGTCTCGTCGCATAGTGATTGTCCTGGTGGCCTGGCTCGCAGTCGGTGTAACTTCGCAGCCGGTTGTTGCCCAGGAAGCGCAGGCCTGGCTGGCACGTATGAGTCATGCTGTCGAGGAATTAACCTACCAGGGGACCTTTCTGCATATGCAGGGAGGTGACGCGGAGACGCTCCAGATCACCCATCTAAACGATGATGGGCGCGTTAGCGAACGAATTCTCGCATTGGACGGTGTCGCGCGCGAGATTATTCGTTACGAGGACGAGGTGCAGTGCATTCTGCCGGATCGTCAGATAGTGCTGTTGGAAGAGCGTCGGGATGTGAGCCCGCTGGTGTCGGCACTACCAAGCTATTCGGACGAGTTACTTCGTCATTATGACTTTGCTCTCCTTGGGGAGGCCCGAGTCGTCGAGCGTCAAACCCAGATCGTCAGTATCAAACCCAAAGACGGCTTTCGCTACGGCTATATGCTCTGGCTGGACCAGGAGACGGCGATGCCGCTGAAGTCGCAGCTTGTGGACGAACAGGGAACCGTCCTTGAGCAGATCTTATTTGCGCAGCTTGAGATATCCGACTCTATTCCGCGTTCCGAGCTGGAGCCGACGATTAACACCGATGGCTTCACGTTGCTCCGCCCGCGTGCAGCGGAGGAGCAGACGGACGAAACTCTTCGCCTGCGGGCGGCGCGCGTTCCCGAAGGCTTCCAGCTTTCGGCAACGACTCATCGCCCGATCGCCGGGTCTGACTATCCGGTCGAACACTTAGTCTATTCAGACGGCCTCGCTACGGTCTCGGTCTTTATCGAGGATCCCAAGAGCGAGCCTGAGGTTGCGGCGGGCCATTCCCGGGTCGGCAGCGCAAACGCCTTCTCACTGACGGTCAGTGGTCGCCAGGTGACTGCGGTAGGCGAGGTGCCGAGGCGGACTGTGGAGACGATCGCAACGTCTCTAAGGGCCCAGTAATCGACCACTGCGTCAACCGAATGTTCACAATCGTCATGTGTCATGAGTTCTGAGGAATGCATGACAGCGCGCGCTCGGGTCCGTGCCATTCACGTTGGGAATCTGGTGGACGTTGAGTTTCTCCCGCCGGCTCGCTGCCGGGGCTGTGCGGGGTCTTGCACCTGGTTTCGAGCCCCGGATGCGGGCGAGCTCAGGCTGCGCGCCGCGGCCCCTGTCACGGTAGGGCAAACTGTGCAAGTCTCGCTGCCCGGCCGTTACGTTTTACTCGGCGCCGTTCTTCTGCACGGTCTGCCATGGGGCATGCTGCTGCTCGGCGCCATCACCGGTGCGCTGATCGGTGGCGACGATCTGAGTTGTCTTGTCGGCGCAGTGCTGGGATTTGTCGGGGCTTTGGCCGTTACGCCCGGCTGGCATCGTCAGCTCGAGACGAGAACTTCAGGCGAGCTCCGTGTCGTCCCGATGGCGTGAAGATCCTGAATCTCTACAGCCGGCCCGGGTGTCACCTCTGCGATGAGTTGGCCGAGCAACTGGCGCCGCTGCTGCGCGGGCGGGCCGACGTTCGAGTCGCCGATATCGACGGTGACCGTGAATTGAAGAAGCGCTACGGGCTCAGAATACCGGTGCTGACGGCGGCCGATCGGGAGATTTCGGCGTATCCACTGGATATTAAAGCCGTCGAAGCCTATCTGGCCTCTCCATAGGCGATGGCCTTGTCGCGAGTCAGCCTTCCTGCAAATGGCGGTCGCAATAGTCCATGGCTCGCTGCGCCTTACCCACCACGCGCTTATCGGGCGTTACTGCCAGCGGCTGCGTTCGCCACGAACTATTACACCCGCCGGTCATGGGCACCTCAGGACCCGTACCCAGGTATAATGCCGCCCTTTTTGCGCACCCCCATCCTCCACGAGGCCTCCGACTGAAGCGACAGGTGTAGCTATTCTTCTCCCTATGAACCGAATCAGAAACTTCTCGATCATCGCTCATATCGACCATGGAAAGTCGACCCTCGCGGATCGGCTTATTCAGATCTGTGGTGGGTTAAGCGATCGGGAGATGGCGGACCAGGTGCTCGACTCCATGGATCTCGAACGGGAGCGCGGTATCACGATCAAGGCGCAGAGCGTCTCCCTGAATTATGAGGCGCAGGATGGCCAGACGTATCACCTCAATTTGATCGATACGCCGGGGCATGTAGATTTTTGCTACGAGGTGTCACGCTCTCTCGCCGCATGCGAAGGGGCACTACTTGTCGTGGACGCAGCCCAGGGCGTAGAGGCGCAGAGCGTCGCGAATTGTTATACGGCAATCAAGCAAGGTCTCGACGTCGTTCCAGTCATCAACAAGATCGATCTTCGTGCGGCGGATCCCGAGCGAGTCATCCAGGAAATCGAGGAGATCATCGGTATCGACGCTCAGGACGCTTTGAGAATCAGCGCGAAGACTGGCGAAGGTATTATGGATCTTCTCGAGCATATTATTGTGGCGGTTCCGCCTCCCGAGGGCGATCGCGACGAACCGTTGCAGGCGCTGATCATCGACTCATGGTTCGATGCGTATGTCGGCGTTGTGTCGCTGGTCAAAGTGGTTAACGGCGCTCTGCGGCGGGGAGGGCGGATTGAAGTTCTCTCGACCGAGCGTCGCCACACGGTCGACCGTCTAGGCGTGTTTACACCGAAGATGAGCGATCGGGAGGCTTTGCGCGCGGGCGAAGTCGGGTACGTCATCGCCGGCATCAGAGAAATCAACGGTGCGCCGGTCGGGGATACTCTTCGCGATGCGGGAGCAGTGGATACCTTGCCGCTGCCAGGATTCGAGCGCATTCGACCCAGAGTGTTCGCCGGCATGTTCCCGATCAACTCCGAGGACTTCGAAGCGTTTCGGGATGCTCTGGGAAAACTCCAGCTGAACGATGCTGCGTTTCATTTCGAGCCGGAAGGAAGCGCGGCGTTGGGGTTCGGGTTTCGCTGCGGCTTTCTTGGGATGCTGCACCTGGAAATCGTCCAGGAGCGGTTGGAGCGGGAGTACGCCTTGGAGTTGATCTCGACCGCACCGACCGTGGTGTACGAGATTCAGGCAGCTAACGGTGACGTACTGAAGGTCGAAAATCCGGCGCAACTTCCCGAGCCCAATCAGATCGAGGAAATTCGTGAGCCGATCATCCTGGCGACTTTTCTACTGCCGCAGGAATTCGTCGGTGCCGTTATTAAGCTCTGTATGGAGAAGCGCGGCGTGCAGAAACGGCTCCAGTATTTAGGTAATCAAGTCTCCATCGATTACGAATTGCCTCTGGCGGAAGTCGTGCTGGATTTCTTCGACCGGTTGAAGTCCGTCAGTCGTGGCTACGCGTCGTTCGACTATCAGTTCCTTCGTTTTGAAGCCGCCGACCTTGTGAAGCTGGATATACTGATCAACAGTGAGCGCGTCGATGCGATGTCCATCATCGTGCATCGAGATCGCGCGGATAGGCGCGGGCGGCAGCTTGTGGAGACGCTTCGAAAAGTCATTCCCCGACAGCAATTCGAGGTCGCAATTCAGGCGGCAATCGGTGCGCAGATCATCGCACGTAGTACGGTCAAGGCGCTGCGTAAGGATGTCACGGCTAAACTCTATGGTGGGGATGTCACCAGGAAGCGCAAACTTCTTGAAAAGCAAAAGGCCGGCAAGCGCAGGATGAAGCAGTTCGGCGCGGTTGAAATTCCACAGGAAGCCTTTCTAGCTGTCTTGCAGGGCGATAGAAAATGACCAATACTCCGCAGCGGCTGGAGCTTTAGACACAGGACCGATCCCTTTGGACTTCGCATTAATTCTTGTTGTCGCTACCTTCCTCACCGGGTTGATCTGGGCGTTCGATGCGCTAATTCTGAAGCGGCGGCGAGGCGCCAGGAGCGGAGCCGGGCACTCCACATCTGGGAGTGAGCCGGTTGTGGTGGAGTACGCCCGCTCGTTTTTTCCTGTTCTTCTGCTGGTGCTGGTACTCAGATCGTTCCTATTCGAGCCCTTCAGAATTCCCTCCGGATCGATGATGCCCACATTATTGGAGGGAGATTTCATTTTTGTGAACAAGTTCACGTATGGATTGCGGCTCCCGGTTATAAATACCAAGATATTCGAGATTGGTGAGCCTGAGTACGGCGATGTGGTCGTGTTTAAGCTGCCGTCCGACCCCCGTATTAACTACATCAAGCGGGTTGTCGGTCTTCCAGGTGATGTGGTGACCTACGACCAGGGTAGCAAGCGGCTGCAGATCAACGGCCAATCGATACCCCTCGACATGCTTGGTTCCTATGAAGAGAATTCGGGACTGCAGCTGGCTCGCGAAGGACTCGGTGACGGCGATCATTTGTTGCTGCTCACCCGAGATCGGCTTAGCCCGGGCGGGACCTATGTGGTGCCGGAAGGGCACTATTTCGTGATGGGAGACAATCGCGACAATAGTAGAGACAGCCGCTTTGAGGGCGTCCGGTTTATCCCGGAATATCGCCTGGTTGGAAAGGCCGTGCGCGTCTGGATGAACTGGCGTTGGCCCGCCCAAGGAGGACCGTTATGGAATCGCATCGGCGACCGTATCGACTAACAGGCCCAAGCCACCAGCGTCAGGCAGGCATCACTGCGCTGGGCTTTCTACTGCTCGCGACCTTGTTCGGCTCGGTCGGCCTGGCGGCGTTGAAGATTACACCGTTGTATCTCGAGAGCGTAAGGCTCAAGACCGTCCTGGCGGGTCTGAAGGAAGAGCTGGATGGTGCAGGCACGACGGCCGGTATTCTGCGGCTCAATCTTGCCAGCCGGCTCTATGTCGAGGGGATCGTCCTGGGTCCCGAGGCCGTAAAGATTACGCCCGGGACGAACGGTTACAACGTGCTCGTTCAGTATGATAATCGCACTCGGTTTGTTGGCAACATCTGGTTCCTGGTTGTCGTCGATGAGCAAATAGAGATTCGCCGGTGACAGATCGGCTACGTTGGGCCGAGCAGCATCTACAATATCGTTTTCAACATCCAGAACTATTAGAGCAGGCGCTTACTCACCGCAGCGCCTCCCCACAGAACAATGAGCGGCTCGAGTTCCTTGGCGATTCGCTTCTAAACTTTGCGGTCGCGCGGCGACTATACGAATTACATCCATCGGAACCGGAAGGAAATCTCAGTCGCTTACGCGCGGAATTGGTTAAGGGCGTCACGTTAGCGGAACTCGGGAGGGAGCTGACGTTGGCGCCACAGATCATTCTTGGGCCGGGCGAGCATAGCTCAGGTGGTGCGTGCCGCGACTCGATACTCGCGAACGCCATAGAGGCCGTCATCGGCGCGGTTTTTCTCGACGGCGGTTTTGAGGTCGCCGATAGGTGTGTCACACGCCTGTTTGCCGAGCGACTCGAGCGGCTACCTGACGCAGGTAGCCTGAAGGATGCGAAGTCGAAGCTTCAGGAATGGCTCCAGGGGCGCGGTCTCGGGCTGCCGGTTTACACAGTAGAATCTGTCTCTGGCGACCCTCATCGACGATCCTTTGTCGTCGTGTGCGAAGTAGCCGAAATATCGGCCCGTATAGAGGGGCAAGGTCAAAGTCGTCGGCAGGCCGAACAAAATGCCGCGGAACAGATGCTCTTGATATTAGACAGTGACAGCAACAGATAACCCCCGCTGCGGTTACGTCGCGATTGTCGGGCGACCGAATGTCGGCAAATCAACGCTGTTGAATGCTCTGGTCGGCGAGAAAGTCAGTATCGTTAGTACGAAAGCGCACACGACCCGGCATCGAATTCTCGGCGTGCTGAATCGCGGCTCAGATCAGGTGATCTTCATGGATACACCGGGGCTACAGCGTGACAGAAAGCACGCGCTGCATCGGTTGATGGCGAGAACGATCAATCAGGCTCTGGCCGACGCGGACATCACGCTGATGGTGATTGAGGCGCCGAAGTTTACCCGACAGGATCGCCAGCTCGCGGAGCTGCTCCGGGACTCTGCGGATAGGACGATTCTGGTCCTGAACAAGGTCGACTCGATCGGAGCGAAATCCGAACTTCTGCCGATTCTGGAATCGCTAGGGGCTGAGTATCCGTTTAGTGCGTTCGTGCCGATCTCGGCGCGTAGCGGCACGAACCTGGGCGGGTTGTTGGCCGAGATCCTTCGGCGGCTTCCGGACGGGCCGCCGTTATTTCCGCGTGAGATGTTGACTGATCGAAATATGCAGTTCCGAATTGCGGAGGTGATACGCGAGAAGTTACTAACCGTATTGCACCAGGAGGTGCCCTATGGCCTGACGGTCGAAGTGGAACACGTCGGGAAGCGGGGCGAGAATCAGACGTTGATACATGCGTTGATCTGGATTGAAAGCAGGAGCCACAAGGCTATCGTTATCGGCAAAGGTGGTAGAGTTCTTAAGGTAGTTGGCAGCGCAGCCCGCCAGGAGCTGACGGGATTAGTCGGTGAGCGAGTTCACCTCGAACTCTGGGTCAAAGTACGCGAGAACTGGGCCGACAGTGAGCGGGACCTGAGGAGTTTGGGGTTCGATCTGGGAACTCTTTGAGACTCCCGCTGCGACGCAGCGCGGGTCGAATGGATGCGGGGTGTATCGTCTTCGATCATGACCGATAGAGAAAGCGTCGAGCTGGAGCATGCCTACGTCTTGCATCAGCGCCCGTATCGAAACACCAGTCAGATTATTGAGTGTCTGACCTACAACCACGGCTTGGTGGCCTTGGTTGCCCAGGGATCGCGGCGTCCGAAAAGCGGTCAGCGAGCGATCCTACAGCCCTTCCTGCTGCTGCAGATCTCATGGATACGTCGAGGCGATCTTGGTCGTCTGACACACGTCGAGCTGGTACCGCCGGCGAGCGAGCTCAGCGGCGAGAGACTGCTCGCCGGGTTCTATCTCAATGAACTGTTGTTGCGCCTAATGGCCAGAGGCGATGCCAATGTCCCGGTCTTCTCCTGTTATAGTCGAGCTCTCGCCGATCTCATGATTCGAGCCAAGACCTCGAGGGTGCTCCGACTGTTCGAGCTGCGCCTTCTCGAAGCGTTGGGCTACGGGCTCAACTTGGGTCACGACGTTGAGACGGGAGCGCCGATTTCCGCGGAGCGCTGCTACCATTTCATACCGGAACGCGGCTTCCGATCTGAGTCAGAGCTTACGAATGGAGAAGACTACTATTCGGGGCGCGACCTTATTTCACTACAGGATGGAACACTGGATGATGACAATAGTCTGCGAGCAGCGAAGCGGTTGCTGTCGACAGCGCTACGCGTCTATCTCGGGGAGCGGCCGTTGAAAACGCGGTTGGTTCTCAGAGACATCCTAGATCGGGGCGTGGAGCTATGAGCCAGCACGCACCTATCCTGTTGGGCGTCAATGTCGATCATGTGGCGACGCTTCGCCAGGCTCGCGGCACGCGTTATCCGGATCCGGTGTCGGCTGCGCTGCTGGCTGAACGAGCAGGCGCGGACAGTATCACTATCCATCTGCGCGAAGACCGACGCCATATCCAAGAGCGGGATCTGCAAGTCATGGGACGCGTAGTGGAAACTCGCGTGAATCTCGAGATGGCCGTTACGGAGTCGATGCTGGCTATCGCTGTCGACGCCCAACCGGCAGATTGCTGCCTGGTGCCGGAAAGTCGGCAGGAATTGACCACGGAAGGCGGACTGGATGTTGCCGGTCAGTCCGACAGGATCACGGCGGCATGCGCACAGCTCGAGTCAGCCGGCATCCGGACGTCGTTGTTCATCGACCCGGAGCCGGAACAGCTTGAAGCAAGCCTGGCTTGTGGCGCAATCGTGGTTGAATTACACACAGGCGCGTACACCGATGCCAGTGACTCCGCAGTTCAGACTCGCGAGTTAACGAGGATCACGACGGCCGCTGAGCTCGGAACAAGACTTGGTCTGCGAGTCCACGCCGGTCACGGGCTCCACTATCACAACGTGCAGCCGATCGCGGCTATAGCGGGGATAGTTGAACTCAATATCGGTCATTCGATCGTCGCCAGAGCGATCTTCGATGGCCTTGCCAAAGCAGTCGCGGACATGAAGGCGCTCATGCAGGAAGTTCGCTGAGGATGGTTTTCGGCGTCGGTACCGATATTGTGCAGTCGTCTCGCGTCGAGAAGATCTGGCAGCGATTCGGGGAACGCTTCGCGGATCGGCTACTGTTGAGCGAAGAGCGTGAGTTGTTCGATGTGAACAAGCGTCCCGTGCGGTTTCTCTCCATGCGTTTTGCGATCAAGGAAGCCGTGGTGAAGGCGATGGGAACGGGATTCGCTCACGGCATGTGGATTCGAGATGTCGGCATGGTACCGAACGCCTGGGGTCAGCCGCAGATAATCTATTCGGCAAGAGGGCGCGGAATGTGCGAGCGCCTCGGTATCGGTGATGGGCATGTTTCCGTGACAGACGAAGCCGGCCTTGTCGTTGCGATCGCCGTATTGATGCGTGCGGCCGACTCGGGAAGTTGAAGTGAATACGCTCGTCTTCGACATAGAAACTATACCGGATGTTGCGCTCGGCCGGCGTCTGCACGGCGTAGACGACCTGGACGATGACTCCGTCGCTAAGATCATGTTTTTCAAACAGCGTCAGGCGCGTCAGACGGACTTCCTGCCGCTGCCACAGCATCGGATCGTGGCCATTTCGGCGGTGCTAAGAAGTCGCGACGATTTGCATATCTTTACCTTAGGTGACATCGACGCGACAGAGAAAAAGATCGTGCAGCGCTTCTACGACGGTTTGCAGCGTTACTCGCCGGAACTCGTGTCGTGGAACGGCTCGGGATTTGATCTTCCAGTGCTGCACTATCGCTCATTACTTCACGGCGTCAACGCGGAACGTTACTGGGAGCTGGGCGATAGCGATCGAGAGTTTCGCTACAACAATTACCTGAGTCGATTCCACTGGCGACATGTGGATTTGATGGATGTGCTTGCCGGCTTTCAGTTCGCTGGGCGCTCATCGCTGGAGCAAATCGCTACGCTGCTCGGGTTTCCCGGTAAACTCGGAATGAGCGGCGATCAGGTGTGGGGCCGTTACCAGAGCGGAGATCTGAAAGCGATTCGAGACTATTGCGAGACGGATGCGCTTAACACCTATCTGATTTATCTCCGCTTCCAGCTCGTCCGCGGGATCCTCGACGAGGCTCGCTATCAAGCGGAGCTCGAGCTTCTTGAGACAAAACTGAAAGAGGCCGGAAGTCCTCATCTCGATGAGTTTTTAGCAGCATGGCGCTCGGTACGTGATGTCGAGTAGTCCAGGCCATGTAGAAGCGGAAATCATCGATCTAACCCACGACGGGTTGGGCGTTGCGGATCTGGACGGGCGCAGAATATTCGTCGCCGGCGCGCTAGTAGGGGAGCGTGTGCGCATCGCCCCGAGACGCCGCAAGCGGCGGTACCAGGAAGCAGAACTCGTCGAAGTACTGCGGCCGGCTGAGACTCGCGTCGATCCGCCTTGTCAATATTTCGGCCGCTGCGGCGGTTGCGCCGTTCAGCATCTCGCCTACCCAGCGCAGGTCGAATTCAAGGAGGCTGTTGTCAGGGAGACCCTGGCGCGGATCGCCGATCTCGAGCCCGCGGAGTGGCTCGCTCCGATTACCGGACCAGAGTGGCATTACCGCCGCCGTGCTCGTCTCGGTGCTAGATTCGTCGCCGGTAAGGACCGCGTCCTCGTCGGTTTCAAGGAGCGAGCTACGCGTTTCGTCACCGACATGTCGAGTTGTCGCGTGATCGTGAAGCCACTGGACGCATTGCCCGAGCCACTTGCGAAGCTGATCGATCAGACGACGCTGACGAAGCGACTGCCACAGGCGGAGTTCGCTGTGGGCGAAGCGGCTCGAGCCGTCGTCCTGCGGGTGCTGGATGAGCCCAGCGCGGAGGATCTGAGCCTGTTTCGGACATTCGGACAGCAGCACGATATCGATATCTATCTGCAGCGCGGCGGACCGGGAACGGTCCAGGCGCTTGATCCGGATACGGCGAAGACGCTCGCCTACAGTCTGCCCGAGTTCGACGTCACGCTGGAGTTCGCGCCGACGGACTTCGTGCAGGTCAATGCGCAGGTTAACGAGGCGATGGTTCGCCGGACGACCGAGCTCCTGGACGTAGCGCCGACCGACCGAGTCCTGGATCTCTACTGCGGTCTCGGCAACTTCAGCCTGCCGCTCGCGCGACAGGCCGCTACAGTACTCGGTGTAGAGGGCGAGGGCGGTCTCGTCGCCCGTGCGGCGCACAATGCCCGCCGCAACGGCCTCAAGAACGCCCACTTCGTCACGGCCGATCTGTCTGAGCCCGACTGGAGTTTCATGCGGGAGTCGTGGGACCTGGTCATACTGGATCCACCGCGATCGGGCGCGCACGCTGCCGTGACGCAAATGAAGCGTATGGGGCCGCGGCGCGTGGCCTATGTCTCGTGCCACCCCGCGACGTTGGCGCGGGATGCCAAAGAGCTAATCGACCAGGGGTATCGGCTGCGCGCGGCCGGTATCGCGGATATGTTCCCGCATACGCATCACGTCGAGGCGATGGCGCTGTTCGAACGGCGCTAGCCGGCGTTAGCCTTTTCCTCTATGGCGGTCGCAATAGTCCATGGCTCGCTGCGCCTTACCCGCCACGCTCTTATCCGGCGTTACTGCCAGCGGCTGCGTTCGCCATGAACTATCACACCCGCTGGTCATGGGCAGCGGGGTGTTTCGCACGGCGGTAATCCAAGCGTCCTGTATCATGCGCGAATGTCGCTCGGACCCCTGATGATCGATCTTAAGGCCATCTCTATCGACGAGGTCGAGCTCGCCTGGCTCCGGTCGCTGTCGGTCTGCGGGGTCATCCTGTTCGCCCGAAACTTCGCGAGCCTGCAACAGCTCGAGGCGTTGGTCGACTCGATACACGCCGTGCGCGAGCCGCCGCTCCTCGTCGCGGTCGATCAGGAAGGTGGCCGAGTACAACGCTTCCATGAGCCGTTTACGCGACTACCCCCGATGCGCAGTCTGGGTCATCTCTACGATGAAGACATGGGGCAAGCGCTACAAGCGGCGCGGGCGTTCGGTTGGCTGATGGCGGCGGAGCTACGTGCGGTCGATATCGATATCAGCTTCGCACCCGTCGTCGATCTCGATCGCGGGCTTGCCGAAGTAATCGGCGACCGCGCGCTGCATTCGAGTGCGACCGCGGTAAGCCAGTTGGCATCGCAGTTCGCGTCCGGCGTACACGACGCCGGCATGGCCGTCACGGCGAAGCATTTTCCGACTCATGCGGGAGCCGTCAGTGACTCCCATACCGAATCCGCCACTGATTCGCGGGACTTCAGCGCTCTGTGGGACGATCTCCAGCCCTACCGGCATCTCATCAGCACCCGGCTCGATGCGGTCATGGTGGCTCATGTCGGGTTCCCTGCGGTCGATCCTCTTCCTGCGAGCTTCTCATCCTGGTGGCTCAAACAACAATTGCGTGACGGGCTCGGCTACGGTGGCGCGATCGTGTCGGACGACATTGCCATGGCGGGCGCGAATGCCGTCGGCAGCTGTGCGGATCGTGCCCTCAAGGCTCTCGCGGCTGGGTGTGACATGATTTTGTTGTGTAACTCGCCGGGCGAGATACCGGCCGTCCTCGATGCGCTGGAAAATTATGTTAGCCCTCCCTCGCAGCTGCATCTGATGCGACTGCGCGGTCAGACTCGGCAAAGATGGGAGGCGCTGCGAGCCTCGACTGAGTGGCAAGACGCGAGCGACACGGTAGCGGCGCTGTCCGCCACGCCGGACTTTCGGCTTGAAGGCTAACGACATGGGCGACGCCGAAATAGTCGAGGACGCAGCGGCATCGTGATAGGTGGTGATCTCGGGCTCATTGTAGGCAGCGGTTTTGAGTCTCTCGATCTGCAAATCGCCAGTCGTAGCCCGACCAAAACGCCGTACGGACCGGCTTCGAGCCCGATTCTTGCTGCCTCGTTCGGCGAAGACCGGGTCGCGTGTATCGCGCGTCACGGGGAGAGCGGGAAGATTCCGCCTCACGCAGTGAACTATCGAGCGAATATGTGGAGTTTGCATCAGCATGGTGTCAGGCGCTGTCTTGCGATCAACACTGTGGGCTCGATCGACTCCGGGTTTCATCCCGGGGAATTTGCGATACCGGATCAGCTTATCGACTACACCTGGGGCCGCGAGCACTCGTTCTACGACGGTAGCAATGACGAACTGGATCACGTCGAGTTTACGGAGCCGCTCGACCCGGAACTGCGCGGACGGATCGCGGCAGCGGCACAAGCGCTTGGCTGCTCCGTTCACCTCGGAGTCTATGGTGTGACCCAGGGCCCGAGGCTGGAGACGGCTGCAGAGATCAACCGTTTCGAACGGGACGGTTGCACGATGGTGGGAATGACCGCGATGCCCGAAGCGGCGCTGGCCCGGGAACTCGGTATCCACTACGCAATGTGTGCCGTCTCGGTCAATTATGCGGCCGGCCGCGGGTCGGGCGACGAGCCGATCCCTGCCCAGTTTGCGCGCTTCGCCGCTATCGGAATGCAACGCGTCGGCTTGCTACTCGATTTGCTCGTTCCGGAACTGATCGCCGCTGACTGAGTATTCTGTAATGTCGGTGCTTTCGTTCCGATGTGATCTGAGTCCTTGATCCTCCGGCGGCCTGTCGGCGAATATTGAGCGGATCTCTCTGGGAAGGAACCCGGACTCGCAGTGAAGCACCTAAGCCGTAAGATTCTGGAGCAAATGCTTGCCCACAGCTCCGAAGGAATCATCGTTGCGGCTGCGAATGATCCCGAATTTCCGGTCGTCTACGCCAACCCGGCCTACGAGCGCCTTACCGGCGCCAGCGCCGACGAGCTACGGGGCAGTGTCTGCCACTACTGAGCGGCAGCGACCTGGACGAGAAGGAGACGGAGCAGCTGAAGGCCGCTCTCATTCGCGGTGGTTTTTACGTGACGCATCTCGCCGGCCGGCATGAAGATGGCACGGACTCAGTCGGCCAGGTGCGGGCAGAGCCACTGTACGGTCCGCGTGGTGAAGTCCACTACATCATGGTCTCCCAAACTCCTGTCTCTGCAGCGCGCGGAGGCAGTTCAGGCGTCGAAGTTGGCGTGCTGCAGCGGGAATTTCGACGTGTACGGCAGAAACTTACGTCGATGGATCGATTGGACTCGGGCACCGGCGTGTTCCGCTACGAATACTTCCTGGAACTAGCGGAGCGGGATTTCATGATGGCCAGGCGAGATAAGCGACTGGTTGCCGTAGTTCTGTTCGATATCGTTGATCTGGACGCTTATGGTCAGACT
>CAUZMW010000050.1:0-19556 GCA_963581225.1 Gammaproteobacteria bacterium
CCTTTCCAGAAGAAATCATTACTCTGCCTATATTGCAGACATCTACAGAAGGAGACTTGATATTGGATCTATTCATGGGATCAGGAACTACAGGTAGAGTTGCCAACGATCTGAATAGAAGGTTCGTTGGCTATGATCTAAGGGCTTTTTAGACTGACAATAAATGGTTGGTTAAACAGTCGACTTGAAACCCAATGAAATCGACAAATCAAAGAAAAATCTATAGGCTTATGAACAATATCCTTACCGCGATCGAAGCGCTGATCGAAAACGATCAGTCGACAGTGGGTGCCGCGCCCCCTGCTCCGTTGAGTACCCAATGGATCTCAGCCAGCAGCGACAGCGCGATAGACTCTGGCGAATCGGCGCCGATATCGAGCCCGACCGGTCCTTTGAGTCTGCCGCCCAATGCCTTACCAGCCTCACCGAGTGACTCGAGCAAACGCTCCTTGCGCGCGAGCGGTCCGAGGACTCCGATGTAAGGCAGATCGATGCTCGCCAGCTGCTCCAGATAAGTCTGGTCCGTCAACAGATGATGGCTCATGACGATCACGGCATCGAAGTCGCTCAGAGCGAATTTTTCGCCGATACTTGCAGGATCGAGCAACACAGCACGATCCGCAACCTCGAAGCGGTCGTTCTCAAGATACGCCGGCCGATGGTCCGCAACGCTGACGCGCCATCCTAGTTCTACTGCAATACCGACGACCGGCACGGCGTCGAGCCCGGCACCCAAAACCAAAAGGCTCGGGACCGGGCGTAAGGGCGCGTATAGAACGGCCAGGTCATCTTCGACTTGATAACGCGCACGCCCTGCGACCTGCGCCTCTTCGCAACCGGCGATCAGCCGCTCGAGGCCGGGTGCGGATGAAGACTGGGCCTCAGCGGGATTGCCGTCCCAGATCAGCGTCGTGCCGCGTTTCAGCGACGGACTCCGGCTGGCAATGACTGTCGCGACGACGTTCAACCCGTCCGCCAATGACAGCCGCGCGATCGACGCAAACGGTTCGTAGCCGGCCTCGTGTGTCAGTTGCTGCAAAAATACACGAATGAGCCCGTTACAGCCGATGCCGAGACCGAACAGATCGTCAGCTTCATCGCGCATATCGTAGGTGACCGCAACCGGCTCGCCGCTCTCCATGACGGCCCGCGCGCGCTCCGCGAGGTCGCCCTCAAGGCAGCCGCCACTGACGAGCCCCTGGTAGTCGTCGTCACCGCGTATCAGGATCCGCTGGCCCGGCTTCGAATACGTCGATCCCGCCGTGTCATAGACGGTCGCCAGCACCAGAGGCTCACCGCCCTGCTGCCATTCGTGAAAGGTGTTGATTATGCGCCGAACGCTCATGACAGCTGCGGAGCATAGCAGCAATGGAAGGGACCCCTTTCAGCGCCAGTTGCGCCGGTCAATTCGCCGCCTTAGACTGGCCGGTCCTCGCCTTAACGCGAGACCAATCGCAGCCAGACGGAAATCAAAGGAACTCACGTGACCCGGCCAAGCAGAGAGGAAACCGAACAGGCGATTCGAGTCCTATTGGGATGGATAGGCGAAGACCCGGATCGCGAAGGTCTAAAGGCGACCCCCGGGCGCGTCGTCAGGGCGTTCGAGGAATGGTGCAGCGGCTATAAAAGCAACCCGGTGGAGTATCTCCGGCGCACGTTTTACGAGGTCGACAGTTACGACGAAATGATCGTGTTACGCGACATCAGCTTCGAGTCGCATTGTGAACACCACATGGCACCAATCATAGGCAAAGTTCATGTCGGCTATCTGCCGGACAGAAAAGTCGTCGGTATCAGCAAGCTGGCACGGGTTGTCGAAACATTCTCCCGGCGTCTGCAGGTTCAAGAGACCATGACGGCGCAAATCGCTCACTGTATTCAGGACGTACTCAAACCCAAAGGCGTCGGCGTGGTCGTCGAAGGCGTACATCAATGCATGACGACGCGGGGAATCCATAAACCCGGCGTAGCGATGATCACGAGTCAGTTGCTCGGCCACTTTCGCTCCGACTCCCGTACCCGAGCCGAGTTTTTGAATATTATCGGCCGCGCACACCTGCCAGGCTGAGCGCCGACTCAAACGTCGACCGTGTCTCGCAAGCCGCGCTCGCCTGTATAGGCATCAGGGAGATTAAAGGCGATTTGAGAACTGGGTCACCGTCACATTCAGTTTCCGCCGGTATGGTCCCAGTCTGTGGACTTTCCGCGACTGGAGGGGGCATTGATGCGATACCAGGAACGACAACGCGGCTTTACATTGATCGAGCTGATGATCGTTATCGCGATTGTGGGGATACTCGCGTCAGTCGCCATTCCTACCTATCAGGGTTATCTCATTCGCGCCCAGGTCTCCGAAGGACTGTCGATCGCCGCGCCGACCAAAGCGCGTATTGCAGATTCCTTTCTGAGCTCGGGCGAAGCGCCGGCAGATCGAGCCGCAGCGGGCCTTAACGGGGATACTGCCGATACCGCCGGAAAGTATGTCACGGGTATCGAGGTCGAGGACGGTGTCATCTCCGTCACCTACGGATTCTTCGCCAGCACCCAGATCGCCGGATTGACGTTTACGATGACGCCCTATGAAACGGGTAACTCCGGTGTCGTCTGGCGCTGCGGTAGCTCGCCGGCTCCCAACGGGCTGAGCCCCATGGGAACCTCGGGCGGAAGCAATACCTCTTCCTACTCTGCGCCGACCGTACCCTCACGCTACCTGCCTTCTGCCTGTAAACCGTAGTACGATACAGCTCACGCGACCCCCGCCCGGCCGATCACTACTCTGCGGAAGAATCCTTGAGGCCTTGCCAGCGTCGGACAAGACCCGAACCCACATCGAACAGGTCCAACACGCGGCCGACACTCTGATCTACCATGGCCTCGATACTCTCGAGCTTCGCATAGAAGGAAGGCACCGGCGGAAAGATAATGCCGCCCATTTCCGTCACGGTTGTCATGTTTCTCAAGTGCACTAAGTTGAGCGGCGCCTCCCTGACCATCAGTAGCAGGCGTCGACGCTCTTTCAGTACGACATCGGCAGCACGCGCGACGAGATTGTCGGTCAATCCAGTTCCGATCGCCGCCAGGGTTTTCATGGAACAGGGGGCGACGATCATTCCGTCGGTCTGATACGAACCGCTCGCGATATTGGCACCGATATCGCGATCGGAATGGACGACATCGGCGAGTGCCTCGAGGTCGCGGCGGTGCATGTTGAGCTCGGTGGCGACGTTCAAAAGGCCTGCTCGGGAGACGATTAGATGGCTCTCGACGTCTTCTACCTTCTGCAACTCCTGAAGGATACGCACGCCGTAGATCGAGCCCGCAGCGCCTGTCACTCCAACGATGATGCGTCTGGTCATATCTGCAATTCCCGTCCGATCTCGGTCGGATTCTTCAGAGAACCGGCGGAAGCCGATATCTGTCCCGCCATGCGTGCGGCACCGCCAGTAGGGCGAGCATACCATGTGCGGTCATGGCAGCTGAGCGCGTCCAGATTGACAAAACCGGCAACGCCTGGCTACATCGAACGTTTATTGACAACGTTTAACTGCATGCGCTTGTTGCAAACCTCATTGCTGATTCTTACCGGGCTGACGGTCGCTGCGCCGAGCTCTGCGGAATCGGTCGCCGTCGCCGTCGCGGCTAACTTTCGCGCACCGATGCAGACGCTCGTCGAGCATTTCGAAACTGAAACCGGTTACGACGTGAAATTGATTAGCGGATCTACGGGCGGCCTTTACGCGCAGATCGTTAACGGCGCACCCTATGATCTGTTCATCGCCGCCGATACGCGGCGGCCGGCCCTGCTCGCGACGGCAGGATTAGGTCTTGAACAGACCCAGGCCACGATCGCCATCGGCCAACTGGTCCTGTGGAGTGTCGATGCCGACCTGATCGCCGCGCAAGAACTCGGCGCTCTGCGCGACCAAAGCATACGATTTCTCGCGATTGCGAATCCGGATCTCGCGCCCTATGGTGCAGCCGCTCGCCAGGCGTTAATGGCGATGAACCTGTGGGAACAGTGGGTATCGCGAATAGTGTATGGAGAAAATATCGCGCAGGCATACGCGATGGCTGCAACCGGCAACGCCGAGCTTGCCCTGATCGCACGCTCACAGGTTTCAGCCGACGCCGGCGCTTATCTTCTGATCCCGCCGGAGTTCCATGAGCCGATTCGCCAAGACGCTATTCTGCTCGAGCGGGGCGCCGCTAATGCAGCCGCGGTCGCGCTTCTCCAGTTCCTTTCGACTCCCAATGCTGCGGCCGTGATCCTCGACTTCGGCTACCTGGTATCGAACTAGGCGGATGGAAATAGACCTCGGCCCGATCTGGATCAGTCTGAAATTGGCGAGCGTGACCGTGATCGTGCTTCTGCTACTAGGCACTCCACTCGCCTGGTGGCTGGCCTTCACGCGGTCCCGTTCACGAGCCGTTATTGAAGCGCTCGTCGCGCTACCGTTGGTACTGCCACCGACCGTGCTGGGTTTTTATCTGCTGATACTGCTGGGCCCCGCAGGGCCGATCGGCAGATTCTGGGTCGAGATTACCGGCACGACACTGACATTCTCGTTTTCCGGCCTCGTCATCGCCTCGGTAATCTATTCCTTCCCGTTCGCGGTGCAGCCGTTGCAGACCGCATTCGAAGGTATCGGACGGTCACCGCTCGAAGCAGCAGCCACACTGGGCGCAAGTCCTCTGGACACCTTCGTGCGCGTGGCGTCACCACTCGCGTTGCGCGGCTACGTGTCGGCGATCGTGCTGGGGTTCGCACACACGCTGGGCGAATTCGGTGTCGTCCTGATGGTCGGCGGCAACATCCCCGGCGTGACCAAGGTTGTGTCCATAGCCATCTACGAACAGGTTGAAACGCTGTCCTACTCTCAGGCGCACTACCTATCCGCCGGTCTATTGACGTTCTCCTTCGTCGTATTACTCAGTGTCTACGTCTTTAATCGGCGTATTCCCATCACTCGGCTCTAGGTCATGACCGTACTTTCCCTGCGCGTCGATCTTCGCCTTGATGACTTCGCCTTGAACGTCGCCGAAGACCTAGATCTGCAGAACATTACCGCGTTGTTCGGGCCGAGCGGCGCGGGAAAAACCACCTTGTTGCGAATCATCGCCGGCCTGGAAGTCCGCGCTACGGGCCGAGTCATGCTGGACGACGTAATCTGGCAGGACCGGGAGCGAAAACAATTTGTACCAACACACTCGCGTAGCGTCGGCTACGTATTCCAGGACGGCCGGCTCTTTTCTCATCTGAGCGTCGAGAAGAACCTGCTGTTCTCGGCGCAACGGGCATCGAACTCGGACGCGTTGACACTCGAAAATGTTGCAGCGGCGCTGGATCTCGGCGCGCTATTGCAACGAGATCCCGCGTCCCTATCCGGCGGCGAACAACAGCGCGTGGCGATCGGCAGAGCGCTGCTCCGAAATCCCGCACTCATGCTAATGGACGAACCACTATCCGCACTCGATGGGAAACGCAAGGCGGAGATCATTCCCTATATCGAGCGCCTGCCGCATGAGTTTGGGATACCGGTACTCTATGTGACGCACAACGTGGATGAGGTGACTCGCCTGGCCACGCGAATCGTTCTGCTCGCGAACGGTAAAGTCGCCGCGAACGGTGACGCGATCGAGGTCCTCGAGCGAATCGACCTCATGCCGCTTGCTGGATACCTTCAGCCCGGCGCGGTCCTCGAGGCCCGGGCGACGGAGCACCGGCACGGCATGACGACGCTGGTCGCAGCCGGGCAGAGCCTATACGTACCCGGAACCGCTATCGCGTTGGGCAGTAATACGCGCTTGCGGATTCAGGCACGGGACGTAGCCCTGGCCACGCAGCAGCCGCAGGGCCTCAGCATCCGCAATATTCTGCAGGCGAGGATTCTCTCTATCGATATCGTGGAAGAGATTTTCGCTGAAGTCCTGCTCGACGTTGGCGGTCAACATCTGCGCGCACGAGTTACCCGCGAAGCCGTTGACGACCTCCAGCTCGCCAATGGCCAGGAGGTCTATGCGCTGATCAAGAGCGTCGCCATCGATCGTGGCTTGCTTGCCTAGCCTACAAATACGGGGACGGTCTACCTAATTACCTAATTATCTAGACAGTTCAACAGGGTTCGTGAGTTAGGTAGACCGTCCCCGTATTTGTAGGCTCTGCTTGCGTAGCTTAACAATCCTTAAGCAGCGCCGGCCGGCGCCGATCCCAGTGATATCATACGGTCTCGATCGACGATGGAGCCGACTAGTGCCCGCACGCGCAGACGACCTGGACATTCGCGACGATTTTTCGCTGCTAATCGGCGGCGAACTCGTCACGGGCGACAATTGGCTGGATGTTATCAATCCGGCCACCGAGCAGGTCTTCGCCCGCTGTCCGGCGGCGAGTGAGGTTCAATTGGATGCGGCAATCGCTGCCGCACAGAGCGCATTTCCCGTCTGGAGCCGACTCGATTACGAGGCGCGAGCAATTTACGTCAAGCGATATACGGCACTCCTCGCCGAGCACTACGACGAGCTGACCGTGCTGCTGGTCAGGGAGCAAGGCAAACCGATCGCACAGGCGCGCGCCGAGCTGGATTCCTGCCTGCAACAGGCGGACGACACGGTCGGCCTGCAGATACCCGTCGAGCTGCTGGTCGAGGACGACACCCACCGCATCGAGCTGCATTATCGGCCACTCGGCGTCATCGGCATCATCACGCCTTGGAATGCCCCCGCCGCCCTTGCATTGGGGTCGCTGAGCTCGGCCGTGTACACGGGTAACACGGTTGTCATCAAGCCGTCTCCGTACACGCCGCTGACGACACTCAAGATGGGCGAACTGGCTCAGGAGATCTTCCCGCCAGGCGTCGTAAACATTGTGGCCGGAGGCGACGAACTCGGCCGTCAACTGACCGAGCATCCCGAAGTTCAGAAGATTTCATTCACCGGTTCCGTGGCGACCGGCAAGAAAGTGCTCGCGAGTACCGCGCCGAGCTTGAAACGCGTCACGCTTGAATTAGGTGGTAACGATCCGGCGATTGTGCTGGACGATGCCAATCCCAAAGCGATCGCCAAGAGACTATTCTTCGCCTGCTTCGTTAACAGCGGCCAGGTCTGTATGGCGATCAAAAGGATTTACGCACACGAAGATATCTATGAAGAACTCTGTGACGTACTCGCAGAAGAAGCGCGAACGGCTCCCTACGGCGATGGCCTGGATCCGAATAACAGGCTCGGGCCATTGCAGAACAAGATGCAGTACGACAAAGTCGTGGACATCTTCGAGGAGACGAAACGCTGCGGCGCACGGATTCTCGCGGGCGGCGACGTACCGGATCGACCCGGCTATTTCCTACCGCCGACCTATGTGACCGACATCGATGAGGACAGTCGCCTCGTCAGAGAAGAGCAGTTCGGCCCGATCGTGCCGATCTTGAAGTTCAAGGATCCTGAAGACGCGATTCGGCGCGCCAACGATACTCGCTATGGACTGAGCGGCTCGGTCTGGACCACGGACTCGGAGCGCGGCAAAGACATCGCCCAGCGACTCGAGGTCGGCACCGCTTGGGTTAATCAACACCGGGCAATATCCGCCTATGTGCCGTTTGGCGGCGCCAAGGAATCGGGCATGGGGCGCCAGCACTCGGTCCTCGGCCTTAAGGGCTATATGGAACCGCAGGTTATCAGCGTCACGGATCAGGGATCGGGAGAGCGCAATGTTATTCGGTGAGACCTTACGCGTCGCGCTGCAGTCAATCAGGGCGAATTTGTTTCGCGCGGCCCTGACCATGCTCGGTATCGTCATCGGCGTCGCCGCCGTGATCACCATGCTGGCCGCCGGCTCGGGCGCGCAGAGAGCTGTCGAAGAGCAGATTGAGGCGCTCGGTGCAAACGTATTGAGCATCTCCGCTCAGAGTTGGTTCCTGCGCGGCGTGTCGCGGCAGCAACTGACGCTCGAAGTGGAGGATGTCTGGGCGCTCGAAGAGAAGTCCAAGTACATCGATCTCGTTGTACCGAGTCTACAGGATCGCGGCCAAATCAAGTATGGTAACCGAAATCTTAATCTGCGGCTGGTTGGCACGACGAGCGGCTATACGGAACTAAGAGGTTACGAAGTCGAGTACGGAGAGATGTTCACTCGTGCCGACGATGAGAGCAAACAACGCGTCGCTGTACTCGGCGGTGCAATACCGCAGCAACTCGAGTTAGACGACCCCGGAGAGATCGTCGGTCAGCAGGTGGCCATCCGCGGAGTGCCCTTCACTATTATCGGCGTGTTGGCCGAGGTGGGATCCGACAGAAACAGTCCCGACGAACGCGTTCTGATGCCGTTACGCACGGCGGAGTCACGCGTCCTGGGCTCGGAAGACCTCGACGAGATAAGCGTTCGAATCGCGGACGGCGTGCCGCCCGAAGTCGCGATGGTGGATATCGAGCGCGTACTGCGGACGGAGCATCGGATATTGCCCGGACAGCCGAACGACTTCGTGATCTTCGATCAAAAACAATTTCTCGAGACCCGAGAACAGGCGACGCAGACGTTTACGTTACTGCTTGCCAGCATCGCGGGCGTGAGCCTCGTCGTTGGCGGGATCGGCATCATGAATATCATGCTCGTCTCGGTCACCGAAAGGACCCGTGAAATCGGCGTGCGCATGGCGCTTGGCGCCACCCGTCTCAACATCATGCTGCAGTTCCTGATCGAGTCCACGGTGTTATGCATGCTGGGTGGACTCACGGGAGTACTTGCCGGCTGGGGTCTGGCCGTACTGCTGTCGAATACGGCAGGTTGGGCCGTCTACGTATCGCCGGAATCGGTCATACTATCGTTCGCGTTCAGTGTCGGCGTCGGCCTGTTCTTCGGCATTTTACCTGCCAGACGAGCGGCGAACCTCGACCCGATCGACGCGCTACGTTACGAGTAACTCGGATAGCGGAAACTCAACCGGGTGAACGCGGCACGGAGTCGCGCCGGCGAGAGTAATGCAGCGTCTCGGGAACAAGAAACAGAAACGAGCCGGCGCCCAATAACCCGAGCCCGGCGACTGCGAAGCTCGCCGTCCCCAGTGTCGCGATATTCACCAGAACACCCGCGATCAAAGGCCCGCTGACAACGCCCAGGTCGCCGAGCAGACGCCACACGCCGAGAAACTGACTACGCCGGTCCGCGGGCGCCATATCCGTTCCGAGGATCATGACGATACCCGTGCTCAGCCCGTCCGCAAACGCCAGCACCAGCCCGGCCCCCAGCAGACTGTAGAAGCCCTGAGAAAACGGTAGCAGCGTCAGGCCCAGGACGAAAACCAACATCGCCGGGACTCCTGTCCACTTTCTCCCCCAGCGATCCATGATGACACCCACGGGATAGAACAATGACATAGCGAGCGCCGCACACAGGGAGTAGATGAGACCAATCGTGGCGACGTCCAGCCCGGCCATGATTCCGAACAACGGCACGAGTAGTTGCTGAGTCGCGCGCATCAGTTGAATAGTGAGCGCCGCGAACCCCGCCGTCGCGAATAAACGCCGATTGCCGTCGAGCGTGCGCCCGATGACCGCAAGAACGGTCGCTTTGACTGTCTGCTCGGGCCGAATATTCTCTGTATACCCGACCACGATGACGGTAGCCAACAGGGCAAAGACTGCCCCCGCGACGAAGGCGACCGGGTAACCGTACAACCCCACGATGAACCCGCCGGCGACCGGGCCGATGAAGAACCCGGAGCGATTGATGCCGGCCATAACGGCGATCGCCCGCCCACGCTCGGCCGGCGCGCAGCTATCGGTGATATAGGACTGCCTTCCCAGGAACCAGGCAGCCATGCTGCCGCCCAGAGGAATCGCCAGCAGTGGCAGGACCCAGTCCGCCGAGGCAACCGCCAGCGCGAGCATCACCAGCACGTGCGTAATGAGGCCGCCTAGCAGTAGGGTCTTATCACCAAAACGGCCGGCCAGCATGCCGGCCGGTACGTCGAACACGAGAATACCGAGACCGCGGAAACCGACCACAAGCGCCGAATAAGCGGGGCTATCGAGCACCTGCAACGCATACAGCGGCAGCAAGAGAATCATCGCCTGGTTGCTGATTGCCATCAGGAACGATGGCACGTAGATTGGGATCAGCAGCCGATCGTACGGAGAGGGCAACGGCATTGCTTAGCCCGCCGTACGAGCGACTACGCTGTGCCCGTTAAAGAACCGCTACGATCGCGTCGGCGACGGTATCGGCATTGGATCGATTCACACCGGCAACATTGATGCGGCTGGATTCCACCATGTAGACATGGAATTCCTCACGGAGTCTAACCACCTGCTCCCTGGAGATGCCGAGAAAAGAGAACATGCCGCGCTCTTGAGCAATAAACGAGAAGTCACTTGGCGAATGTCGCTCCACTAATTTGTCGACCAGCAAGCGGCGCAAGTCATTTAAGCGATTGCGCATCTCGCCCAACTCTTCGATCCACAGCGCTCGCAACGCGTCGTCACGAAAAACCGCTGCAACGATGGCTGCGCCATGGTCAGGCGGCATCGAGTATATCCCTCGTGCAACGTTCGATGCGTTGCTCAGCGCGAGCTTCGCCGCGTCTGCGTTTCTCGAAACAACACTGACCGCGCCCACACGTTCGCGGTAAAGCCCCAGGTTTTTCGAGCACGACGCTACGACTACGACCTCCGGTAATCGCTCAGCCATCAATCGAACACCGAAAGCATCTTCGTCGAGCCCCTGGCTCAGCCCCTGATAGGCGATATCGATGAATGGCACGATGCCGCGGCGTTCGAATAACTCCGCGAGCGTCTGCCACTGTTCCTGAGACAGATCCGCGCCGCTCGGATTGTGGCAACAGCCGTGCAGTAACACGAGCTCGCCGGCATCCAACTTCTCAAATGTCTTCAGCATGGCGTCGAAGTCGATGCGATGATTCTCGTAATCGTAGTAGGGGTATTGTTCCAGTTTCAGCCCGGCGAGCCGCAATAGCGGCAGATGGTTCGGCCAGGAGGGATCGCTTAACCATACGCGCGCATCGGGCTGGGCGCGCAATATCAGATGGGCAGCGATACACAACCCGCCGCTGCCGCCCGGCGTCTGCACCGTGGAGACGCGGCCATCTCGCAACGCCGGATGATCGGCGCCAAACAAGAGCGTTTCCATGCCGGCGTTAAAACCGGCGTTGCCGGCGATCGCCACATAACTCTTAGTCTGCTGCGCCTCGAGCAGTCGCAGCTCGCCGCGCCGTACACACTCGAGAATGGGCGTGTTCCCGTTTTCGTCCTGATAGACACCGACGCTCAGGTCGATCTTGCCGGGATACTGGTCCTCACGGAACAAGGCCATGATGCCGAGAATGGCATCGCGCGGTAATACTTCTAACGTTTCGAACACGATCGATCCTCAGGCGGGTGAACGGCACCGCAGGCTCAGGGAGCTGCGACCCGGCACGAAAGATACAGCAGAACGGAAAAAGGTGCCGGGTTTATCCTTGCTAGCCGAACAATGAGATACCGAATAAGCGCTGCAGGATCAGAATTAGGCACATTCCGCTAAACACGACGAAACTAAGCCAGCCGAACCAGGTCGCGAAAGTCGATGGATAAAACATCTTGTCTTCTTTCGGAATAATGGTGAGACAGTAGTAGAGATTCAGGAAGAAGATAACGGGCGCAACGAAAAAGGCGAGCGCCGAGGCGACCAGTACCAGGAACACCGGACGCGGCAGCCCCGCGATGATCGCGACGGAGGCAACCAGCGAAAACACCATGCTGATCCGATAGATGTTGTACTCCGAGTACCAGCGGCTCCGGTTTTCCTCGCCGATATCTTCGCGGGCTATTCCGGGAAGTGCGGCTGTGCAGCGGAATAGGTTTCGGCTACACGCGCCCACGACGCGCGGCCAACCGTCGAAGTAGTTGAACGCGGTCGAGAATGTCGCCGCGAGAGCGCCCATCAGGAAGATGATCATCGCGCCAGGCCCGATGCTGTCGGTGAAGATTGTCGCGATCTCGCCGATGACGGCATTACCCGCAACTTCACTCGGATACATCCACACAGCGGCCAGCAACAAGAAGACGCTCGCGAGAATAAACGAGATCAAATGACCCGCGCGAAAATCCCAGAGTCCGATCTTGAACCAACGGCGACAGTACTCCCGCGCGTGGTCCGGTAGTCGCAATGTGTCGACACTCAGATCTCTCTCTCCGTCAGTGAACGGGTCGTAAGGCTTCGCCAGACCGCGCGCCTCAAGCTCGCCTCGAATCCGGCCCATGCCGACTTTCTTCGCTTTACCCCATTCGGAGGCTTGTAGCGAGACATCGATACCGGTCGGAAGCAGCCCAAGAAACGACGCAATGATCAGCCACGAGCCTTCGGGGGCATCGAGCCGGAAGAAATGTACAAATTCGCTGACCGGTGCCGGCTGGACGAAGTAAACGCCTATCGTACAGACGATCAGAAATCCGGCGGCGATTTTTGTCACGACTTCGACGGCGGCGTAGTTGCCGCGGAGGATGATCAAGACCGAGGCGATGCCTAAAACCAAACCATACAGTGCCAACTCCATGTCGTCCTCAAGACCGGGGATATCGAAGCCGACATACTGATGGATCAGATAGAACACAACCGCTGCCGCAGCGATCAAACGTCCGGCTTGACCGATAGCGGACTGAATGATCGTGGTGACCAGCACGTACCATACGGGGAGTTTCATCCAGGCTGTCGAGTACGCGTCCAGCATGCTACGCCCGGTGGCATTCGTGAAACGGAACGCCATCTCGAAGCCGTAGTACTTAAAGACGTAGGCAACAGGAAGACACCACAGCAGCGCATACTCGAATCTTCCGCCCGCGACCGGCGCGGTGATCAGATGACTCGTGCCGATGCCTGTCATCATCAGGATCATGCCGGGACCGAAGTGGCCGAACAGACTTCCGGGCGCCATTGACGGCAACTCCAGTTTGTCCAGTTCGTCTTCGTGCGTATTGGTTGTTGTTTCGCTCATAACGGGCCGTACCCCCTCAGGACTGCGTCTTTATAGCGGGAACCGGCGGTGGTATCAAACGGGCAGCCGGACGGGAACCGGTTAGAATCATCGGATCCAACAGTAGGAGCGATAGATGAGAGCAGTCCAGATGGATGGCGTTGGCGGCCCCGAGATCCTGAAACTGGCCGAGGTGGCGACCCCCGAGCCCGACGAAGGCCAGGTGCTCATTAAGGTTGCTGCGACATCGGTCAACCGAGCCGACATCAGCCAGCGGCTCGGAAACTATCCCCCGCCGAAGGGAGACTCCGAGATCCTGGGTCTTGAGGTCGCGGGCGTCGTCGAGAAGCTCGGCCCGGGCGTTACCGCCTGTAATCCGGGCGAACGAGTCATGAGTCTCGTCGGTGGTGGCGGGTACGCCGAATACGCGGTTGCGTACGCGAGCCACCTTATACCGATACCGGAACGTTTGAGCTTTGAGCAAGCTGCGTGTGTAACCGAAACCTACATCACAGCCTATTTGAATATTTTCGACGTGGGCGGACTCGATGACGGCGAGATCGTGCTGTTGCACGGCGGCGGCGGCGGCGTCAATACGGCCGGGATCCAGCTTTGCAAACAACTGACACCGACGAGCCGTGTTCTCGTCACGGCATCACCGGGAAAGCTGGAGCGGGTGGCCGAACTCGGCGCCGATCTTGTCATCGACTACCAGAATGAGCCATTCGATGAAGCAGTCATTAACGACACCGACCGACACGGCACGGATGTCATCCTCGATCATATCGGTAGCAAATATCTAACGCCCAATCTGAAGGCGTTGGCCGTGACTGGGCGACTCGTCATCATCGGCGTCATGAGCGGCGCCAAGGCTGAGATTAACCTTGCGCGTCTGATGGTCAAACGTCAGCGCGTGATTGGATCGGTACTGCGGTCCCGCCCGGTCGACGAGAAGGCCGCTATCACGGCTCGCTTCACTGAACAGGTACTGCCGCTATTCGCAGACGGCAGGATCGAACCGTTGATTCACGAAGTCTTGCCTCTGGCAGATGTGGCGGACGCGCATCGGGCAATGGAAGCCAGCGAGCATTTCGGCAACATCGTCCTCTCGGTGACGTAATGCCCAGAGCCGTCGGTATATAATGATGGTGTCGGCGGCAGCGATCCTCCCGGGGGAGTGCATCGGATGAGCAAGCAGGAACGACACGAGTGACTCACGGCGCAGCCAAGACTGCAGCGCTCGGAGTGGTGAGCGTTTTGTTGGCCTGCTGCGGGATCGAACTCTGCGCCCAGCCTCCGTTCGCCACCGGCGCCGATGCCGGCATCAGCGAGGATGGGCTGCATCGGGTCGATCTGGTGGCCATGGACGACGCATGGGTAAAGCCCGATCTCGACCTCTCATAGTATACGAAGGTCTACTTTCTCGGTACTGGCGTCTCGTTCCGAGAGATAGGCGACTCGATGTACCGGGCCGGTGCGCGTGTCGAGCAAATCGAGTTTCCGGTCAGCACGGAGTCCGCAGGAGAATTTCGAGCGCCCTTTCGCACGACGTTCCTCGAAGATCTCGGCGGAGTCGATCGCTATGAGATTGCGACGACGCCCGGCCGAGATGTGATGATCACGCAGGGCTTCCTCGTGGACGTGGTCTCACATGTACCCCCTGACTCGGCAGGCAATATAAGCACGACCGTGCGCAGCACTTGGGAGGCGACCATTGTTCTTGACCTGCGCGACTCGATGAGCCATGAGATCCTCGCGCGTACCGTGGAGCGTGAGCGCCCGGAGGGGGCCGTTAGCGTCGACAATGTCCGGCGAGAGACGCGGTTGCTGATCCGTCGCTGGTCACGAATATTATGCGTACGCCTTGAAGAACTCGCCGCGATCAGCGTGCCCTAGATCCGCCTTGACCTAACGCAGCGGCCGGAATAGGGTGGGTCGCGCGCACTCTCCTGTGCGATGACATCAGGCAGGATACGACATCAAGCCCAACGAGAAATTACGGCTCGTCGAGTTCGTTTCGCTCATGGCTCTGCTGACCTCGCTGGTCGCGCTCTCAATCGACGCGATGCTTCCCGCCCTGTCGACTATCGGCACCGACCTTGGCGTGCAGCGGGAGAACGGCACACAGCTGGTTGTTTCTGCGCTGTTCGTCGGCTTTGCCGTGGGGCAGCTATTTTACGGCCCGATATCCGACAGCACCGGACGGAAGCCCCCGATCTATGTCGGCCTGGGCTTGTTTATGCTCGGCTCGATCCTCGCAATGAGCGCCTGGAACTTCCCCGTCATGCTTCTCGGCCGCGCCCTGCAGGGATTCGGAGCGGCGGCTCCGCGCATCGTCACGATCGCGATGATCCGCGATCAATACGAGGGTCGCGCGATGGCTCGTGTCATGTCTTTCGTGATGGCGGTATTTATTCTCGTGCCGATGCTCGCGCCAGCGCTCGGACAGGCCGTCCTTCTCGTCGCGAACTGGCGCATGATCTTCGCACTCCTACTCTTACTCGCGTCAGTCGTACTACTTTGGTTCGCCATCCGTCAACATGAAACGCTGCCTCCGAGTCAGCGCAAGCCGTTTTCTCTTAGGCGAATAGGATCGGCCATCCTGGAGGTCGGTCGCGATCGCTGGGCCGTTGGCTACACGATCTCGTCAGGTCTAGTCTTCGGCGCATTCCTCGGTTATCTGAATTCCGCTCAGCAGATATTTCAGTCCCAGTTCGCGCTCGGCACGCGCTTTCCTCTGTACTTCGCAGCCCTCGCTCTGTCGCTCGGTTGTGCATCGGTCGTGAATGCACAACTCGTCATGCGTTTCGGTATGAGACTCTTGTCACGACGAGCACTTCAGGGACTGTGCCTGGTTTCAGGTGGATTCTTATTCTACGCCTGGACCATGGATGGAAATCCGCCGCTTTGGACATTTATGACCTGGGGTGCACTCACGTTCTTCTGCATGGGTCTTGTGTTTGGCAACTTTAACGCGATGGCGATCGAGTCGCTCGGGCATATCGCGGGCGTGGCGGCGGCGATCATCGGCTCGGGCGCCACGGTGATATCACTACTGCTTGGTCTGCTGATCGGGCAATCGTATAACGGCACGGTACTGCCCCTGGTCGGTGGTTTCGCCATTCTCGGCATTCTCTCTCTCAGCGCAATGCACCTGACCGAAAGCGGCCTCGAGAGGCGATAGACGGCGGAAATAGCTCAAACTAGAGACCAGGAAACATTGCTAACAGCGTGTTCTGCCCGTATGTTGCGAGTCAAACGCCAGAACTTTAAACAATAAATCGCTCCTTTTACCTTTTTCACGTTCAAACATCAGAGGTAACCGCAACATGTCCGGAGCCGAACTCGACGTCAAGCGAGATCTATCTCGGCCGCAGCGCGGCGGTTTTTTCCGGAGTCTGCTGCGAGAGCCATTCAGCGTGGGAGCGTTGGCCCCGAGCAGCCGTTCTCTCGCCAATCTGATGGTCACCGACATCCGGCCGGGCTCGCGCGTTGTCGAACTCGGCGCGGGTACCGGCGCTGTTACTCAGGCGATTCTGGACGCGGGTGTCCACGCGAACGACCTGACCCTGATCGAACAGAACGAAGAGTTCGCAGCTTTACTCACGCAAAGATTTCCCGGCACAACAGTCGTCAGAGCGAACGCAGTTTCGTTGCGCCGGCATATCGCACCGGATTTCGAGCCTGCGGACTTCGTCGTCAGCGGACTACCGTTACTGCTGTTTCCAGCGAGAACCAAGGTCCGCCTGCTCTCGCAGATCTTCAAGTCCCTGAAAGATGACGGCTGCCTCTATCAGTTCACCTACGGCGGCCGCTGCCCGATTAGCCGTTCGGTGCTTCGGACTCTCGGCCTAAAGGCGTCGCTGATGAAGTTCACGCCATTCAACGTACCGCCCGCATTTGTCTATCGGATCGCGCGCGCGTAGCCGCCCCACGGTCGAGCAGACACTTCGGGGTCGCAGTCGATACCAATCAACTCGAGATACGGCGCATAGTCCCACTCCATCGTGCCGGCGAAAGGCTCGGCAAGGTAGTCGGGATCTTCCACGAGAAAATCGATCAGTAATCGTCTGCCGTCTTCACTAAGCGAGAACCGCTCGACGATAGTCCGCCTCGAACCCATCGGCGCGCCATCGATCAGCGCAGAAGGGTGCTCTGCCAACTGCGTGGTCTCGACCACTAATACGTCACCCTCCCATCGCCCAATCGAGTGTCCCTGATTCGTCAATTCGCCGTCTTCGGGATGACCGCGCCCATCCGTATAGATGACTCGCTCCGAGTAGAACAGCTCGGCGCTAATCGTCACTCTATCGTCTTCCAGCGTAATTTCATTCAGGTACGGCACCCCGAGAAAGGTCGGCGTGGGATACGCGGTACATCTGCCTGCGGGACTGTCGCGCGTTACGTCGTATCGAGCCTGTGCGGCAATACTGTCCGGTGTCAAAGTACGTACTGTACGTCTGAGCGCCCAAAGATGAGCGTTCGTCGCTAACGGTGTCGACTAAACTCCAGAAAAATCGGGCGCAATCGCAATCGTGTCGGACTCGCTAGCCCGTGTCGCAAACGATGAACGCGGGGTCAACATCGCACCGCTGCCCGTTGTAACCGATATCAACCGTCCGTGAGCCCGTTGCGGATTTCTGTCGGGATTCGCCCTTACAACGACCCGATCCCCCGGCTTAAGCGTTTGCGAGGACCAGCCACTGCGCGTCAGTATCGGGGTCGCATCCGTCTCGATTTCCCACTCGACCACATCACCGCTGCGATCCGTCGTCTCTACGTAGATATAAACATGCGGATTCGTCCAATTGAAGCGGCTGACTTCGCCCTGCACGGCGACTACCGAATCCGGGTTGAATATTGAACCGCTGTGATGAGCCCATGCGATCGGGGCAGCCGCCAGAGCGATAGCGACTACGACAAAACGTTCGGCTCGCACGGGCAATCGGCCTCTAGAACTCAAACGCGCTCTATGTAAGAACTATCGATCTGTGAGACCGATGTGACACCGGCTTCCATCATGACGCGGCGAAACTCTGTCCTGAGTATCGCCATGACCTTCTCGACACCCGCCTGGCCGAAAGACGATAGCCCCCAGATATAGGGCCGGCCGACACAGACGGCATCGGCGCCGAGCGCCAGCGCTTTGAAGATATCCGTCCCGCGGCGGAAGCCGCTATCGACCAGCACTGGGATGCGGCCTCTTATCGTCGCGATGATCTCCGGCAGACTCTCAATCGTTGATCGACCGCTCGCTTCCGACCGACCACCGTGATTCGACACGATAATGCCATCGACGCCGTGCTGCAGACACAAGGCGGCATCCTGCGATGTGACTATGCCCTTCAGAACGACCTTCATCGACGTAGCGGACTTCAGGCGTTCGACAAAGTCCCAAGTCAGTCCAGAGGCCTGAGTGGTCATCACCTGACTCAGATCGATCCCCTGGTACATCGCCCTTCCGCTCAGCCGCTGTTCGACCGTGCTGCCCTCCGGGACATGGCAGGCGGTGCAGTCGGCTGTGTCCGAGCGAACGTAACGCTGGAAAGTTTCCATATTACGCGGCGACGCCCGGTCTACCGTCAGTGCAACGACCGGACAACCCGCTTGTTCGGCGCGTTTCACCATGGCCTCCGCGACATGCCAGTGATTGGTGGGATAGAGCTGGTACCAGATTGGCGCACCACGCGCGGCCGTCACGCCCTCAACTGGACTCGATGTCGCGGTCGAGAGAATCTGCGTGTGCGCGCCCTGCCGGGCGGCACGTGCAACCGCAACCTCGCCTTCGACGTGGTACTTCTTCTGGCCTCCCACGGGCGCGAGCGCGATCGGCGATTCCCAGCGAGTACCGAATATCTCTGTCGATGTATCGGCGTTGCGTATATCCACGAGTCGACGTACGCGGATACGAAATCGATTAAAGCCCTCACGGTTCGCCAGTAAGGTCTCGTCACCGTCCGTGCCGGAGACCGTGTAGCCATAATGAGCCGGAGACAGCATGTTCTTGGCGACGGGATGAAAGTCGAACACGTTTAACGCGTCCTCAGCCGCCGTAATCAGCTCAGCAGGAAGCTCGTCCGCAGCCCAGAGCTTCTGGGCCAGGAATGGTAAGGCTCCAGACCCCGCCAACAGCGGCGTCCCAGCCAGGAAACGCAGAAACTGCCGCCGATTCTCGGTCGACTCATGGGAATCTGACATGCCCTCGCCCCTCGCGGTTTTCGAATTCGTTCAATCTGGATTCTGCGCCAGAGATGAGGATAGCAGAATGATTGCTCTGTAAAAGAATCTAAACTTCTATGAAGTGACTCGGATAGAATCAGCGACGATGAAAAACACTTATCGGTTTAGTCAGGATTTTAAGCTCGACACGATGGATATCGTCGTCGCAGTGTTGCTGGGCGTAATCCAGGCCGTCATCGAAATCTTCACACTTCTCGGCTTTCTGGAGCGGACCGTCTGGGCGACGGGACCCGTGGGATTCGCGATCTACGCCTTCTGTAACGGTACGACTTGGATTCTGTTTTACGCGGGGGTCTATCTGCGTAAGCGCGCAATGATCGTCATCCTGGCGGTCGCCGTCACCGCACTCGTGCGCTG
>CAUZMW010000051.1:0-19043 GCA_963581225.1 Gammaproteobacteria bacterium
CAGCGGCATAACGCGGCGTTCTCGCCCTGCCACGCCACCCGGCCGCTGCTCGCGACGATCGACAGATTCCCTGCGACCAGCAGCGGGCCGTTCGGCGCGCGACGAATCGTCAACGTGCCGCCCTCCGTCGTCAAACCGTTGCCGGTGTCGCCGACGGCGCCATGGTCGATGAAACCCGCGTCGTCGTGACTGTTGTCGCAGAAGGGCTTGTTCTTGGAGTGACCGCAGCGGCACAACGAGGCCCGGAACTTCGTGCCCAGCATATCGTCCGACGTGTCCTGAATGTCCAGATCCCCACGCACGTGCAGCGGCCCGTTGTTGGTCACTATCGCGACATTCTTGGCCTCGGCTGTCTCCTCGACACTTCCGTCTTTGACGGTAAAGGTAATTGCGCCGGATGGGCAGCGTTCGACAACAGCGACAACGTCCTCGACCGTGGTCTCATCCGGCTGGCACCAGGGCTTGCGGCCGCCGACGAACAGGTCGCCCTTGGCGCGGCCGCACTCTTGGATATGGATGCAGAGGCGGCCGTCCCAAAACACGTCCGCGTCTTTGCCGTCGTATTTAAATGTCTTAGCGTTACTCATGATTAGATCTGCAGCGCACTCACGGCGAGTCCGGCCAGAATAGCACCGATCACGGGGCCTGCAACTGGAACCCCCGCGTAATCCCAGCCCGAGTCGCCCTTGCCCGCGATCGGAAGTATGGCGTGCGCGATACGCGGACCCAGGTCGCGTGCCGGGTTTATCGCATAGCCGGTCGCCCCGCCAAGCGACAGGCCGATTCCCCAGACCAGCAGGCCGACGAGAAACGGACCCATCCCGGGGGCGAGGCCGCCAGGCGCGAGGTTCTCGGAGAAGATGGCGGCGGCGACGAACACGAGCACGAATGTGCCGATGATCTCGCTGATGACATTCGACGGGATGTGGCGGACTGCGGGTGAGGTACAGAAGCAGGCACGTTTGCCGCCCGGATCGTCGGTACCCGCCCAGAGCGGATAGTAGTGCACCCAGACGAGCGTCGCGCCGATGATCGCGCCGAGCAGTTGGGCGCTGATATAGGTGGGGACATGGTTCCACTCACCCGTCGCCATGCTAATACCGATCGTCACGGCCGGGTTGATGTGGGCGTTGCTGCCGACGACGAGCGCGACGGTAACGCCGGAGATAACGGCGAGTCCCCAGCCTGTCGTGATGACCATCCAACCGGAGCCTTCGCCGAAGGACTGCTTCAGCACGACGCAGGCGACGACGCCGTTCCCCAGCAGGATCAACGTCATCGTTCCGAATAATTCTCCCAAAAATGCACTCGACATCTATCCCTCCGGACGATTCGTATTAACACTCGTTTTTGAGTCGCGTCAGTCGGCCGATACCCAGTCGAACGAACGCGTGACGGCCTTTTGCCAGGACGCGTACAGTTCTTGGCGCGTCGAGTCGGACATGGCCGGTGTCCAGGTCTTGTCCACTGCCCAGTTCGTCTTGATCTCCTCGGCACTGGACCAGTAGCCGACCGCAAGCCCTGCTGCGTAGGCGGCACCCAATGCCGTGGTTTCCGAAATCTTCGGCCGCACCACGGGCGTGTTAAGGATATCGGCCTGGAACTGCATCAGTAGTTCGTTAGCCACCATGCCACCGTCCACACGCAACTCCTGGATGGGGATACCAGAATCGCGCTCCATGGCATCGAGGACCTCGCGCGTCTGATAAGCCGTGGCTTCGAGTGCCGCGCGCGCGATATGGCTCTTGTTGGCGTAACGCGTTAGACCCGCAATGACGCCACGCGCGGACTCCTTCCAATGCGGCGCGTACAGCCCGGAGAATGCCGGCACGAAGTAGACGTCACCGTTGTCCTCAGCCTCACGCGCCAGCGACTCGATCTCGGCGCTGTCTGAAATCAAGCCGAGATTGTCGCGCAGCCATTGCACCAGAGCGCCGGTGATGGCGACGGACCCTTCCAACGCGTAGTGTGCGTCGTCCGCTCCGAACTGGTAGCCGACCGTGGTGAGCAGTCCTTGCGTCGACTGTCTGGGCTCGGTGCCGGTATTCATCAGCAGGAAACAACCGGTACCGTAGGTGTTCTTCGCCTCGCCGGCTTCAAGGCAGGCTTGCCCGACGAGCGCGGCCTGTTGATCGCCGAGTATCCCCGCGACCGGTACATCGGCGAGTGTCGTTAGCTTGGACGCAGCATAAACTTCGCTGGATGGAACGATCCGTGGCAATACGGCGCGTGGAATCTTGAATGCCGAGAGCAGCTCGTCGTCCCAGTCGAGCGTCGCGAGATTCATAAGCTGAGTACGGCTCGCATTGGTCACGTCGGTGACATGCAGGCCGCCGTCCGGGCCACCGGTTAGATTCCAGACTACCCAGGAGTCGATCGTGCCGAAGATCGCCTCGCCCGCCTCGGCCATCGCGCACGCGTTCGGCACATTATCGAGGAGCCATTGCAGTTTCAGCCCGCTGAAGTAGCTCGCGAGCGGTAACCCGGTCTGGGCACGGAACCGGTCCTGACCGCCGTCGGCCGTGTAAGCGGCGACGAGCTCGTTGACTCGCGTGTCCTGCCAAACCAATGCGTTGTGCAACGGCTTCCCCGTTTTCGGGTCCCACAGCACGGTCGTTTCCCGCTGATTGGTAATGCCGACAGCCGCGACATCCGAAGAGTTCAGATCTTCCTGCGCCAGAGCGGCGCCGATGACTTCCTGCGTATTGCGCCAGATCTCGGCCGCGTCGTGCTCGACCCAACCGGGTTTCTCATAGATCTGTTCGTGCTCCTTCTGAGCGACGGAGACGATGTCTCCAGCGTGGTCGAACAGTATGAAGCGTGAACTCGTGGTGCCCTGGTCTATCGCACCGATGTACTTACTCATAGATCTACTGTCTCGGAACTACGAGAATGCATCATACAGGCTGCATTTCTATTTTGGAGCGGCGGCCCAGGCCACACGTGTTAATTAGCGCAATCGAGCGGCTGCACCAGCGCTTCGCCGAGGGCGACCCAGTAAGTCTCGATGACGGTTGCAGGCTCCGTGAATAGTTCCGGGTCCGTAACGATCATACGGTAGTCGAGGCGTTGCTGATCGTCACTCAATGTGAAGACCTCTGTTATTTCCACGGCGTCGCTTTGCGGAGTTCCGGCGCTATCGTCGAAGTAGGGCCAATCGACTTGCGTCGTCTGTACGACGAGTACCTGCTCGTTGTTCCAACGTCCCCGCGAGTAGCCAGAAATCTAGTGACGGAACTCGGCAGCCGCGTCTAGGCAGTTGTAGAGCGAACGGCGAAGGTGAAAAATCATCCCAAAGTGGTCTTTCTGGAGTGGATCGACCCGCCGTTCAGTGCGGGCCATTGGACGCCGGAACTCATTGAATTCGCTGGTGGCATCGACTGCCTCGGCAACGCGGGCCCACCCTCCCGAACGCTGCAATGGTCAGAGATTGTCGCGGCTCAGCCCGATGTCCTGATCGTCGCCTGCTGCGGCTTCGACGCCGATCGTACCGCGCAGGATGCGGACATCCTGGCACGGCAGGCAGGCTGGAACGAGCTGCCATGCGTCCAGGCCGGACGAGTGGTCTACCTGGATGGCAACGCCTACTTTAATCGGCCGGGTCCCCGCCTGGTCGATAGCCTGGAGTTGCTGGCGCATCACCTGCACCCGGACATTCACCGCTTCCCAGTTACGGGGTCGGGGCCCCGGTAAGTTTCAGCAGATAACCATCTCCGCCGCGGCCGGGGCGGCCGCCTTCAAGCACCCATATCGCTCCATCGGGACCTTGTTCGACGGCTCGAACCCGGCGACCCATGTCGAAACGCTGCGCCTCGTGCGCGGACTCGCCGTCAAACTCGATTCGCACCAGCGATTCCGAAGACAATCCGCCGACGAATGCGTCGCCTCTCCAGTCGGGAAACTCGCTGCCACTGTAGAACATCAAGCTCGAAGGAGAGATAACCGGATCCCAGAACGCGGCCGGTGTCGCAAACTCGGGACGCGTGTGGTGGTCGGGAATGTCGCGGCCGTCGTAATGATCGCCGTTCGATACAATCGGATAGCCGTAGTTGGCGCCGCGCCGAACGAGGTTGAGCTCGTCACCGCCCATCGGGCCCATTTCGATATTCCAAAGCCGGCCCGATTCATCGAATGCCAATCCCAGCGGGTTGCGATGACCGAGCGACCAGATCTCTGCCGTCACGCCGCCGCTCTCGAAAAAAGGATTATCGCTTGGGGTTGAGCCGTCGACGTTCAGTCGCACGATCTTGCCTAAATTCGACTCCATGTCCTGTGACGGATCGAACTTCTGGCGCTCTCCCGAGCTGATCCAGAGATAGCCGTCCGGCCCGAAAACGATCCGATGACCGAAGTGACCCTGCCCGGTGACTTTCGGCACCTGACGCCAGATGACCTCGAGGTCGGCGAGTTCTCCACCGTCTTCGGCCAATTGCAATTGCGCCCGCGCGACGGCCGCTCCGCTCGTGTCGTCGTCTCCACGCTCAACGTAGCTAACGTAGATCAGGTTGTTCTCGCTGAAGTCGGGATGCAGCACGATGTCACCGAAGCCACCCTGACCGCCATGACTGACTTCGGGCAAGCCGGTAATCTCGCCGACACTGCCGTCGGAGTTAAGGAGTTTAAGCGCACCCCCCACCTCGCTGATCAGCAATCGGTCGTCAGGAAGAAACTCTAATGCCCATGGCTCGTCGAATTGCCCGACCGTGGTTACCGTGAAATCTGCATGCTGCGCATACAGCGCTCCATCGTTGCCGGTACAAGCGGCCAACGCAACGGACAAGCAAGCTAACAATGTGAATTTCCCGGACATCTTCAACTCTCCTAGTGGTGGAACCACGGCATCTGCTGGCAGTCAGCTCCAGTGCGACTAATTAGTTTACAACCATTCCGCGCTTCGCCGGCACGGGTAGTACGGTATCAAAGTCCACAGTAGCTGCCAGTTCGCTCGCCGCTAACCCATGCAGCGAGCATTCGCCATTCAGGATCGTCCTGGGAGAGCCATCTCCGAACCCCGTTGTGTACATAGTCACCGCCAGCATCCAGGTGCAAAGGGTGCATCAACAGGCGGCTCTGCGTCGGGCGCCCCGGCTCGATCAGCCGGTCGATCGCGTTCCACGACTCCTCCGGATTCGTCTGCGTGAACTCCTCGCTGTGGCAGTTAACGCACGCGAGCCCGCTGGGCGTAGGCTGGAAGAAGATCGGGTGCACGCACGCTTGAAAGAATTCGACGTCGACATCGGGAGCCGATTCGGCGGACGCTGCTGAGGGCGTAGCGGTCCGCACCCACTCAGCCAGCGTCTCCCACTCTGGATCTTCCTGAGAGTCCCAGACTTTTCCGCCTGTATGTACGGCACTGCCACCGGCCCGGGGATTGAGCGGCGCCTGTAACAGGCGGCTGTTCTGCGGGTCGCCGGGCGTCACGAGACGCGAAACCACTTCGAAGTTTGCGCGCGATTGAGTTTCGGTCCAATAGACGCCGCCATCCTCGTCCTCTTCGAGCGACTCCAGCATCAACGGCGTATGGCTTTGCCAGGTGTGGCACAGGACGCACGCCGGGTCGCCGGGATCGGGAGGCATAAAAGTTCCCCGCGATTGAACGAACATCGGCTCTATGTTGTCGCGATAAAACTCGAAGTCGAGCCCAGACTGCGCCTCCGAGCATCCACTCAGCAGCGCGACCGCGACTACCACCAATCCACACAGCGTGACGTGGGCCGAACGCTGCCGCACCCGAGTCAGTCCGCTCACCGAGCCGTCCCGGCCGGGAACACGTGCGTGGAGTTCCGTTTCGGTCCGAAGCCGACGGAGATTCGCGCGACGATATCATGCGTCTCGGTATCCAAAGCGACGGTCTCCATCGAGCCCACGAGACTGACGTACAGCGTTCGGCTGTCGGGTGTCGCGGTAAGCCACTGTGGAGACGGCCCAACGTCGATCCCGCCGAGAAACTCAAGCTCGGGCAAAGACCACGCGTAGACACGGCTGTCGAGCCGGCTCGCGTACCAGAGGGCGGACTGATCAGGAAGGACCAGGAGTCCATGGCCCGTGCCGTCTTGAATCCCGTCGAAGGTCTGCTGTGAGACGGGCACGGGAGGCGGGCTGATGAAATCGACGGCCTCGCGTCGATCCCAGTCCACGACGAAGAACCCGTTCAGTCGGGTACCCTGGGCGAATACCCGCTTCGCCGAACCGTCGGCGTTGGACTCGATGGCCATGGGACGCACGCGGTGGCCGCCAAGCGAGATCCCCCACAGGACTTCGTAAGTACTGGCGTCGATCACCTGTATCGTGGGCTCATCTGTCGTAGCGGGCGTCGCACCAAGCCCCGCGATTACATATTTATTGTCCGCGGTCACGTAAACGTTGTGCACGCCGTGGAGCACGGGGATGGTCTTAACGACTTCGTGGGAGTCCAGGTCGATGACCTGGACAAACGGTGCGTCGCGAATGCCGACAAATATTTTTCCATAAACTTTGTTGACCACGAGCTTGTTCGGCCGTTCTCTCAGTGGAATCCGCTCGACTAATTCGAGCGTCGCTGTGTCGACGACGTCGACCGTGTGGTCGTGTTCGTTTGCAAGGTAGTAGTACGTTCCGTCAGGGTGGTTGACGACCGCATGCACTTTGGGTACGCCGTCGATGACTCCCAATATTTCGTTCGTGCTCGGATCGATGATGTGCGTATTGCTTCCGGCGTAATTGGTCTGGAGGATTCGGACCACCGTACCGGTCTGAGCTAGCAGGGATGACGCCGCAAACAAGCTCACTCCCAAACACGCTGACACGAATTGTCGTTTTGTACGATCGTTATTCATTAGATCACCTCCTACACGTTGACATAGACGCTGACCACAACACCCTAGCTCGATAATACGCTTACCATCCAGTTATTGAAGCCCATCTAGAAGTCTGTCTGGTGAATAGCGTGGCGCACGCCGCTTGATTCCATGCCGAGAACGATGATGCCGGCCACGTAAATCGGATGAACGACTCGACGCCGAGAGAAGTCGTACGCGATCAAAAAGGCTGTCATCAGAACCTCGATCATCGACCTTCTCCGGTCCGATTTCCGCCAATTCCTCTCCCCCAGATACGCGGCAGCTTGCATGTTAACCGTTAACCAATGGCTGCTATCGGCCAAAAAGCGGACATATGCGCTTCGGGCAGTGTGCGCGCAGTGGATTAGTCAAGAAATCATCACAGTTCTTGGAGACTGCGCATGGTTCTCCCAGCGTGTCGGCTTTTCAGGTATCTGGTCGGCGGTGGCCTGAACCTGACCAGTAACATCAGTCACCCTGGAAACGATTGTGTGCTCGCCCCGTGTAGCATCGTTCCAAGAGTAGCTAAACAGTTTCCACGAGTATTGGGTCGACTCCGAGTCTATCTCCGCCGCTCGCCAGGGGCCGTCATTGATTTTCACTTCCACCGACCGTAGTGGAGTGCCGTCGTTCAACACAAATCCCATGATCTTATGACCGTCATCATTGCGGGTGACACGAATGATGGAGGACTTGAGCTGTATTTTCGTAACGGAGCGCTCTTCCCATCGTTCTACGCCTCCGATATCGCGGCGACTCAGAGTGACGTAATCGCGTGCCATAAACCGGCCCATGAAGCGGCGGTCTTGGACATGGATCTGGTCCAGCCATTTCACATTTGCGACGCCGTACCAGCCAGGAACGATCAGTCGTACCGGTGCGCCATGGTATAGATTCAGGGGTTCGCCGTTCATCTCGTAGGCCAACATTACTTCTGAACGTAAGGCATCCGAAAAATGCATACTGCGACCAAAGTTCTGCTCTGCATCCACATTGCGGATATTTTCAGTGCCTTTGTCGGCACCGTAGAACACCACTTCGATGCCACCACTTTGTATCCTTGCTTCGAGTAACAGTTCACGCAGGCTCACGCCACCCCAGCGGGCGTTGCCTATCAGGCCGTGAAACAGGGCAGCGCGGTTCCCGCCGCATTCAAAACCCACATCGATTTCTACTTTGGGAAGGCTCCTTAATTCCGCAAGGGTGATTTCTACAGCGTTATCCACCATGCCGTTGATCCGGAGTCGGTATTCATTCTCGGGAATCACTGGTTGGTTGTAGTGTTGAACGATGTAGAAATCGTCATTCGGCGTGTAGAAAGAATCGATGTATCGTGTATCTAGAAAATGAACTGCACCAGGTATGACCGGAGGAGCCGTAAAATTCTCGGGCACATCAGTGAATTGCACGAGTTCTTCGTTTTGAGCTAATGCAAGTTTCGACCAAAATGGCATACTCGCCGTGGCGGCGACCCCGCCGATGACGAGTCCACCTTTAAGGACGTTACGTCTTTGCTGTTTCCTTCTCTCGGGCATGGTGATCTGACGAGTTTCTCTAAGTGACCACATTGCGCTTTCCTTTCGGCCAGCTCCAGTCGTATGCATCCGTTTGCATATTAACTTTTAACCGACGTCTGCTTCCGGCCAGGAGCAGACAGTCAGCACAATCCCAATACGTAAACATTGAACGGTTGCTTGGGGAAAGCAGAGATTCGAAATCTCACTGCGCCAACTGGGCTTCGTACTCTGCTGCTCGAGCCCTCGCGCCTCTGACCACGTTGATGATGCCGTAGTTCTGCTCATGGCAAGCGAATTCGAACAAGCGTGGCTGGTCCATCATAGGAAGAGGAACCTCGATGGTCCAAGGCGCCTCCCACGTCGATGGATCTGTAACCGTGGCCTCCCATAGGAGTGTGTCGTCGGTAACTCGGGTGAAACGTTCCACGAGGCGCAGGTCGCCCGCTGAGCCTTCCCATTTCCGCTTCTCGTGAAAGTTTGTCGTCTCGACGACTAGAGTGTCGCCCTCCCAATGGCCTCGTGAATCTCCCAGCCAGCTACGAATGTTTTCTGGGGCGTGAGCTGAGCCATCTAGGGGAATGATGCGGACGTCGCTGTTCTCTTCAGTGATGAGCAACACGAAGTCTCGCGTTTGCATAATCTGCGAGTGACCCGTATTTTGCGTGAACGGAATGTTCGGCGGCCCGTCGTTTCCTAGGATGCAGCGCTCAGCTAGACCACGGGATTCCAACGTGTGCCCTGGTTGCTGCTCCCGCGACCGCACCAGTCCCTCCGGCGTCAGGTTAGGAAGTCTGCCGTCGGGCGGATCGACAATCATCGATGTTCGACGACTGGGCCGGATTGGGGTCTGCCAATTGTCCAAAGCGAACTCTGTCCAGTCGTAATGCACGGTCGCCGGGTCGACAGAGGCGTCCGTGATTACTGCCCGCCTGAAGTTCTCTATTGCCTCCTGACGCGTATACAGAGGCGTGTCAGCCAACTCGTCTGGGCGCTCCAGCGGTGTGTAGGCCGCAAATGACCAGTAGCCCTGCAAGACCGGATCGCCCCATGGCATTCGCGGAGGCTCCGAGTGAGGTAGCGTCGGATCCCAGACTCGCTCGATGGCTTCCGCGATAAAATTTTCAGCGTCCTCTCGGAAGTAGGCGTAGGTCGATTCGGGGGTGTGTGGCGAGGCAGCTCGAGCAGCTTCTAGGGCCTCCTGTGTCCTCTGATTTACGAGTGCTGATGGAGGAGGGCTGGAGTCATCGCTTCGGTATCGACGCAATTCATCTAAACTTTCTTGGGAACTAGATGGGGCGTTGAACTGGGCGTAAGTTGTAGTGGCCGCAAGACCGAACGCGACCACTGTGGCCGTCACCACGACCAGTTCTTTCCTGAACCGAATGTGCGTCAAACGCCCGCCCCCCCCAAAGTTGGTTCGCGCTTCGATACCTCTTCAATCATCTTCTAACTGTATCACGTGAGCGTCCACGACTTTCCAATCTGCGTATTGAAGGGCGTCGTTTCAGACGTTACCAACGTCTGCTATCGGCCAGGCGGTCGTTGTGGAGTCTGCCTCTAGTCTCCCAATTTGGTGCCTGTAATGCGCCACTCTTCGCGAATAGAGCGTCTATGAACGCCGCCTTCCTCGGGTCGATATGAAAGCTGTCCGGGACGATCAGATAGCCCTTCTCGCTAGGGACTTCAATCAAATACATCGTCACGTCATCCCCGGAATCGGTGCCACCGTCAAAGGAGATGGAATCAACGACGCGCACATCGCGGGTGACTATCTCGGGCACCTACTTGTGGGACTCCCAAAGTCGTGCGTGTACCCCCTTGCGATGACCTCAGCCAGAAGCTCTGCAAGATCCCTAGCCATGCATCGGATTACAACACCCGTGTCCGTCTTCAAACAAATGGGACAGATCTGATTTCAGACTAAGCGAGTGTTTTGCTCGTCATTGATGTACCTGAATACCCAGGTAGACCAAAGACGCGATCACAGCGAGCGCGGCAAGTATCTCCCCAATGTAGGCCCATTGCTCTAGAGCCATACGTCGTTCGATAGCGTGGGGATAAGAATTTTAAAACTTGTTTACCAAATTCTATGCAGCACCATGCACATTAACTGTTAACCGACGGCTGCTTACTGCCAGGACATTTACCGGTAGACGGGGCTGACGGTGTCCCGCAGCGTGCACTCGAACGGCCTAACTTCGAGGCCCGGCCTGTAGACCCAGGTGTTTTCCCAGATCGCGGGTTCCACCAGGTTCTCCGGATCCGTAACGATGACGTCATACTGGAGGCGGGTCTCGTCCTCGCTCAATGTATATCGCTCGACCATCGCGACGCTCTCGCTCATGGGCGTACCGTCACCGTCGAGGAGCGGGAAAGCGACCTGCGTCGTGTCGACGACGAGCGTATTACCATCCCAACGGCCGACAGAGTATCCGAGGTAACTCGACGCCTGGGTCTGGCCGCGAGCGTCTTCACTCATATGAAACACGCGCCGTGCATCCCATTCCTCGATCCGTTGGATGATCCGGTCTCCGTCGTCGATGAACTCCATCGGATAGGGATTCAGAACGGCGTTGGGCATACCGGGCGGTCTGCACTTGAGACCCGGGTCGTCGGTTCTCGGATCAAAGGCGTCCCTCGCCGCCAGAGCCGCGGACGTGAGCACGAGCGGACTGCGGATCCGGTACAAGTCACGATAACCCCACACCTTGAAGATTCCGCTTCCGGCCACATCGGCCGCGCTGGCCAGCGCCGTCTCGTCGGTCGAGGGAGAAGTCCACCGCAGCGGAGCCTCACGGTCCGACAAGATCACCTCCTCACCGCTGGGTAAGAGCAAATGGGAGACGAAGATGGCGGGTTCGCCTCGCCGGGACCCTGCCCCGGCCGCCTTGACTCGCTCGCCGATGCTCACGGACTCCGCGGTGAATCCCCGTCGTATCAAAGTGTTCGTCGTGCCGCCTTCCAATTCCCACTCTTCGGTCATGCCTGCGTCATTCACCACTGCGAGCGTGAAGCTGACGTGGGGATTTCTCCAGAAGATATCGGTGACAGTCCCCTCAATCTCCACCGTGGTGTCTCGATCGAAGAACGCCGTGACGGAGTGGTGCGCTAGCGCCGGGGGGACGAACATCAGAAACGCTAACGAAACGGCAATTGATCTCATGACTCCCCCTAGAAACTGTTGAGTTTAATTCTACCTAGACGGGGCGAGAATTTCCCAAAAGGGGCTAGAAGTATGCAGCCGCGTGCATATTAACGGTTAACGGACGGCTGCTATCGGCGTGAAGCGGACACTCGCTACCGGTGATCAAGGTGCGCGCTCGAACGGCCACGCGCCCGAAACGTGGATTTCATTGACCCGGGTTACCTCCCCGTTCTCGGCGACGAAGACGAACGCGATACCGCAGCTGCACTCGAAAGCAGTGTCGGACCGCGGAAAGAGTCGCGAATTCTCAGCCTCGGCAAAGCCAGTCGGTGCATAAGGCGGTGTCCTTAGCAGGAACAGCGCGCCGTCTTCCAGCGTGACTTCGAGCGTGATCAGACTAGCCAACCAGTATCCTCTGTACGTACCGACGTATCTGGCGAGGATCTCCGGAGCGACTTCGACGACCGTTTCTTCGACGTCCGTGATGTCGCTGCTCCAATGGCTGAATGTCTCGGAGGCCTCGTTACATACGGTCTCGAGTAACTCCTCGTCAGCCGCGAATTCCATCTCGACGATCGCCTGTATCGGTGAGTCGAACGTACCGGGATCCTCGTAGGTAACTTCCACCTGCAGATGTCCGAAGTCGGAGCGATGGTAGCGTTCCGTAGTACGCAGTTTCTCGCTGTGTGCCAACCCCCGGCGGTGCAGCCAGGTCTTGTCGTTGTAACCGTTGCTCTCGACGACCAGCGTGTCGCCCTCCCAGCGGCCGACGGAGTAACCCATCCAGGTCGGGAGCGGATCCGGCTCAAGCTCGCGCCCGTCCATGAAAATCTGGCGATACGCCAGATCGTCGTAGAGGAACGCGATCACGGTCGGATTCTGGACGATCCTGCGCATCCCTCCCGACATCCCCTGCGCGGTGAGGTAGGCCGGCCCACTCGGCAGACACAGAAAGCGAGGGCTGCCTACGAAAAAACGCCGCTCGCTCTCAGCCATCAGCGCCCGCGCCCACTCCTGGGCCTTGCTCGGATCGAGCATGTCTCCGCTCACGTCCCAGGGGACCCACAAGCCCGACAGATCGGGGCGACCCTCCGCGGTGCGCGGCACAGGTGCGCTCAGATCCGGCTCGCCGTCAGCCGTGCGCGGGATTCCCGGCGTCTCAAGTGTCAGCCACTGCGCCACCAGTGGTGTGGTTGACGCCAACAAGGCCAACGTCACGACTCGTCGTTTCATATCACACCCCTGCTGCTATGGTGGCAATCGCTCTCATTTTACTCCCGCTGCGATAACAGCAAATCGCCCTGTGTTGAGAATAACGTCTCTCGCGTCGCCCTCGGTGAATGGCAACTTCCGGCCATAAGCGGACATGCGCCCCGGAGTTCTCAGTAAACCTGGCAATCGTAGCGCTGTATCGTCTCTCCAAGAGCGAGCCAGTGGCGCTCATAGACTGCCGGTTCGGAAAACGTCATCGGATCAGTGACCGTCAGCTGGTAATCGAGGCGGGATTGATCCTCGCTGACGGCGAACCTTTCAACCATCTTTACCGCCTCGCTTTGAGGCGTGCCGATATTGTCAAAGTAGGACCAGTTGATATGCGTTGTTGTCACGATCAGGGTCTTCCCATCCCAGCGGCCTGTTGAATAACCTAAAGGCGATGCAGGCTCGTCTAACGGCGACGCCGTGGGGTCCATGCGAATAGTACGAACGAGATCGTATAGCTCTGAGATCATCGCAATCTCGGTTCCGTGGTCGACGAACTCAAACGGATGGGGATTTCGCATGATTCTCGGCATACCTTCTGCTTCACAACGTTCCGCGAAGTTATCGATAGGATTCCACGCAGCGCGCGCAGCAATCGCAGCCTCGGTAAACGGAAAGTGAGTTGTCTGGCCAACTCCGTCAGCAACGCCGCTCCACACTCGGAAGATCCCACGATTCTCGGTGCCGGCATCTATCGGCGCGTTCTCCGCCACTGTGGGATCGTGCCGTTCGATGTACTGTTCCGACCAATACGGTTCCACGTTCCTGCCGAGTACGATTTCCGTTCCATTAGCCAGTAAGAAGTTGGTCGCAAGAAAGTCCTTGGCACGCCGCACCGACACACTACCGGCAGCTCTTACACGCTCACCGATAGCGAACATATCACTAGTTACACCAGCTTTCTGCATCCCGCCGAGACTAGAGACGCCTTCGACTCGCCAGAACTCCTCCTGCCCGCTCTGGCTGATGACTTTCACAGTAAAGCCTACGTGAGGATTAACCCAATGGACCGCAACGAGCTCGCCCTCCAGCTCCCGAACCTCCTCCGAATAATGCGATCGGGAGTGATGAGCGGATGCAGCTACCGGGAACACAAGGAGCAGCAGCGCGATGACTAAAATTCTCATAACTTGCCCTAACTACTAGATAGTTCTTGTGGTCTAACTTCGTTCAGTCCTCGCCGGGCACCAGCATTCGAATCATTCCGTCTTGACGCGATGTGAGGAAAAGTTCGCCGTCCCAGCTTCGGCTCAGATGCAGATCGGCCCGAGTCGTGGCCGCGCCGTTGGTGCGCTCGATGAGCTCGCGAAAAGAGACATACACGCGGTTGCCACTCGCGTCGCGCACGTAGAGCTGAATTTCCTCAACCGGCGCCACTGTGCGGGGAATGCCGTCATCAGCGGCCTTCATCGCGTCGAGGTTTGCAGCGAAGAGTCGCCCCCGTGCGAGGTCGCCGAACACGAACTTGCCGCGCAGCGCCTCGATGCGTCCGTGGTACGCGAAGCCGCCGCTTATCGCCCGTCCTTCGTTGTGGTCATAGATCGCGACCGGATAGGTGAATTCATCTTTGGCCCGTCCGTCGAGCACGTCCGCTGGGAGTTCGTAGAGCTGATTCAGCGCGCCGCCGGGACGGCTCATGCCGTTCTCCCAGTATCCCTCGCGGGCCATCCAGCCGTAGTTGCCGCCCTCGTGGACGATATTGACTTCCTCGATCTGATTCATGCCGATGTCAGTCGCAAACATCGTTCCGTCCGTAAGATCCCACGAAAGCCGGTGCGCGTTGCGAAAACCGTAGGCGTAGATCTCGCCGAGCGTTTCGGGATCGCCATCCGCAGCGAACAGATTGATCGCCGGAATTGTGTAATCGCCGAGTCCCTTGGTTCCGCCCGACTCCGAGGAACTACGCGGATCGATTCGCAGGATCGCCGTGACGACCGAGTCGAGGCGTTGTGTCTGGCCGGGATTCTCGGAGTTCGGTCCCGCACCGTTGCTGAACCCGAGATCGCTGCCGCTCGTGTACAGCAGTCCGTAATCGGGGTCGCCCGGCTCGGATGTCGGATTGAAGCCGACGTAGCCGAAAGGGTGAGACATGTTGGTGGTAACGTGGGCGACGCGCAGCAGTTCGCGTCGTGTGCCATCAAACGTGCTCGCCATCGGATCGTTCGCGCGCCACTCGGTGATAACGTTGTGGTGCGTGACGTCGGCATCCGTGTATTCAGGCGGTATGAAGTCGGGCGTCTTCCGGCTACCGAACGCTCGCTCGCCGTGCACGGTGTAGAACAGGCCATTTTGGGCAAACTCCGGGTGAAAACCGAAGCCGATAAACCCGCTCTCGAGCCGGTTGTAGATTGTTTGCGGGAACGCGGCGGCGACGTCCGCGTAAACTGAAGGCTCAGAGTTACCGTCGAGCAGGTACAAGAAGCCGCGTGAGTCGTTGGCGAATCGGCGACCGTCCGGCGCGTCGCGCACGAAGCTGACGCGCGCCCACCCGGCCGGGTCCACATCCTGATCGGCGTGGAGTAGTCCGAGTGTCTTAGGGAGGCGCACGACGTCCCGGATCTCCACCATCAAGCCTCGTTTATCTATCGACGTCGGCAAAGGGTCAGCGATTTGTGCGTCAACGGCGCGCGCTGGCAAGAGCGTGAGCAGTACGATCACGACGAGCGGGGTCCATATGTGCATGATGAGCCTCTTCTGCTACTGCGGTCCCGAGTACGCTTATACCAGATCCGCCGGCCTCGGAACTTCAAAAGTGGTGGCGCGGGAACGTTAAGGGGTAGCTCCGTGTAGTTCGGATGGTCAGATGTTCGGAATCAGCTGGATTCTCCCAATGGCGGATGCAGATGGAAAGTCGTATGTCCGCTTTTCCCCCAAAGCAGCCGTTAAGGAACACCGATTTAGACCCAGTCTCGATGTCTGCTTTCGGCCATAAGAAGACATTCGCATATTTCTAAAAACGTGCATAAAAACCCCTCCGTTAACCGTTAATACGTCCGCTTTCGGGAGCAAAAGCGGGCATTTAGCCTGGATTCAGGGCGCTTAGACGAGGGGGGTGGTGCTGGCGGACGGATTCGAACCGCCGACCTGCTGATTACAAATCAGCTGCTCTACCAACTGAGCTACGCCAGCGCTCCCGGAATTCTAACGGGTATTGGCAGAGGGTGCCCGAACCCGGAGGCCGATTTCTCCGCCCCCGGCATTCAGCAAGTCTTATTCCGGCTTTCTCGCGCGGATCAACATTCGGTCCGTCGCGTAGCGTATCGAGTCATCCCGAATATTGAGCGTGTGGTCGTCAGCCGAGTTCATCAGCATAACGGACTCCGCCTCAATCTCGAACCCGGCGCGGGTCAGCATCTCGATGGCCGTCGCCTTCTCCATTCGATGCAGGGCCTGGTTGTCCTGGCCCGCGATACCGACATGGTCGACGAAACCCAAGACGCCACCCGGCACAAGCGCTGCGTAGATGCCGTTCAGAAACGCCATACCCGCCTCGTCGCTGCGATTCGCACCATCGTGAAGATTCAGAGCCGTGAACGCGGCGTCGACTTCATTGCTCATCCCGAGACTGGCTACGTCAACAAATCGAACGTCGACATTACCCAAGCGCTCGGCGCGTGCATGCGCCGCATCGCCGACCCGGTCTTCGAAACGCGGCGAGTTCTCCGCGATGACATGACCATCGGCGCCCACGGCCGCGGACAGCACTTCCGTGTACCAGCCGGCACCGGCAGATACCTCCAGAACCGTCATACCGGCACCGATTCCAACGAAATTCAGTACTTCAGCGGGCTTTCTCGATACGTCACGAGCTTTCTCTTCCGCCGGCCGCGCATCTGACGCGAGTGCGGCATCGAAGCCCGGCGCCAACTCAGCAACCGTAACCGTACTCAAGCCCATGCCGAGCACGAGCCCGGTTAAGAGCCCTGCCGTCTTCATAGATCTATTCATCGTGTTTTTCTCCTACGAATCATTGGTCGTGCTCTCGGCGCTGCCCCCGATTTATTTTGTGGCGCTGACCCTCAAGCTAGGGGCTATAGCCTATTCGGCGGGCCCGGCCAAGGGAAGCCCGCTTCATAAAACTTAAGAGATCTCAGTTAGTTAACTTGGCGATAGCGCTGCACAGACGGACTGGAGCGCCGAAATACCGCCATTATTCAGCCGCCAAATTGCCACGATCGCCTGCCAGTCTCTAACCCATAGAGTTATCACGGAGACGACGTGAGCGATCTAATCAAGCGGGCGCAACAGTCGGTCAGCGGCAAAGTGCTCTTCATTGCGGCGCTCGTGCTGCTGCTCCTGATTCCAATGAGCATGATCAAGGGAGTCGTCAGCGAGCGCGTGCATCTGTCGTGGTCCGCCCCGCGCGGATATCGCCAGCGCCTAGGGTAACGCTCAGACGATCGGCGGCCCGATTTTCGTGATGCCGTATCGCTATACGCGCCTGGTAAACGGCGTCGCCGTCACGGCGCAGGACGAACTCTACGTTCTCCCGGAGGCACTCCGCTTCGAGGGCACGGTACGCACCGAGATCCGTTACCGCGGCATCTACGAGGTGCCGGTCTACACCGCAGAACTCTCAATAAGCGGCGTCCTGCCACCACCGGTGTTCGGCATCGACTATCCCGACCGGGAGATTCTTTGGGAGGACGCGCACATCGCCTTGCCACTAAGCGACGCGCGACCGATTAAGCAGGCCGTGCGTCTAACGCTCGGCGATCAGAGCGCGGATTTCTAACCAGGAGGCACGCCCGTTGCCGGTTTCGGCCAGAAACTCAGCGTGCCTTATGCGGCGTTCGGCCTGGAGAGCTTCGACGAAGCCCAGGCTTTTTCTTTCGACCTCACACTCGGCGGCACAGGTGAGCTCAAGTTTCTGCCGCTTGGCGACACGACGGACGTGACGCTGAATTCGCCGTGGCCCTCTCCGGGATTCATAGGCGCTTATCTGCCGGAGACACGAGAAATTGCGGAGTCGGGTTTTTCCGCGACCTGGCATATGCTCGACCTCGGCCGTGGTTATCCGTCGAACTGGCAAAGATCCAGATTCGTACCGGAGACCATCTCACGGTCCGCATTCGGCTCGATCTCATTGTGCCTATCAGCATCTACGAGGCGAGTACACGCGCAGCGAAATACGCCGTGTTGTTCATCGGGCTGAGCTTCCTGATTTATTTTCTGTTCGAGATTTTTGCGCAGTTGCGCTTACACCCGTTGCAGTACCTGTTGCTGGGTCTCGCCAACTGCATGTTCTATCTACTGCTGCTCGCGATCTCCGAACATCTACCCTTCGGCTTCGCCTATTTTGTCAGCGGCGCGAGAGTATCCTCAACGGGCGAGGGTACGACCTCTACGGTCGCGGCAGGCGCACTCGGCAACTCTTCGAGCTCGCTGACCAGCGAGATACCGGGTACGTCGGTGTTCCGCGCTGACCGGCCGTCAGTCGTGGGCTCATTAAACCAGAAATACCTCGCGGCGAACCCTAAGTTCGCCAGTACCAGCAGAAGAAAAAGATTTCGCATCAGTTGCTAAGCGCGACCAGGGCCAACCCCTCTAATACCAGGTGAGGCCGGTATTGAACCGCAGTTTCCAGCCAGGGTAGAAGAGACGGCGCCTCACCTCCCGTCAGCAAGACCAGCGGTTCGACATCCAGCTCTTGGGCGACTGTCGCCAGTGCTCGGTCCACAGCCGCGGCCACGCCCAGCATCGCTCCGTGAGCGACCGCTTCGTCCGTACTATGCCCCAGTATCGCCAACCCGACCGGCGCCTCATCGCTCGCGATTGTCTCGCAGATATCACTCGTCCGCCGGTTGAGCGCTGCTGCAGCTAACCGCGGACTAGCCATGATCAGGCCGCCCAGATGCCGGCCGTTGCGGTCCACGGTATCCAGCGTAACCGCAGTACCGGCATCGACGACGCAGACCGCGCCCGGCGCAAGATTGTGCGCTGCCAGCATGGCGACCCACCGGTCCGCACCCAGACGCCGCGGCTCCGAGTAGCCACAGGTCACTCCCAGCTGCTCAGCCACCGTTTCGATAAACTCCGGCTGCAGGCCCCAACGATCCGCGACGCCCTGTGCAAAAGAATCGCCAATCTTCTTTCCGGCGACGTTCGTTGCAACGACGCGCTCGGCCTCTCCGGGCAGTGCCCCAAACATAGCCTCCAGCGCCTGTTGGGGTTCATGTAGATGCAGCGCCGTCCGGGTCGACGACAGCTCGTCATGCTCCGCCAGCGCCCACTTGATCCGGGCATTGCCGATATCCACGACCACGATCATCCGACCATCTTTACACTGACCTCGCCCGCGAT
>CAUZMW010000052.1:0-17930 GCA_963581225.1 Gammaproteobacteria bacterium
AGTTCTCTATAGGCCGTGGCGTATCGGCACTCGATCTGGCACTCGTCACGCGGCAGCTCGCCACGTTGGCCCGCGCGGGCCTGCCCCTGGAAGAAGCGCTTCAAGCGGTCAGCGAGCAGACCGAGCGGCCGCGGCTAAAAAATATCCTCCTCGGCGTGCGCGCGAAGGTCTTGGAAGGCCACACGCTTGCGGCCGGGCTTGACGATTTTCCGCAGGCGTTTCCTCCTATCTATCGCGCCACGATCGCCGCCGGAGAACAGGCGGGACGGTTGGACACGGTCCTGGAGCGGCTAGCCGACTACACGGAATCCCGTCACACGCTGCGACAGAAGATCAGCCATGCCATGATTTATCCGATCGTGCTGACGGCCCTCGCCCTGACGATTATCGTGCTGATGCTCGTCTACGTCGTACCGAAAGTGGTCGGCGTGTTCGAGACAACCGGACAGACTCTGCCGGTACTGACGCGGGCATTGATTTCTCTGTCGACTTTTCTGCAGAACTGGTGGTTTGTTGTTATCTCCATGATTGTCGCCACAGTCGTAGGTATCAATCGATTACTGAGCCATGAAGGCCCACGCCGGCAATATCATCGCTGGCTCCTGCGGATGCCCGTCTTCGGACGTGTCAGCCGGGGTCTTAATACGGCGCGCTTCACGCGGACGCTGAGTATATTGAGCTCGAGCGGCGTACCTGTCCTCGAGGCGATGAGTATCAGTGGCTCCGTGGTCACGAATCTACCGATGCGAGACGCAGTCGAAGAAGCGACGGTTCGCGTGCGTGAAGGTGGCTCGATCGGCAACTCGCTGGGCCAGTCCAAGCTCTTTCCGCCGATGAGCATCCACCTCATTTCCAGCGGCGAGGCCTCCGGCGAACTCGAGAACATGCTTGAGCGCGCCGCAAGCCATCAAGAGAGTGAGATGGACAGCCTGCTCGGAACGATGTTGAGCATTCTTGAACCCGCGCTGATTATCGCTATGGGGCTGATGGTGCTCGGGATTGTCATGGCCATTTTGCTGCCGATTTTTCAAATCAATCAGCTCGTCGCCTGAATCGTCCTACGAATACGGAATACGGGGACGGTCTACCTAACTCACGAACCCTGTTGAATTGTCTAGATAGTTAGGCAGACCGTCCCCGTATTCCGTATTCGTAGGACGATTCAGGCTAATGAAAGTCTCTGGATTGCGTAGGCAAAGAGCCCAACAACGCGCTGTGATCATAGAGCCGGTCGGCCACCACATGAACCACTTCACCTTCCTTTTGCACACGGCCCTTCACTCCCAGCAGGGTCGCGCCGAGCAAAATAGATCGCTGAGACTTCGCAAGCCGCTCCCAGACCACGAGATTGAGATACCCCGATTCATCCTCAATGGTGACGAAGGTGACGCCCGCAGCACTCGATGGGCGTTGACGCGTAATGACTAGACCCGCTGCATAAGTAACCGCTCCATGTTCCAGCTCAGTAACCGAGTTTGCCTGCTCAATGTGCATGGCAATGAGGCGCGCTCGCAATAACGCGAGCGGATGCCGGCCGAGAGTAAAACCTAAATGCCGGTAATCCGCAGCGATGTTCTGCCCTTCAGTCGGAATTCTCAGCAACGGTGCTCCCTCAGGGAGTCGAATCTGCGGGAAGAGCGGCGTTGGTTTCTGCACGCCCGCTACATCCCAGCGGGCACGATACCGGTTTTTCGCCAGAGGCTTTAGCGCGCCACTGGCAGCCAACACGCCGAGATCCTTACGATTAAGCTCCGTTCGTTCCGCCAGGTCCTGGATGCTAGCGAAATGGCCCGCGCGTCGAGCCTCTACCACTTGTTCGACCCCGGCGGCGGACAGGCCTTTAACCGTACGAAGGCCCAGGCGCAGAACCGGATCTCCATGCGTATTGCGCTCCAGCGTCGATTCCCAGTCGCTACAATGAATATCGACGGGCTGCACTTCCACGCCATCCTTCCGGGCTGCGCGTATCAGTTGCGCAGGCGCGTAAAACCCCATGGGCTGACTGTTAAGCAAAGCACAAAAGAAAACTGCGGGCTCGTGACATTTTAGCCAGGCCGACACATAGACCAAGAGCGCAAAGCTCGCCGCATGGGATTCCGGGAATCCGTATTCCCCAAACCCCTGAATCTGTTTGAATATTCGCTCAGCAAATTCTCCCGTGTAACCACGATCCAGCATGCCTTCAGTGAGACGCCGCTCGAATTGCTCCAAACCACCACGACGACGCCAGGCGGCCATAGCCCGACGCAATTGATCGGCCTCCCCTGGCGTAAACCCTGCTGCAACCACGGCCAGTTTCATGACCTGTTCTTGAAAGATCGGCACGCCGAGAGTGCGCTTCAACACCTCTTCGACCTGGGGGCTCGGATAGACCACAGGTTCTTTACCATCGCGTCGTCTGAGATAGGGGTGCACCATGTCTCCTTGGATCGGTCCCGGCCGAATAATGGCCACCTCAATCACAAGGTCGTAATAACAACTGGGCCTGAGTCTGGGCAGCATGGCCATCTGCGCGCGTGACTCGATCTGAAAAACCCCTACCGTATCGGCTCTGGAAACCATCGCGTAAACAGCAGGATCCTCGGCCGGCAACGTGCTCATACTGAGTTTTCGGCCATAGAAGGCCTGCATCAGATCGAAGCTACGGCGGATCGCGCTCAACATCCCCAATCCGAGTACATCCACCTTCAATAACCCCAGATCTTCCAGATCATTCTTGTCCCACTGGATGACGGTACGGTTCGGCATGGCGGCGTTCTCAATGGGGACTAACCGACTCAAAGCCCCCTGAGAGATCACAAATCCACCTACATGCTGAGAGAGATGCCTGGGAAATCCGATTAAAGCTCTGACGAGAGCGAGCAAACGGCGAACCATGGGGCTGGCTGGATCGAGGCCGGCTTCCTTCACCCGCTCCGGATCGATTCGCCGGCCGCCCCACCACTGCAGGGACTTGGCGAACGTATCGACCTGCAACTCTCCAAACCCTAGTGCCTTACCTACATCACGTACGGCGCTCTTGGCTCGATAGCTGATGACGGTCGCTGCTAACGCCGCCCGCTCACGCGAATACTTTTTATAGATATATTGAATGACCTCCTCACGCCGCTCATGCTCAAAATCGACATCGATATCCGGAGGTTCATTCCGTTCCTTGGAAATAAATCGCTCCACGAGCACTTCCATGCGCGCAGGATCTACCTCCGTTATTCCTAAACAGTAACAAACAGCGGAATTAGCCGCGGAACCGCGCCCTTGGCAGAGTATGTCTTCGCTACGCGCATACTGAACGATGTCATGGACCGTAAGAAAATAGAACTCATAGCGGAGTTCTGAAATGAGTTCGAGTTCATGCTCGATAAGCGTCGACACTTTGACCGGCACACCATGAGGCCACCGCCAGCACATACCCGTCTCGGTAAGCGCACGAAGATGGCTCGCAGGCGTTTCCCCAACGGGGATGAGTTCATGAGGATATTCATAGCGCAACTCGTCCAACGAAAAATCAATACGCTCGGCAATAGCCAACGTTTCCTTTAAAAGCTCTACCGGATAACTACGAACGAGCGTTTCGAGAGATCTCAAGAAACGTTCCCCGTTGGGGTAGAGACCGAAACCCGCTTTGTCCAACGGCACCTTAAGCCGAATAGCCGTCACAGTATCTTGGAGCATTCTTCGCTCACGGCAGTGCATGTGTACGTTCCCACTAGCAACCATCGGCAAACCGAGTGTCTTCGCCGCCTTGGTCCAGACTCTCAACAAATGTCGATCCTGCCCATTCACCAATAACTCTGTCGCCAGCCAGGCCCGATCGGTAAAACACTCTTTAAGCCAAGCCCCCTGACTGAGATCGGGGTTCTCTGTGGGCAACCACAAAATGAGATTTTTCGAGGTCCCCAAGTACTGACTGACATCTGCCTCGGTTAGGTGATAGGACCCCTTGTCAGCCGCTCTCCGGCCGCAACTGATTAGCGCTGCGAGCGCTCCATAGGAATCACGATCAGAAGCAAGGACGACCATCCTCAAATCGTTATCGAGTCTAAATTCGCTGCCGATAATAAATTGGAGAGGCAACTCGCGAGCGGCAGTGTGGGCACGAACCACGCCGGCCAGTGAGCACTCATCGGTTAAGGCAAGCCCCGAATAGCCTAATTCAGCGGCCTGCTTTACCTGTTCCTCCGGATGGGAAGCGCCACGAAGAAAAGTAAAGTTGCTGAGGCAATGAAGCTCCACATAACGAAGCATTCCATCAACCAAAAATGCCATGAAGAAACCAGTTTCGATCTGCACAGCGGTCCCGGTAAATCCACAGTCTCTCGCCATTACTATTTGCAGCTACGTAGTAATCCCTACTAACTTCTTCGCCGCTCCACCATCCCGCTTCTATCCGCTCAGGGCCGGACTTCGGCTGTAAAGGCTCTTGATCGCGGTAACGGGGCAGGCTATTGCCGGTAACCGGTAACGGTAAAGGATCAGGCAATATCCAAAGAGGCCGACGATGCGCCCAGGGCGAAACCAATAAAGCATCGCGGCTTGTTCTCGACAGTAAATCGGTCGACTTTGTCCAAGCCGCTTCAGGCCGATGCTCTTCCACGAGGTCGATACCGTGAATTCGTGTTGCCCCAAAACGCCCTCGTAAACGTTCTATCAATCCATCGATAGCCTCTTCAAATCCCGGCTGAGCCGAATCCTGGAATAATGTCGCATTGCGTTCGATCGTGGCTTCAACGCGCCCAGTCCTCAACGCCAACGCAATCACGGGGGCAGGCAGAACAACTCGCTCCACTTTATCCAAAAAAAGTCTCAGAAATCTCCCCCGATCCTGAGTGGGGCCTGACAGTTTGATACACACCGTCGTCGCCGGGCGATGCAGATGCTGGAAGGCAATATCAAAGCTCGCCACTCCAATCTGACGCTTACGCAAAGCCTTACCGAGATCTTCAATGAGATTGCTCCCCGCATGAGCGAGAACAGCCGGGTCAGCAATTTCATCGGCGAATTCGAGTACAGAGCTCAAACGCTGAGGTGACCGAAACTCAGGCCATGAGTCGTATGCGCCCAGAGACTGGTCCAACTGATGGAGATATTGCCGGCCTATTCGCCGGGCAAAACCATCTCGTGGTAAACGCAGGCAATCACCGATGGTCTGCAGACCCATACTCTGGAGAGACGATTGAATGTTTTCGGGCCAACCGGTTACTCCTAAAGGAAGCGCACTTAAACTGCCCACCAATTTTTCTGGAAGACAAACATCATGGCTCCTATGACGTACCAGCCAGAGCGCAGCGAGTGCTGTTGGTGCTGCGCACAGATAAGCCGTGATTTGTCGACGCTCGAATTCCGCCCGCAGCGCCTTCTTAATAACCTCGAGCCCGCCAAATAACTTGAGACTCCCATTGACCTCCATAAGAAATTCTTGAGGAGGCGCGAGACTCACGAATGGCGTGAATTGCCGGGCCCATCGGGCCAGGGCCTCCAGAACAGTTCGATCAGCTTCAGGACAACGCTCCAATGTGCCGAGTGGATCGCCGGTTATTTTTAGTAGGCGGACTGCAATCCATACTGCGCGGAGGTTGTTTAAGCGGGATTCGTGAAAAACGGGGTTACGGGGGGAGGATGGCGCTTCCCCAGTCAACAGAGATAGTGAATTGAGAGATCGAGTCACAGCAAGCTACCACCACTCGGTGTCTCCCGCATCGCTGCGAGCAATTCGGATTACCCCGGGACGCCCTCCACGGCATTTCAGGATCTCAATCCGGGTAGTTTCTCCTTCCCGTAGAAGTTGTAATCTAAGCGCCGCTGGTGATCTCTGTTGTAACGCCGCTTTGGAACGAAAAAGCACCGCCCAACAACATCCCTCCTCTGCAGCCAGTTGCAGACGCCGTAAGGCGGTCTCATCTGCAGACTGAACCCAGGCTAATACGGCGGCACACGAACCGGTACGCAAGGCTTGTTCCATAGCCCAGAGGCTATCCCTGTGAGTTGGCGCTGCATGCACGAACAACATGCGAGTCAAATCGATGCCATGCCGGCTCAAAGCAGGAGCATAAGGAATAAAAGGCGGCGAAACCCAGAGAATCCAGCCCGCAGCTTGCTCTGAATTTTGAGGCCGGTTTAAACGCGCCAGGGCCGGCATTAAGAGGCTCAGCTCACCAATCCCGTAACTCTCTAAGATGATCTCTGTCAGAGTTGCCGTAGGCCAACCACCCCCGGGCAGGTGATTATCTAATTCTTTAAAACCCGTCGAATGAATGGTGTGGGAAGGCTGGCTATCCGCTCCCTGCCAAATATGCGGGTGATTGATGAGTTTCTCGACGCTCACGGTGGTCACGAAAAAGGTACCGGGTTTATTTTCTGACCGGAAAATAAACCCGGTACCTTTTTCGTTATACAGCCTCCCTAACCACGCCCACGACAACGCCTTCTATGGTTAGGGGTTGTTCCCTGAGATCGATCTGAATCGGCTCAAAGTCCGAATTCTCGGGCATCAACCAAACCTGGTGCCCTTCCTGGCGGTAGCGCTTAACCGTAACCTCATCTTCCAAACGAGCGACTATGATTTGTCGATTTCTTATTTCAGTTGAGCGATGCACCGCCACTAAATCGCCATCTAATATGCCCGCATCCCGCATACTCATACCTTGTACCCGCAGCAGGAAATGCGGCTCAGCAGCGAAAATACCCGGATCGATCTGATAACGAGCCTCAATATGCTCTTCGGCAAGAATAGGCTCTCCTGCCGCAACTCTGCCCACCAACGGCAAACCGAGCTGCTCCCGTATAGCGTCCTTGAGCCGAATACCGCGAGACGTACCCGGCAATAACTCTAAGGCGCCCTTGCGTTCCAGAGCCCGCAGATGCTCTTCAGCGGCATTCACGGAACGAAAGCCCAGTGCTTCGGCAATCTCGGCACGGGTAGGCGGCATCCCCGAATCTCTTATAAAATTTTGAATTAAAAGGAGAATTTGGCTCTGTCTGGGGGTTAGGTTCTGCATATCGATAGCTGTATATAAAATCAGTTACTGATATTATATACAGTCCATCGTTGAGGTCAACTATCGGCCCTAAAGAAACGCGGTACCAAGCCCGGATACTCGTCGTGGCTGCTGCTTTGCTCAGATGGACGAAATCAGACCTGCAAGGATCGTCCCCGCGGAGCGTAGATTTACCAAAATATATTGATTTTCGGCAACATAGATTGGGTTCTTAATTGCAGTGTTGCGCGCTTTAGGAAATAATTGCGCACGGTTTATCATTTCAATCAGGGGATACCCTATGTTCAGAAAACTTCAGCTCGGCGCACTCGTTGCCGTCCTGGTCATTGCCACTGGTTGCGCAACGATCACCCAGGAGCAGCTTGATGCGGTTCAGGCGATTGCAGAAAGCGCTCAAAGCTCGGCAGATGAAGCCCAACGCGATGCAGCAGAAGCGCAGCAGGCGGCTTCAGGCGCCCAGAGTACGGCGAATCAAGCCCTCTCCGCAGCTAATGCGGCTCAGGCTTGTTGCGATGCGACCAACGAGAAAGTCGATCGCATGTTCGAAGCTACGACCGCTAAGTAATAAGCAACGCATCGAATCAAAAGCCGTTGGCAAATATTGCCAGCGGCTTTTTTTGTGTGGTTGGAAATCGCCCGCTACAGCGGGCTGTCGGATGAAACGAACTCTGGAACGCCGCGAGCGTTCAGCACCACGCGTTCTGCCATTGCCCAGTTGAAGCCGTCTCCTTGGCCTTCCTCGGTAGCGGCGACGTAAGCACGTGTGAGTTCGGTCATGATGAAAACTTCATCGTCCTGAAGTTCCTCGTCGAGGAGCGGGTGCGCCTCCAGATAAAAACCGGCACCGTATCGGCCAAGCTTGAAGGGTTGATTGACGATCCGTACGGGCGTGCCGACCGGAACGTCGTCGAACAAAGCTTCGATATCTTCCGGGAACATGCGAATGCAGCCGTGAGTGACGCGCATACCGACACCGGCCGGCATATTAGTACCGTGGATGAGATAGCCCGGAAGCGCGAGACGCAGCGCGTGTTTGCCCAGCGGATTATCAGGACCCGGCGGTACAACCGCTTCCAGCGGCCGACCCTGCTCAGCGTGTTCGTCACGGACCGATTGTGGCGGGTACCACGTTGGGTTCACCGCCTTGCTGTAGATCTCGGTCAGGCCCAACGGTGTGCGCCATTCCATCCGGCCGATACTGATGGGGTGAGTAATGACCCGGCCGGAATCGCCATCGGGATAATAGTAGAGCCTGAGCTCGGGAAGATTGATGACGATTCCTCTACGCGGCGCTTGAGGAAGCACGAATTGGGTCGGCAAGACGATTTCGGTGCCCTCCCCCGGAATCCAGGGGTCTACATCGGGGTTAGCCTGGATCAGTTCGTCGAACCCGAGGTCGTGGGCGCGGGCGATCTTGACGAAGGTATCCTCGTAGGTCGCTACGAGCATCGTGTTCTCGCCAACGACATGGCTATCCGCCGATAGCGGGAGCTCAAGCGCGAACGCCTGTCCCGCGGCGGCCAAGATTAGAAGTATCGTAAATAGCCTGCCCATATAGCTGAATAGTATACACATTTGATGAGACTTGGGATGTGTACTGGATCTTGAACGGAGCATCGCGACGAGGCCGTCGCTCCTACAGCGGAGGCGACCGGTAAGGCCCCGACCGCTCTCAATAGCGAATCAGGCTCGCGCCCCAGGTAAACCCGCCGCCAAAAGCCTCCAGGAGCAGCAGGTCGCCGCGTTTGATTCGTCCATCCTGGACCGCCGTGTCCAATGCCATGGGAACCGAAGCCGCCGAGGTATTGCCATGCTGTGCGACCGTCAGGACTACCCGCTCCATGGGTATCTTTAGCCGCTTGGCCGTGGCATTGATGATACGAAGATTAGCCTGATGGGGGACGAACCAGTCAATATCTCCCTGCTTGATGTCGTTCTCCTCGATCACCTGATCAACCATTCTTTCGAGGGTCCGCACAGCCATTTTAAAAACGTCGTTGCCGTTCATCCGGATAAAGGACGCGTCGGGCACCGTCGATTTTTTCGAGATGCCCATCTCGGCATACAGCATATTCTTGTATTTACCGTCCGCGCCCAGAACTGAATAGATCGTTCCAGGCTCTTCGGACGCCTCGATAACGACGGCGCCGGCGCCATCGCCGAACAAAACGCATGTCTCACGATCTGTCCAGTCCACAATTCGTGACATGGTCTCGGCGCCGACCACTAAGGCTCGCCGGACCGTGCCGGTGCGAATGAATTGATCCGCGACGGAGAACGCGTACATGAATCCACTGCACGCTGCCTCTACACTGAATGCCGGCCCACCACCGATGCCCAGTCGCTCCTGCAACAGACACGCTACGTTCGGAAAGACAAGATCGGGGGTGCATGTGCCAACGACGATCATGTCGATCTCGTGCGGGGCCACGCCGGCTGCGTCCATCGCAGCTAGTGAAGCGTGATAGGCCAGATCGCTGGTCATCTCATCGTCCGCAGCAATATGTCGTTGCTCGATACCGGTACGAGTCCGAATCCATTCGTCCGTCGTATCCACCGTCGCCTCAAGCTCCTGGTTGGTTACGACCCTTTCGGGCAGATAGCTGCCTGTTCCTGCTATGCGCGAATACATTGTGCTGATTTATCCTCGAGAAGCTTTCCTATTTGCACGGGTACGCCTTTTCGCCCCTCGATAATCGCCGTATTGACGGCAGTTTCGAACGCGAATTTGTCGGCGCCACCATGGCTCTTTATGACCACGCCGTTGAGTCCCACGAGACTCGCCCCGTTATAACGGCGAGGATCCAACCGGTCGCGTAGTGCCTTGAGAGCGGGCGCGGCTATCAGGCCTTGTACCTTGCGTAACGAGTTCCGATAGAACTCCTCGCGAAGGTAGCTTTCGATCAAGTTCGCGACGCCCTCCATCGTCTTAAGCGCGACATTGCCAACGAACCCATCGCTTACGATCACGTTTGCTTTGCCGCTAAAAATATCGTCTCCCTCTACAAATCCGATGTAGTTCAAGCTACTTTGAGCCAGCAGTTCCCCGGCTTCACGAACGACATCGTTACCTTTGATCTCTTCTTGACCTATGTTCAACAATCCGACGCTCGCATGCTCAATATCGAGAATGTCCTCGGCGACGACCGTACCCATGAGCGCGAACTGCAACAAGTGTTGCGCGCTACAGCCGATATTTGCGCCAAGGTCTAACATGAAGGACGGGGCGTTCAGTCCAGGCACAGCCGAAATAATCGCCGGCCTATCGATGCCGGGCAGCGTCTTCAATACGTAACGGGCCGTCGCCATTAACGCCCCTGTGTTGCCTGCACTCACGCAAGCATCTGCCATCCCATCCTTTACTTCCTGTATCGCAAGACGCAATGAAGATTTCTTTTTTCGCCGCAGCGCATCGGCAGGATGATCGTCCATCGCCACAACTTCTGTCGCGATGACGTAACGAAGCCGGTTACCGTATTGGTCACCGGCGACTCGGCGAGCGTCGTCTAGCGTGTCAGGCAGCCCGACAAGCGACAGACTGACGGAATCGTCGCGTTCCAGGATGGCCAGCGCGGCCGGCACGACAACATCAGGACCACGGTCACCACCCATGGCATCAAGCGCAATTACAACCTTGCGAGTCATTGGAGTAGCTATGGAGAAGAAGCAGCGTCTAGGTCAGTGCTACTCGATTAGTTTCCTAATCTTCCTGCTCTTCAGCCGGGACCGGGATTGCCATGACTTTGCGGCCGCGGTAGAACCCTTCGGCCGTAACATGGTGACGTCGGTGCGTCTCACCCGTGTCTGCATCCACAGACAGCGTCGGGCCCGTTAGCTTATCGTGCGAGCGACGCATATCTCGTCTGGACGGAGTCTTACGCCCTTTTTGAACAGCCATTCTTGTTGTCTCCTCAGCGATTTCTCAGAGGCGGCTCGGTTGTCCCAGACCGTTCTTCAGGCGCTAACGCCTGAACAGCCTGAGCCACACTTCCACACTCATCGATTTCTGCGTGCCGTGGAATTATCGGTAACGACACGATTAGTTCATCCTCAATTAGCGCAGCCGGGTTGAGTCTTCCTTCCGTCAGAACTACGGCCTCGCCTTCCTTTGCCACACGGCTATTCATCGATTCCGGCGCCAATAGCGTTAGTGACGACCGTTTGGAAACATTCAGCACGACCGGCTCCAGGCAACGCTGACAAATCAATTCCAGGACCACCTCAACTGTCAGGTCCACCGCGATGAAACGATTTGTCTGTCGATGAAACTTTAAGCTTGCCTGGATGTTGCCTCGATCCGAATGCAGAATTTCACCAAGCCGCGTAAGCTGTCGCAGCCCGATCTCGCCGCTCAAAACAGCCTCGCGTTCCGCCAAGGCGTCCAAATCGTACAGACTGTACCAAGCGTACAACGAGCCAGGCATAATCGATCTATGATAGGTATAAGAGTTTCAGCTGTCAAAATCGAAGATTACGAGAGCTTAGCCCGGCGCTCGCCATGGCACGGCTAATTCTCGCGTCGACCTCGCCGTACCGTCAACAGCTGTTGGAGAGACTGGGCCTGCCATTCGAAGTGCGCCCCGCCAATGCGGACGAGAGCGCTCTGGCGGGAGAGGATGCGCCAACGCTCTCGACCCGGCTTGCAACGACCAAAGCACAAATAGCGAGAATCTCAGGCCGTTCGACCGATGAGATAATCGTCGGCGCCGATCAGGTGGCGGCCCTGAACGGTGAACTGCTCAGAAAGCCAGGTGACCACGACACTGCGCTACGCCAGCTAAGCGACTGCCAGGGCGAGACCGTCGTACTCAGTACAGCGACGACCGTCATCGACTGCAACTCCGGCGAGTCGCGGCACGGCCTCGACAGCACCGAAGTCGATTTCCTAAAGCTCCCGCAGGCGGATCTGAACCGGTATCTCGAAAGGGAACAACCCTATGATTGCGCAGGCGGCTTCAAGGCGGAGGGGCTCGGAATCTCGCTCTTTCGAGCCATCCGCTCCGAAGATCCCACCGCACTGCTGGGGCTACCCTTGATCTGGCTGGCTCAGACTCTACGGGATCTCGATCTCGATCCGCTGGACTCGAGCCGTCGCTGAAATTCCCGGAGATCGTCCGGTAATGGCGAGCTGATCATGAATTCTTCCTCGCTGTCCGGCCAGACGAAGTCGACCGCGTGCGCGTGCAGGAAGATCCGGCGGAGACCGAGCTTCGTTAGCTGCGCATTGAATTCCACGTCCCCATACCGTTCATCTCCGGCGACGGGGTGACCCATGTGGGCTGCATGTGCTCGAATCTGGTGGGTCCTCCCCGTCACGATGGAAACCTCCATCAGCGTGGCACGAGAACCATAATTCTCGACGACGCGAAACTGACTTCGGGCCGCCTTACCGGACTCACTCACGCTCACGAAGTTCTCACCGTTGCGTTGCCGCTCAGTCACCAGCGGTGCGTCGACTTCGACCCGACCGTGCTGCCAGGACCCGCACAGCAACGTCAGATAGCGCTTTTTCATCCCGCCATTTCGGAGCAGGCTGTGCAACCGCCGCAGCGCACTCCGCCGCTTCGCTACCAACAGGCAACCGGACGTTCCGCGATCCAGGCGATGGACGAGATCCAGGGCCGGTAGCCCGGGTCGAAGGCTGCGAAGCGCTTCGATACAACCGAAATCGACTCCCGTTCCGGCGTAGACTGCCATGCCGGACGGCTTGTCCAGGACGAGCAGCCTGGAATCTTCGGCGAGGATCCGATCTTCGAGCCACTGGAGTCCGCCTTCGGGGATCCTGGGTTTGGCCCGGGATCGCTGCGCGACCGGCGGCACGCGAACGCGATCAGCGAGCTTAAGGCGGTAGCTCGCCCGTACCCGGCCACTGTTGACTCGAACTTGACCCGAGCGAATCAAGCGGTACACGTGACTCCGTGGTACGCCTTTCAACTGACCCAACAAAAAATTATCCAGGCGCTGGCCTACCAACTCGGAATCTATTTCCCGATAGTAGGCTGAGGCGGTCGTGAAGTCGCGTGATGGAGTCGACATGCGATGCAGCGGCAAATTGAGCCTCTAGATGGCTGTGCTATAGTACATTAGTGGGCTCTTAAGTGCCGCAAGGTTAACTTTCAGCCCTGGAACAACGGGGCGGCCACTAGACATCTGGCCGTCAGTGCAGGTTTTTTTTAGTCGGCGGATCCATAGTTCGGGCAGCCGCGATTAGGACCAGGCGATCGCTCTCTGTCGCTGTATTTCCTCAGTACAGGCGGATCTTGCCGCGACAGATTGAGCACTCGGTGCCCTGGGCGAGATTTATGATACAGCCAGCTTACAACCAGATTCTCTGCTGTTCTGCCTCGCAGATCGCGTTGGCCGATCCCGGACTCGGGCTCGCCGCCAATGGACCAGAAAATTATGAAACGAATGCTAGTCAATGCAACTCAGCAAGAGGAGTTGCGCGTGGCCATAGTCTATGGCCAGAAGCTCTACGATCTTGATATCGAGGTACCCTCGCGAGAGCAGCGAAAGGCAAATATCTATAAAGGGCGTGTTACCCGAATAGAGCCCAGCCTGGAAGCCGCGTTTGTAGACTATGGCGCTACGCGCCACGGCTTTCTTCCCCTCAAGGAAATCTCCAGCGAATACTACGTCCGCGAGCCTGCCGAAGGTGGGCGGGTTCAGATCAAAGACGTCTTGAAAGACGGGCAGGAGATCGTCGTCCAGGTCGAGAAAGAGGAGCGCGGTAACAAGGGTGCCGCGTTATCGACTTTTGTCAGTCTGGCAGGCCGGTTTTTAGTCCTGATGCCGAACAATCCCCGTGCCAGTGGAGTTTCCCGGCGCATTACCGGCGAAGATCGAGATATCGTTCGCGATTCACTGGACGAGCTTAACCCTCCTGAAGGAATGGGTTGTATCGTCCGCACCGCCGGTGTGGGCCGCAGCATCGAAGAGCTTCGCTGGGACATCGACTACCTTCTCAGCATCTGGGAAGCCATCAAAAGCGTGGTCACCGAACGCCCTGCCCCGTTCCTGATCTACCAGGAAGGCAATGCGATCGTTCGCGCTGTGCGTGACCATTTCTCGGACGAGATTGGCGAGATCCTGGTCGACGGCGACGAGGTATACGCGGAGGCGCATGAGTTTATCGAGCGGGTCATGCCGCACAATCTTCGCAAACTCAAGCTCTACGACGATGCCGTTCCGCTGTTTACACGATATCAAATCGAAAGCCAGATCGAGTCCGCATTCTCGCACTCTGTGTCCCTGCCTTCCGGCGGAAGTATCGTTATCGACCACACCGAAGCGCTCACCGCGATCGATATCAACTCCGCAAGAGCGACCAAGGGCGACGACATCGAGGAGACAGCTCTCAATACCAATGTCGAAGCAGCCGAAGAGATCGCACGGCAGCTGCGAATTCGCGATCTCGGTGGCTTGATTGTTATCGATTTCATCGACATGGGGCCGAATCGCAACCAGAGAGAAGTCGAGGATACGCTGCGTGACTCCGTGCGGCAGGATCGGGCCCGCATCCAAATCGGCCGAATCTCCCGCTTCGGTCTGCTCGAGATGTCTCGACAACGCGTACGTCCATCGTTGGGTGAAGCCACCCAATCGGTCTGCCCACGCTGTAACGGCATCGGCCAGGTGCGAAGCGTCGAGTCGCTTGCACTGGCGATCCTGCGGCTGGTCGGCGAGGAAGCACGAAAAAAACGATCTTCGAAGGTCATCGTTCAGCTTCCGGTCGACGTTAGCAACTACATACTCAACGAGAAACGCGCTTGGGCTCAGTCAATTCAAGACGAGAACGACGTCTCCGTCGTTCTGATCGGCAACCCCAACCTGGAGACGCCAAACTACACGATCAAACGCGTGCGTGATGACGAATTAGATCTTCCGGAGAATAAAGCTACCAGCTACAAACAGGTGAAGCCGGAGAAAGATCCGACCGAAGCGTTTCAGGCGCAACACACGCAGCCGCAACCGGAGCAGCCCGCCGTGGCCGGGGTCATTCCGCAGGTACCGGCACCGAAACCGGTAGAGAAGCAGCGCCGGCAGCGGCGTAGGAGCGGTCCGTCCTTGTGGCAGCGCCTGTTCGGATGGCTGTCGCTAACGCCTAAGAGAGAGGAAGCCCCGTCCGGACGACGTTCTCGGCAGAGTCGTTCAAAACGCTCGAATCGCGGCTCCGGCCGTCGATCTCAGGGTGGTGATCGAAACCAGCGAGATCGTAACCGCGGCCAGGGACAGAATCGCTCTCAGGGTGGCGGTAGCGGTTCGCGTGGATCGAAGCAGAGTCGGGAACGCAAGCCCGACGGCACCGGCAGCGCTGGTGGCTCGCGCAACCGGCGGCCGCGGAGACGGCGTGGCTCCGCATCGGGAGATAAGCAGCCTCAAGAACAGAATGCGAATCAGACCAATGCCGCGAATAAGAACGGCGAGAGTCAGACGGATAATCAGGGCGGAAACCGCAAGAAACGTGTACGCAGGCAGCCCAAGAGCGATCCCGCGCAACAGACTCAGCAACCGGCCGAGCAACACGCCGCACAACCTCCAGTGGCACCTCAACCCGACGTACAATCGCCGCCACAGGAGAACAAGCCAGCGGTGACTACGAAGCCGGTGCCGAGCAAGGCGCCCGCTCCAGAACCGGCTGCTCGGCCGCAAACCCCTGCGCCAGAGCAAGCCGCTCAGCCGCAAGCCCCTGCGCCACAGCAAGCCGCTCAGCCGCAAGCCCCTGCGCCACAGCAAGCCGCTCAGCCGCAAGCCCCTGCGCCAGAGCAAGCCGCCCAACCGCAAGCGCCTGCTTCAGAGCCTGCTGCTCAACCCGCTCCGGTAACGGAGACCGCCGCGCCGCCCTCTGTCGAGAAGACATCGCCCCAGCCTGTAGCGCCCGACCAGTCAGGATCCTCGGGGACGACTAAGAGCTAGCCCGCGATTCACTTCGAACGATCGGTTTGTTGCGAAGCTGCTCCAACAGCCCGATCGACGCATCTTCGATAAGATCGAGTACCAGCTCGAAGCCGTTGCTGCCGCCGTAGTAAGGGTCCGGTACATCGCGTCGGCCAAGCTGCGGCGCGTAATCGAGAAAGAGTTTTATTCGGTCGTGATATTCGGGTGGACTGAGCTCGACGAGCAATTCAAGGTTGAGTCCATCCATTGCTATAACGAGATCGAAGCTTGCGAAGTCCTCTTCCCGAACCCTCCGCGCCTTCTGTTCACTGAGATCGATTCCACGCCGCTCCGCGGCACGCTGGGCGCGAGGATCCGGAGGCTCTCCAACATGGTAGGCATGGGTACCGGCCGAGTCCGCACGAATTGACAAGTCCGGAGCCCGTTCAGCTAGTACGTGCTTGAAGGCGCCTTCCGCGGTCGGAGATCGACAGATATTGCCCATGCACACGAACAAAATTGTGTACACGAAAGCAGCTTCTTCCGACTCTTCTTTCGGTTCCACTTCTGTCTTCGTAACTATCCGTCGAAGCTTGTCCAGTAACGACTTCAAAGTCTAGCCAGCACCCCGTCGGCGAACAGCCGCTTCGGATCGAAGATTAGTTCCTACAGGCTGGCTCGACATACAAATCAGGCCGTATTGACCTGCAGCGGACCGTGAGACTGCTCCCGCCCGGCCGCGGCATTCACGATCATGTCCGGCACCACCGGACAGCGATTGAAATAGTGCCCGCCCATCGCGTCCGAGATCGCGCACAGCAACGCCGCCGTGGCACAGCCCTCGACCGGTTCACCAATGCCCTTCGCGCCGACCGGGTTTTGTGGGTCCGCTATATCGACTGCGGCCCACTGCATGTCGGCCGGCACATCGAGATAGGACGGTGGTTTACTCTGATGTAACGCTACGTTCGCCGGCAAGCCGTTCTGTGCGTCGTAGATGTGGCGTTCCGAAACGGCCATCCCGATGCCCATAACGGCACCTCCTTTTACCTGGGTCGCAAGACTCTGGGGATGCAGTACCGTGCCGCAGTCCGCGACGCCGATGTAATCCAGAATCTCAAACTTGCCTGTCTCCAGATCGAGTTCGATTTCCATGAATCCGGCGGCGATCGCCGGAACGGTGGCGTCGTGCCGCAGCGTGTCCTTGGCGATACCGACAAGCCCGGTACCGGCCACGCCGGCGACAGCTTGCCGCGTAACCTCGTGTATGTCCGACGGAAGATCTTCCGCGGAATAGCTTCCACCCAACTCTATCGCTCGTTGCGCGGCATCGGCATAGGTAATACGCGCCGTCTCGTCGGACTTGAGATAGACGGCCTCATCGGCGATTTCGTAATCCTCCGGCGATCCGCCCAAGTCCATTGCGGCGATCTCCTTGAGCTTCTGCACGGCATCCATGGCGGCCACGTAATTGGTACGCGTCATCGTGAACGACGTATTGCTGCCGGTCTGCGTCGGGCTCCAGGGTAGTGATTTGCGGCTGTCGCCATGGTGAATGACACAATTCTCCCACGCGCACTGCAGTACTTCGGCGGCCACCCGGGATGTGGAGCCGTAGGAGTAGGTGCCGAGATTGCCGGCGCCGTTATGGATATGCAGCTTACCGTCCGGGGTCAGGCGTACCAGCCCGTCATAACCGCTGCGCCCGGCCGAGTGAAACGCCTGGCCCACGCCGACACCGATGACTTTCGATCCCTGCCGCTGCCCGCTACGCGCGCGTTTTTCTTCCCAATTAAAGGCTTCGGCACCCTGCTCCAGCGCATCACCCTGATACGCGCTCGTAATCGGGCCCTGGTTACCGTTGTATTTACCGTCGTTGTCCGCCGCGTTAATGCGCCGGATCGCGACCTGGTCGAGTCCGAGTTCGCGAGCGGCCTTGTCCAGGATGGGTTCAACCGCCGCAGCGATCTGATTTTGGCCGGGACCACGTTGCGGTCCTCGCGGCGGCGTGTTCGTCTCAACCGTGATCCCCCGATAACGCATCGCGAGAGGCTGATA
>CAUZMW010000053.1:0-17420 GCA_963581225.1 Gammaproteobacteria bacterium
CATCGGAAGAGCGAGCGCTAAACGACGCTCGTTTTCAGACCGATCTCGCTCGCGCTATCCACGACGGAATCGTCGATTACTTTCGCGCCAATCCGCGACCGGGCAGTTATTTGGCCCTGCATCCGCCACCGGTACGTCAGAGCCCGCGGCGACACGTGATCACGCGCGGCGAGACGTTGTCCGGGATCGCTGAGCGCTATGACGTGCGGCTGGCGACCCTGAAGCGATTCAATCAGATTACTAACGATGTGATCCACATCGGTCAGGTCCTGACGATCCCAATCTAGCCAGCAAAGATTTGTACAATAGCGGGCGTGACCATCCGGATGCTCCCGCCTCAGCTCATCGACCAGATCGCCGCAGGCGAGGTCATCGAACGTCCCGCCTCGGCGCTGAAAGAACTCGTGGAGAACAGTCTCGACGCGGGGGCGAAGCGCGTCGATATCGAAATACAGGCCGGCGGAACCCGTCTGATTCGAATTCGCGATGACGGAGCCGGTATCGTTAAAGATGAGTTGTCCCTGGCGTTGTCGCGTCACGCGACCAGCAAGATTGCGAGCCTTGAAGGCTTGGAGCGTGTCGCGACGTTGGGGTTTAGAGGCGAGGCGCTGCCGAGTATCGCTTCGGTAGCGCATCTAAAACTGACTTCTCGGGCGGAGGGAGAAGACTCGGGCTGGTCGATCGAATGCGATGGCGGTCAGTTGGGCTCGCTGCGGCCGGCTGCGCACCCGCCGGGAACGACGCTGGAAGTCCGGGATCTTTTCTTCAATACGCCCGCCCGGCGAAAGTTTTTACGCACGGAACGTACCGAGTTTTCCCATATCGACACGGTGGTACGCAGCTTGTCGTTGGCGCGGTTCGACGTTTCGTGGCAGCTCCGGCACAATCAGCGCGCGAATATCGCATTGCCGGAGGCAGAGAACCGCGAGGAGTACGAAGCGCGCCTGAGTCAGGTCTGTGGAGAGGAGTTCCTAACTCACGCACGTTACTTCGAACGCGACATCGAAGGGTTGCGGTTTTTCGGTTGGCTCGCGGATCCCGCGTTTTCCCGAAGTCAGGCCGATATGCAGTATACGTTCGTTAACGGCCGCGTGGTGCGCGACAAAGTACTGCGTCATGCGGTGCGCTTGGGCTATCAGGACGTGCTTTTTCAGTCGCGGCAGCCGGCCTATGTGGTATTCCTCGAGCTCGATCCCCGGCGCGTCGACGTCAACGCGCATCCGGCGAAGTTGGAGATTCGTTTCAGAGACTCTCGTCTGGTTCATGACTTCGTGTTTCGCACGGTGGAGGCCGCGCTCGCGAGTACGCTCGAGTCCGGGCAACGAGAAACGCTGCGCTCACCCGCAGGCGCTATTATGGGCACTGCTGAGCACTCCGTGCAGCAACGGCCGCTCGGTCTGAGCGGACGACCGCACGCAGCAGAAGTACGTGAGGTGCTGCCGCTTTACGCGGCTCTGCACTCGCGGCCCGCGCCGCAACCCGCCGATCAGGAGTCACCGCCGCTCGGTTTCGCGCTCGGCCAACTTTCCGGCATCTATATTCTCGCAGAGAACAGTGAAGGCCTGATCATCGTCGATATGCATGCCGCCCATGAACGCATCACGTACGAGCGGCTCAAACAATCGTTTGGCGAGAGCAAGCTGAAAGGCCAGTCGCTACTCGTGCCGATCGCGCTCAAGGTGTCCGAGCGCGAAGCCGAGGCCGTCGAGAGCAATGCGACGGAACTCGCTCGACTTGGGTTCGTCGTCAGACGTCGCGGGCCCGAAGAAATTCAGATTACGGAAGTGCCCTTGATACTGCAGGGGGCGGAAGTTGCAGTGCTGATGTGCGATGTGCTCAGCGATCTGCTCGCAACGGAGGGTGTTGATAGAGTGGAGGCAGCAGCCGATGAATTACTCGCGACGATGGCGTGCCATAGTGCCATCCGCGCGAATCGCCAGCTCGACATCGCGGAGATGAACGCATTGCTCAGGGAAATGGAACGAACCGAGAGAAGTGATCTGTGCAATCACGGCCGCCCTACCTGGACACGGATCACCGTTGCCGAGCTCGATCGGCTCTTTCTCCGCGGACAGTGAGCATGGGTCCGGCCGGCGACTCTGTCCGGCCGAGCTGCGTTTGTCTGACCGGCCCCACAGCCTGCGGCAAGACCGAGTTGGCGCTGAAGATTGCGGCGCGGATTCCGTTAGAGATCGTCAGCATGGACTCGGCGCTCGTCTACCGCGGCATGGACATCGGTACGGCGAAACCTTCCGCCGACGTTCGCGCGATCGTGCCTCACCACCTCATCGATATTGCCGATGCCGCCGATACCTATTCAGCCGGCCGTTTCGTTCGTGACGCAGGCGTGGCCATCAGAGACATCGCGGCGCGCGGCCGCTTGCCCCTGTTGGTCGGCGGCACGCATCTGTATCTGCGCGCGTTACGCGACGGCCTAGCGAATCTTCCTCAGGCGGATGTGTCGATACGTCGGCGACTCGACGCGGAAGCCGCCGCCGAGGGATGGCCGGCTCTGCACGGCCGCCTGGCGGGTGTCGATCCGGAAGCGGCGGCGCGAATAGCCCCGAATGACGGGCAGCGGATACAGCGAGCGCTCGAGGTCTACGAGCTGACCGGCGAAGCGCTTAGTGTCCAACAGCGTCGCTCGAGTGGCGGCGATCTGTCGGTGGTCACGACACTCGCGTTATTGCCGGACGACCGCAAGGCGCTCGCCGGTCGAATCGAGCAGCGGTTTGATGCCATGGTCGAGGCGGGATTCGTAGAGGAAGTGACCGAGTTGAAGGCTCGGGACGATCTGACTTCGGCGACGCCGGCCATGCGGGCGGTGGGTTATCGGCAGATCTGGAGTTACCTGGACGGTGAGTTCGACTGGCACGAGGCTCGTGCGCGCGCACTTGCCTCTACGCGCCAACTCGCGAAGCGGCAACTAACATCATTACGCTCGGACTCGAATGCCGAATATCTAGCGGCTGCCAGCCCGGACATCGAGCAAACCTTGATCGCCCGCGTCCGCGAGGAACTCGCTTAGGGAATCAGACTCATAGCAAATAGGGGCTTGAACTATTGGCTCTGTGCTACTATTTCAGGCCTGTGGGATGTCACCTTTTGTGAATAACGGAGTTTGGGCTTTAAGACAGCCGCAGGGGCTGCCGGAAGCGACTTCGGCCCTGATCTCGAAAAACCTAAAAATAAGGAGATATCCATGGCCAAGGGTCAGTCATTGCAAGACCCATTTCTTAATGCCTTGCGCAAAGAGAAGGTTCCGGTCTCCGTCTATCTGGTCAACGGCATCAAGCTACAGGGGCAGATCGACTCCTTTGATCAGTTTGTCGTGCTGCTTAGCAACAGCGTCAGCCAGATGGTCTACAAACACGCCATCTCAACCGTCGTACCGTCACGGAATGTGCAACTGTCCGCGGACGATGAGGACGCCGAGGAATAAACGCCCGCAAGGGCAGGGAGCCCGTATTGCCTGACCGCCCCGGAAGTGGCGAACGCGCGCTTTTGCTTCACATCGGCCTGAAAAGGTCATGCGACGAAGACGAGATCCAAGAATTTAAAGCGCTGGCCGCGTCCGCTGGGGCTGAAGTCGTGGACGAGATCGAGGCACGACGCGACCGGCCCACGCCAAAGTTGTTCATCGGTTCGGGCAAAGCCGAGGAGCTGCGCGAGCGGGTAGAAGCGAGTTGTGCCGAGTTGGTCTTGGTGAACCAGCCGCTGAGCCCGAGTCAAGAGCGCAATCTCGAGAATCTGTTGAAGACGCGTGTCTTGGACCGTAACGGCCTGATCCTGGATATCTTCGCTCAGCGCGCAGCAACATTCGAGGGCAAGATCCAGGTCGAGCTTGCCCAACTCGAACATCTATCGACGCGGCTCGTGCGCGGTTGGACCCACTTGGAGAGGCAGAAGGGCGGAATCGGACTTCGCGGGCCGGGTGAGACGCAGCTAGAATTCGATCGCCGACTCCTGAACCAGCGGATAAAGCATCTCAAGTCTCGTTTGGACCGGGTCGAGAAACAGCGCGAAATGGGTCGCCGAGAGCGGCGTCGCGCGCGGGTCGCGACCGTCTCCCTGGTGGGCTATACCAACGCGGGAAAGACCAGCCTGTTCAACGCCTTGACTGGGGCCAACGCGGATGCGCGCGACCAGCTGTTCGCGACGCTAGATCCGACCATCCGGCGTCTGTCCGCGGACGGTGAGAGCGAGATCCTGTTGGCCGATACCGTCGGTTTCGTTAGAGATCTGCCGCATGAATTGATCGCCGCGTTTCGTTCGACATTAACCGAAACGCAGGAGGCGGAGCTGCTCCTGCACGTGATCGATGCAAGCGACCCTCATCACGCCGATCGGCGCCGGCAGGTAGAACTCGTCCTGGATAACATCGGGGCAGCCGCCGTGCCGTGCATCCAGGTGTACAATAAGATCGATAAAGCGCCCGTCGCGTCCGCGAGACTGCTGAATGGTTCCGGTAGCACTAAATTCTGGGTATCGGCCAAATCGCGCGAAGGGCTGATCGAGCTGACGGAAGCGATACGAGACCGGTGTCTGGGCCCGCCCATCACCGGAATATTGAAGCTCGGGCCCGACCAAAGTCGGCTCCGGGCGAGACTTTTCGACTTACGGGCCGTGCGCGGCGAGCGGGTCCATGAGTTGGGTGGCTGGTCTTTGGATGTAGAGTTGACCGCGAATCGGTGGAAGGAACTCTGCATCCAGGAAGGGCTATCGGATGACAGTTTGCAACGGGAAATACGAGTGCTATGAGCTGGAACGACCCCGACGACAAAAATAACCCCTGGAAATCCGGTGGCAATAAAGGTCCTGCGGACCTTGATGCCATCGTCAGGGACCTGCAGCGAAAATTGTCCGGACTTCTGGGCGGCCGCGGCAGCGGTAACGGCGCATCGAATGGCGGCACCGGCCGGCGCGCGAGCGGCGGCCTCCTCAGCAGTGCCCTGATGTTGCTGGTTGCAGTGTGGGCATTCACGGGGTTTTATCAGGTCAACGATGCCGAGCGCGGCATCGTGCTGCGTTTCGGCGCCTTCCAAAACATTGCGCAGCCGGGTCTGCGCTGGCATATACCGTGGCCGGTCGAGTCAGTCGAAACGATCAACACCAACGTGGTCGAGCGCTTCCCCTATCAAGGCAGCATGCTGACCCGGGACGAGAATATCGTCTTGGTGGACCTCGTCGTGCAGTTCCGCCGGACCGATCCGGAAGCCTATCTTTTCAATATGCGCGCACCTGAAGAAACGCTCGGCGACATTACCGGCAGCGCGATCCGTGAGGTGATCGGTAAGAACATACTGGACTTTATCCTGACCGAAGGCCGAGCAGAGATCGCGGCTCAGGCACAGGCCCTGATTCAGATGACTGTGGACACCTACGGTGCCGGCCTGACGATCTATGAGGTCAATCTGCAAGAAGCCAACTTCCCGGGGGATGTCGAGGCTAGCGTGCAGGATGCGATCAAGGCCAGAGAAGATAAAGAACGCATGAGCTTCGAGGCCGAAGCCTATGCGAACGACATAATTCCGAACGCGCGCGGCTCGGCCGCTAGGGCCCTTCTGGATGCGGAGGGCTATCGAGCCAGGGTTATCGCAGACGCCGAGGGTGAAGCCAGTCGTTTCTCGCAGATCCTGTTCGAGTACGAGAAGGCGCCTGGAGTGACTCGGCAACGCATGTATATCGAGACGCTAGAAGAAATTCTCGCGAACTCGACCAAGGTGCTACTCGATACCCCAGAAGGTGGCAGTAACCTGATCTATCTGCCGCTCGACCGGCTCATGGAGCGCAGGGAGCCGCAATCCAATCTGGTGCCGCTGGCCAATCCGACGATCGGTGACAGTTCCAATTCATCTGCCCGCTTGCGGGCACGTGACACACGTTAACGCGGAGTGAGGTGATATGAGTTCGCGATTTAATTTGCTACTGGTGTTTATCGTCCTCGGCGTAATTCTCGTCCGGACGACTGTCTTTACCGTTGATGAGCGTGAGCACGCGGTCAAATTCCGCTTCGGAGAAATCGTCAAGTCGGACTACGAGCCCGGGCTACACTTTAAAATACCATTCGTTAATACGATTAATAAATATCCGGATCGCGTTTTGACTTACCGGGAATCTCAGGAGCGATTTCTCACGGGCGAGAAAAAGAACCTGATTGTCGACTACTTTATAACCTGGCGAATCTCGGACCCGGCGCAATACTTTCGTGCTGTCAGAGGCGACGAGCAGTTTGCCCAGCAACGACTCTCGGCGATCATCCGGGAAGGTATCAAGGCCGAGTTTTCCCGCCGCACGGTGGTCGAGGTCGTGTCCGCCGAGCGGAGCGCTATCATGGCGGAGATGCTTGTCCAGGCGAAGCAACGGGCGCCGGAATTGGGTCTTGAGGTCGTCGACGTTCGCGTCATGCGTATCGAGTTATCGGACGAGGTCAGCGATTCCGTCTACGCGCGCATGCAGCAGGAGCGTGCTCGTGTAGCTGCGCAGCTTCGAGCGGAAGGCTCGGAAGATTCCGAGCGAATTCGCGCCGAGGCAGACCGGCAGCGTACGATCATCCTGGCCGAAGCTTATCGAGACGCGGAGATCATGCGCGGCGAAGGGGATGCACGGGCCGCCGAGACTTATGCCAATGCTTATAATGAAAATTCTGAGTTCTACGCGTTTTATCGGAGCATGCAGGCGTACCGCGCATCTATCGGTGGCGCGCAGGATGTTCTCGTGTTAAGCCCCGATAGCGACTTCTTCCAGTTCCTGCAGGAGCAGACCGGGGCGACGCCCTAAGTACTGACTTCCTGCAGCCCGTTAGCCAGATAGGAGGCTAGGACTTTGGCCTGGTCTGATCTTTTTGTGGGCCTCGCTTTCTATCTGATCATCGAGGGCCTGTTGCCGTTTGCCACACCTGGGGGTTGGCGCCGCGGACTGACGCTGCTCGGTCAGTTGGAAGACAATCAGTTGAGAAGTTTCGGCCTCGGCCTCGTGATCGCGGGACTCGGTTTGCTGTTTTTGATTCGGAGTTAAATGTTGAGCCGGAACGTTGTAGTCATTGGCACGCAGTGGGGCGATGAGGGCAAGGGCACGATTGTGGACCTGCTTGCCGAGCGCACTCATGCGGTCGTGCGTTTTCAGGGTGGCCACAACGCGGGTCACACGCTCGTCATCGACGGCGATAAGACGGTTCTACACCTGATTCCTTCGGGTATCCTGCGTGATGGTGTGACATGTCTCATTGGCAATGGCGTCGTGGTCTCGCTACCCGCGCTGCTCAAAGAGATGGACGGCTTGCTCGCGCGCGGCGTTCTGGTCGCGGATCGATTGAGACTCTCGCCGGCATGCCCGCTGATACTTTCTTCGCACATCGCGCTGGACAACGCACGGGAGCAGGCGCGCGGGAACGAAGCGATCGGTACGACCGGCCGCGGTATCGGGCCGGCCTACGAGGACAAGATCGCTCGTCGCGCAGTACGCGTTGCCGATCTATTCGAACCGGCGACGCTCGAAGAGCGACTCACTAAGTTACTGGATTTGCATAACTTTCTACTGCAGCGCTACTACGAGGTAGATGCGGTTGAACTCGGCCCGGAACTCGAACGGCTCGTGGAGCACGCCGAGCGTATCAAGCCTCTGGTTTCCGATGTCACGGAATTATTGCGGGGTATGCAGGCGGAGAAACGCAGCATCCTGTTCGAGGGCGCCCAGGGGGCGATGTTGGATATCGATCTGGGCACTTTCCCCTACGTGACCTCATCGAATACCACCGTCGGTGGTGCGTTGACGGGTACGGGCATGGGTCCGGAGCGCATCGACTACGTCTTGGGAATTGTGAAAGCCTACACGACGCGTGTCGGTGCCGGCCCATTTCCGACCGAGCTGTTCGACGACATGGGCCGGCACCTGGCGCAGATCGGCGCGGAGTTCGGTGCCACGACCGGGCGCCCGCGACGATGCGGCTGGTTCGATGCCGTCTCACTCAAGCGTGCGGTGTTTACCAACTCACTGACCGGTTTGTGTATTACGAAGTTAGATGTATTGGATGGCCTGGAAGAAATCAAGATTTGCGTCGGCTATCACCTTGATGGCGAGCTGATCCAAACGCCGCCGCTGCTCATGGACCGTTACGGGGAATGCAAGCCAGTCTACGAGACGATGTCGGGTTGGCAGACGGCCACCTCGGGTGTTACTTCCTATGATGACCTGCCGGACTCGGCGCGAGCTTACCTCGCGCGTATCGAGGAGATACTGGAGACGCCGGTGGATATTGTCTCGACCGGCCCGGGTCGGGAAGCGGTAATCGTGCGCCGGCACCCCTTCGACTAGCGCTGGCCTGAGTAGAGAATATACCGTAATATTCCCTCATAACTTATTATAAGAAAAGAATAAAATTCCGTAATGTTCTTCGTGGCGAGAGATTGTCGCGGGTGCTGAGGACCGTAATCTGGGTCCGGGCATCTCTGGACGAATGGACATAATCTCTTTACCTTCTACGGGTCTTCTCCGCTTGCCGGGATCGTAGTGATTATGAGGTGGATTTGGTTCATCGTAGCGGCGCTCGGTGCCGCGAGCAGCATTGAGGCGCAGACTCCGGATCTGCCGCGTCCAGCGGCGATCGAGCCTGATATCCAGTTCTGGGTACGCGTCTATACCGAGGTCGATACGCGCAGCGGATTTATTCACGACTCCAAAGATCTCGGCGTTGTTTACCGCACCATTCGATTTCTCGAGGGTATTAGTCGACGCGAGCGTACGCGGCAGCTGAATCAGGCCTATCAGGAAACACGTGACACGCTGGCGGCCCTGGCCGACGGCAAGCGCGAGCAGTTGTCGGTGGAGGAGCAACGCGTGCTCTCATTGTGGCCTGAAGATGTCGCGAATTCTGAACTTCGCGCGTCGTCCGGACGCCTGCGCTTCCAGCTTGGTCAGTCGGATCGGTTTCGCGCCGGGTTGATACGCTCTGGTTCATGGCGTGCCCATATCGAGAGCGCACTCGCCGAGCGCGGCTTGCCACCGGAGTTGGTCGCGTTGCCGCACGTGGAATCGTCGTTCGATCCGACCGCGTACTCCAAAGTTGGCGCGGCGGGCATGTGGCAGTTCACGCGTTCGACTGGGCTGCGTTATATGCGCATCGATCATATCGTCGATGAAAGGCGCGACCCGTTTATCTCGACGATCGCCGCGACCCGGCTTCTTGAAAACAATTACGATGTTTTAGACAGTTGGCCGTTGGCCATCACGGCCTATAACCACGGCCAAGCGGGAATGCGTCGTGCCGTTCGGCAGTTGGGCACGGATGCGATAGAGATAATATTGCGTAATTACGAAGGGCGTACGTTCGGCTTCGCCTCGCGAAATTTCTACGTTGCGTTTCTAGCTGCTGTTCAGGTAGACACGAACTACGAGGAGTATTTCGGCGCGCTCGATTTCGACCAAGCGGTCGACACGGCGCTAGTAGAGGCGCCCGACTACCTGACGGTAGCGACGTTTCAGTCGGCACTCGAAACGGATCGAGGTATGTTGCGCAGTTGGAATCCTGCGCTGACCGAGGCCGTCTGGAGCGGTGACAAGTTCGTGCCGCGAGGGTTCGAATTGCGACTACCGGCAACCCTGCTGGCGGACAGTGCCGGCCGGCTCGTAGCGATCCCGGAGGCGCAGCGTTACGCGGCGCAGATGCCCGACATCATTCATCGTGTACGCAGTGGCGATACGGTATCGGGAATCGCCGATCGTTACCGAGTCAGCATTAACTCGCTCGTGCAGCTCAATGGGCTGCGGAGCCGAAACTTTATTCGCGCGGGCCAGATATTGCGCTTGCCGGGTAACGAAGGGACCGTTCCGATGACGCTCGCACAATTAAACGGCGAGCAATTGGCCGAGACTTATGCCGTAAGGGCCGGGGAAAGTTATATCGTCCGAGCCGGGGACAGTATCGACGGTATCTCGCGCCGGTTCGGTGTGCCTGAGGATTTACTGCTGGCGCGTAACGATCTCGCTAACAAGAATCTGATCTTCGTCGGCCAGGAGCTGCGTATTGGAAGCCCCACCGAACCGTTGCCGGAGCCGGTCGCCAAGGCGATGCTTGCCCGTGTGGAGCAACCGATCGAAACGTCGTCGCTGCCAACGTCAATCGAGTCGGTAGCGCCGGCTCGACAGGCGCCTGTGGTGGTGGCATCAGTTCCAGATGTTGCCACGGCATACGTACCCGGGCTTCTGGAATTCCAGCCGGCCGAAAGAATCCCGGAGCCGCCGGTATTGATTCGTGAGTCCGGCGACATGTTAATCGAAGAAGCTGCACTGGCCGTCGTCGCCGACTCGCAGGAGCCGGAAGCGGAAGCAGAGTTCTCTCCGGATGAGAACGTACTGGCGAGTGTTCAAGCCGAGATGGCAGCCGATCCCAGCGACTATCTCGTCAGAGCGGATGGCACGATCGAAGTGCAGGCGCAGGAGACGCTCGGGCATTACGCTGACTGGCTCGGGATCCGGACGCAGCGCCTTCGGGACATCAATGGGATGCCTTTCGAGCGGGCGGTCGTGATGGGGCGTCGTCTCGAGCTGAACTTCTCGGCAGTAGATCGCGCCACCTTTGAGCAACGCCGAATCGAGTATCAACGCCAGATCCAGGAAGCTTTCTTCCTCGCGAATCAGATCACGGACACGCGCGAGCATGTCGTGCGCGCGGGCGACTCGTTATTCATTCTTGCCCTGCGAACCTATCGGGTACCGGTATGGCTTGTACGGCAGTTCAATCCTGACCTGGACCTCGACCGCGTCGCGCCGGGTACGATCGTCAAATTCCCCGAGTTGCAGGCGATCGTCCCCGTTTATTTGAACGTCACAGGGCGGCGTAATCGTAATGAGAATGATTTGCATTTGCGTTACTGCTAATTTATCCTGCTACGCCTCACTTTTCACGCGACAGCGTAGAACAAGGATATGGCGCGCGTTCGATTTACATTGGTTGCCCTGGCGTCGCTCGGGGCGGCTCTACCGGCCGCGGCGCAGGATGCGCCGTCGCTCGAGGCCTTATGGGAGGTCATTCAGCAGCAACAGCGGGAGATAGAGGAGCTCAAGCAGCAGGTCGGTGCGGCTCAGGCCCAGATCGCCGGGGCGGACGAGTCTATCGAAGCGACTCAGGAGATGGTCGTTGCGACGGCCGACTACGTCGAATCGCTCGAGATACCGGTCGCCGGAGGCTCGGATACCACGATCGGCGGCTACGGCGAGCTTCACTATACTCAGCTGGACGCGGACGATCCTGCCCGTAATCTGGATCAGATCGACTTCCATCGTTTCGTGCTGCTCTTTGGTCACGAATTTAATGAGCGAGTCCGTTTCTTCTCCGAGCTAGAGCTTGAACACTCGCTCGCGGGTGACGGTAAGCCTGGCGAGATTGAGCTTGAGCAGGCGTATGTCGAGTTCGCGTTAAATGACAGCATCTCCGCACTGGGCGGCTTGTTTCTGCTACCCCTCGGCATCCTCAATGAGACCCACGAGCCGCCGACGTTTTACGGCGTGGAACGCAATAGCGTAGAAAACGTGATTATCCCGTCGACATGGTGGGAAGCGGGCGCTGGTGTCAACGGAAACTTTGCCAACGGGCTGAATTTGGACTTCGCGTTACATTCCGGTCTCGCGATTCCCACCGATGGCAGCAACGCATTCCGGGTGCGCAGCGGCCAGCAAAAAGTGGCGAAAGCCGACGCCAGCAATCCGGCTTTTACGGCTCGATTGAAGTACACCGGCATGCCGGGTCTGGAAGTCGCGGCGAGTTACCAATACCAGACAAATCCGAGCCAGGTAGCGGACGATGGTCTGGACTCGGGGAATCTCTTCACGACCCATGCGATCTACGATCAGGGCCGATTTTCTTTGCGTGCACTCTACGGTAAGTGGTCGTTCAGCGGCGCGGCCGTTCAAGCGGCGGGGGCCGACGAGCAATCCGGCTGGTACGTCGAGCCGAGTTTCCGTCTAACGCCGCGTTGGGGCGTCTATGCGCGTTATGAAGATGTCGACGGTGCCCGTGATCAGGACAGGTTCTCGCAGTGGGAAGCGGGTTTGAGTTACTGGCCGGTTCCGGGTGTCACGCTGAAGATGGATTATCGATTACGAGAGCACGACCTGTTTTCCGACGCAGGCAGAGATTTCGGCGCGTTCGATCTTGGTATCGGTTACCAGTTCTGATGGCTCTCGTATCTGTGATCCGGCCAAGAAGGCGATCGATGAGAATGGTCGTACTGTTCAGTGCTTATCTTGCCGTGACGACCACGGCCGGAAGTCAAGAGCGTTATATTGGGACCGCGGATTATCTTCGTGACGCTTTTCCGATGGGCGAACCGATTCCCGAGACACTCTGGGTGACCAGAGAGCTGCGAGAGTTGGCGGACGACACGCTGGACTACGATATTGCGATGCTTCGAGTCCGATATTGGCATCGTGACCGGCGAACTGCTTGGATACTCGATGAAATCGGCAAAGAGCGGCCCATTACGGTCGGTATCGTGGTCGAAGACGATGCTGCGTCGATGGTTCGCGTGCTCGAGTTCCGTGAGTCGCGGGGATGGGAAATTCGTTATCCTTTTTTTACCGATCAATTCAACGATGTAAGACTGGATGGTGGCGATGAACTCGATCGACAGATCGACGGCATAACCGGCGCGACATTATCGGTTAATTCCGTAACTCGCGCCGTCCGCCTGGCGCTTTTCTTGTACCGACACACAGGTGTAGCCAATGGCTGAGAATCGATCCGAGCAGAGCGCTTCACAACGTTGGTTGTCTCGTTGGCACCGTTGGCTTGGTATCGGCTCGATCTTTTTCATTCTCCTGCTAAGCGTGACCGGTATCGCCCTCAATCACTCGGATGATATGAATCTGGACGGCCGTTATCTGCGTTCGCCCTGGTTGTTGGAATGGTACGGCATCGAAGTGCCCGCCCCGGATTCGAGTTTTGTTGCCGCCGGTCATCGGGTCACGCTGATCGGAGAGCGCCTCTATTACGACGATAGCGAGCTGATGAACGGACTGTCGAGACTCGTTGGTTCGGTGTCGACGCCGTCATTTGTCGCGATCGCCACGTCCACCGATCTGCTGCTCGTCACGCCGGGCGGCGCCCTCGTAGAACGTGTTGATACGCAGACATTCTTGCCGGCAGGCGTTACAGCCATCGGTGTCGCGGGCGCGACTCTGGTACTGCGCAGCGGCGATGAGCTGTATCGAACCGATGAAGATCTGCTGGCGTTCAGTCCATGCCACGCTCTAGACGTCGGCGAAATTCAATGGTCGGCCCCGTCTACGATATCGCCCGCCGAGCTCACCGTTCTACAACAGCTGTATCGTGGCCGAGGACTTAGCTTGGAGCGCCTGCTACTGGATCTGCACAGCGGCAAGATCTTTGTGCGCGTCGGCCCGGTCTTGATGGACGCCGTCGGCGTTACGTTGATCGTACTCAGTTTTCTCGGCTTGAGTATGTGGTATCGCAGAAACGGCAAGAATGGCAAGAATGGCGATTCCAGCCGCCGGTCGTAGAGCGTCGCGTAGAGCGTCGCGTAGAGCGGTACAATAATCCGGGCCGCGTGCAACACGAAAAATAACCCACTCGACTGAGCGTCGCATTTCACCGTGCGACACAGAAGGGTACGAACAGCGTAGGGGACTCTCGATGTATAGCTTCAGTGTTGGTCGCCAGATTGTCTGGCAGACTGGGATCATGATTTCTGTGTTTGTTCTGCCGTCATCTTGGGCGCAGTCTCAATCGGCTGCGGAGGCGGAGAACATGGCCTTATTGGCGCACCACCCGTTGGATGGGCGTCCATCGTATACACCAATGCCGCATCAATACGGTGACCGTTGGATACTGTTTGCGGGCCACCACGCAGGGGAGGCAGTGAATTCTCTGAACGGCAAGGTCGAAGGCAACGGCACCTCTGTGCTCGATGTAACGGACCCGCGTAACCCGATCTACTTGAGCCATATTGCCGCACCTCCTTGGGAGGAGCATGGCTCGATGTCGCTGGGTACCGGCGCGCAGCACGTGCAGGTATGTGACGGCGCGGCACTTGCTAACGGCGATCCGGACAAGGTCTACATGCTGCGTTCGCTGGGCAATGCCAGCCATGAGGTCTACGACGTTACTGATCCGAGCGCGCCCGAGTTCGTGGTCACGGTCGTGTGGACCGGTGATTCGCCGCCGATGGAGCCCGGCGCAGACTTTTATGACACGAAGGGCACGCACAAGAATTGGTGGGACTGCGAGACGGGCGTTGCCTATGTCACGTCCAGCATAACGGGCTGGAAAAAATGGCGGAACCTGCAGGCGTTCGACCTGAGTCGTCCCGAAGAACCGGTCCATATTCGGGACTTCAGCCTCGTCGGTACTGAGCCGACGTCGACGATACCCGCCGTCGATGCTCCTGGCGGCTACTCCGGACTTCATCAGCCGACTATTCTCGGCAATCGTATCTATCTCGCCTATGGCATGGATAGCGACGGCGTGATCCAAATCCTCGACCGGGATAAATTTCTTAATGGCGATCCGAACGCTGAGGACCCGTTTGCGCCAACCCCGGAGAACTTTCTTTATCCTGAGATTGCGCGGATCGATCTGCCAAGCTACTGGGGCGGACACAGCGTCCATCCGATTCTCGGTATACAGATAGCGGACTACGCCGACGATGAGAAGAATAGCTCGCGAGATATCCTGGTCGTCGTGTCGGAGGTCACCGCGAACGAGTGCGGTAATTCCCGGCATGCGACTTTTCTTGTCGACATCACGGAGGAAGATAAACCCTTTGCTATTTCGTCCTTCCAAGTCCCGGAAGCAAGCGGGGATTTCTGTAATCGTGGCGGGCGATTCGGTCCTCACGCGGCGAACGACTCGATGGCATCGGTCTACTACAAAAACACGTTGTTCCTGTCCTATTTCAACGCGGGAATACGCGCGGTAGATATTCGCGACCCGTTCAACCCGCGGCAAATTGCCTACTATATCCCGGCGATTACAGAAAACACGGACCAGCGCTGCGTGGAGGTTAATGGTGAACAGCGTTGTAAGACGGCCATTCAAACGAATAACGTCAATTACGATCCCCGTGGCTATATCTATGCGCTGGATCGTGCCAACACCGGTTTGCATATTCTCGAGTTAACCGGCTCGGCGCGCGCGGGCGCCGAGTATCCTTCTAATTGAGCGACATGGATCGAATGACCAATAACAGAGGACGAACTCATGCATAGACGCGTAGCAGTGCTCGCTACACTTACCGGTGGTTGCATTTTTGTCGGCATTCTCGGCAACCAGTTCGCAGTGGCTCAGGATCAGGGGGCTACCGGATTCGCGGCCGTGGATGGCCAACGGGGCGGGCAGGATATCACCGGACCCTATGATGTCGTGGCCGACTGGCCGAAAGATCTGACGATCCTGCCGGGGCACGAGGATTGGACCTGGGGTGCGGGATAGAGCGTGTTTGCGGAGAGTCCGGACCGTATCTATGTGCTCCAGCGCGGCGAGTTGCCGAATGTCGAGCGGCCGGTGCGACGACCGATTTTCGATGTGGGCCCGAGCGTCTACTTTCCGATCTGGTGTTTTCCATGGCGCGACGCGACCGCGTCGAGCCTGCCGAGAAACGGCGGCGCCGGAACTCTGGCTGAGGAGGGTATCGCCGCCTGGGAGGCCAACGGCGGCCGTATCGGTATCGATGCGCGCTGGAGCACTGCATCCTCGTGCTCAATGGAGACGGGGAAGTCATTGAAGCCTGGACCCAGTGGGACTCCATGTTACAGCGACCGCATTTCGTCGCTATCAACCCGTACGACCCTGAGAAGCACGTCTGGATCGTGGACGACCATAAGCACGTCATCCACAAATTTACGAACGATGGTAGCGAACTCGTACAGAGCATCGGTACCTACGGCGAGTTGGGTGATGACGAAACACACTTCAACCGGCCATCGTTCCTGGCTTGGTTTCAGACAGCAGCTCCGTGGTTGCGGATGGTTACAACGGCACTCGCGTCGTGAAGTTCGATAAGGACGGCAACTATCTGTTGTCGTGGGGCGAGAAAGCCGACGGTACGCGCAACGATACGCGGCCCGGTTACTTCCACAACGTGCACGGAATTGCGATCGATCCGGAGACGAACCGTGTATTCGTCAACGATCGGTACAATCATCGTGTACAGATATTCGACGAGAACGGCGAGTTCCTCGATCGGTGGCGATTCGGTGATGGGCCGTCCGACGTTCATCTATTCTAGATTACCGCGGACGGCTGTCTCTGGGCGGCGGATCGAGGCACAAACAAGATCTTGAAATACGACCTGGACGGCCAGTTCTTGTATTCCTGGGGCACGTGGGGTGACTTTCCGGGCGGTATGTGGGGCGCGCCCGGAATGAGCGCGGATCAGGGGGGAAAACTTCTACATCGCCGAGGTGGATAACGGAGAGGCACAAAAATACGCACCGAGACCGGGCGCGAATCCGGATTACCTCGTCGGTCCGCTGGTGCGCTCGGTCTGGTAGCCGCCAGTCGGTCGTCGCGCTGTCATCGTTGACGGGCCCCTCGCGGGGCCCGTTTCGTATCGGTAGCGAGAGCCGGGTTTATTAAAAATATTTAACCCGTTGTTTGGTATACGAATACAGTAAATTATGTTGACGGCATGGGCATGTCCCGGGGATACTTGCCGTTACGACGAATGGAGATTTTCCAGACCGAAAATGTTAGTCGGTCGGGGACTGCCCAGGAGACGTTGATGATCAAGAAGATGGCGCCGGCTTTCTCGGCCGGGTTACTGTTGTTTGCGACCGGCGCGTCGGCGCATCATGGCGGTGCAGCCTATGACGGCGACGAGACGATGACGGTCGTTGGCACCGTGACGAAGTTCGAGTTCATCAACCCGCACGTACTCATTTATATTGCTGTCACAGACGACGATGGGAAGACTGTCGAGTGGTCCGGTGAATTAACCAGCCCAAACCGGTTGGCCCGTATGGAACGCGGCTCTACAGTGCAGTGGAGCAAAGATATTCTGCAGCCGGGGGATGAAATAACGCTGTCAGGCAATCCGGCTCGAGGTGGCGCGCCTTCGTTGCGTCTGCGAACGGTCATCGACTCGCATGGCGCCGCACTCGTCGGCGGGGAATAATCAGCTCGAGATATTCGACCGTCCGGAACGCAATCAGACTCTGCAAGGACTAGAATTTATGTCACAGCGCGTATTCGTAACCCTCGCCATCTTGGGGACGGTAGTGAGTTTTTCGTTGCCACTATTCGCACAGCATACTGAGCACGGTGCTGATTTCTCCGGAGTCTGGACTAATTTCGCGCCTGAGAGTACACGCTCGTTTCAAAACTCCGCGCTACGTGGCGATCCACCGCCGATGACGCCCTGGGCGCAGGAGCGTTACGACCAGGCGAGGCCGACCTTTGGTTCGAA
>CAUZMW010000054.1:0-17343 GCA_963581225.1 Gammaproteobacteria bacterium
CGCCCCAGCTTCGGCGATTCGATTTCGTTCGAGCCCCTCGAACCCATAGAACTCGAGGATTCTGCCGGCGCGAGTGGAGCCATCGGGACGAACGATGACGATCGGGATATTGGTGTCGGCTCTGCCGCGCGTGATACGTCCGATTCCGAGTACGCCGACATAAGGGTCATAGTCCAGACTCGAGACCTGCAGCTGCAGGGGGCCCTCGCTGTCCACGTCTGGCGCAGGCACGTGCGAGATAATCGCTTCGAATAACGGGTTCATGTTTCCGCTGCGCGCTTCGGAATCGACGCTCGCATAACCGGCCAGGGCGGACGCGTAGATCACGGGAAAGTCGAGTTGCTCGTTACTGGCGCCGAGACGATCGAATAGATCGAATGTTCGGTCCAAGACCCAATCCGGTCGGGCGCCATCCCGATCCATCTTGTTGATGACCACTAGCGGCATGAGGCCGAAGGCGAACGCCTTCTGCGTCACGAATCGCGTTTGCGGCATCGGCCCTTCTACTGCATCGACGAGCAGCAGCACGCTGTCTACCATAGAGAGCACGCGCTCGACTTCGCCGCCAAAGTCCGCATGCCCGGGCGTATCGACGATATTAATTCGCCAATCGCGCCAATTGATGGCCGTGTTTTTGGCGAGGATCGTGATGCCTCGTTCGCGCTCCAGGTCACTCGAGTCCATCGCGCGCTCGGGCAGGACGACTCGTGGGTCCAACGTACCCGACTGTTGCAGAAGTCTGTCGACAAGCGTCGTCTTGCCGTGATCCACGTGGGCGATGATGGCGATATTTCTAAGTTGGTCTTGGCGGAGCATTACGGTCTGGGCTAAAGGGCGGCACGACGTGTTGTGCACACGCAAGCGACCGCGAGGATGCGCGGCGATAGGTTTTCGATGGTGTAGGTGATCTGTCGGTGGCTAGCTTAACAGCGCCCGCCGCTGTTAGGTAGTGAGTCTACCAGCCTCCGCTGTCGCGCTTCTTCATCGGCTTGGCTTCATTGACGGTGACCGGGCGGCCATCGTAGTCCGTGCCGTTGACTTCTGCGATCGCGGCTTGCGCTTCTGACTCGGTCCCCATCTCGACAAAACCGAAGCCCTTGCTACGGCCCGTATCGCGGTCGGTGATGAGGGTGGCGGTTTCGACTGTGCCGAAGGCGCCAAACTTCTCGGTCAGGCTCTGCTCGTTAACGGAATACGGCAGATTGCCGACGTATAGTCTCTTACCCATGATGCCCCCTGAGGTCATTTAAAACCGCTCAAGAAGATCCAGGATTCCCCCCGTACACTCCGATGAAAGCGGTGACGATCGAACGAGGACATTTTAATCCTAAAGCACCCGCTGGATAAGCGCTATCCGCCTCAATCTCGCTTTCTTAAGAAAACTTAATATTGTTGCGCTCAGCGTCCGGACGCATGTAATGCGTCAAACGGTTCTTGTTGCTGTGCTTCTTTATCATCTCGCGCCGGTAGCAGGTCGTTCAGTATCATCACCAGGCTCGGCACCAGGAACAGCGTAATGGCCGTCGAGAATACCACGCCCCAACCCAGAGAAATGGCCATGGGCACGATGAACGCGGTGGCGGGATTGTCGGCCAGCATCAACGGCGTGAGTCCAGCGAAGGTCGTGGCCGAGGTCAGCAGAATCGGTCGGAAGCGCACGACACCGGCACTCCGTACGGCGGTCAGAAGCGGAACGCCGATACGCCGCTGACGGTTGATGTAATCAACCAGGACCAGACTCGAGTTCACGACGACGCCCGACAACGCGATCATGCCGAGAATCGATGTCAGGACGAGCGGCCAACCCATCACGAGATGACCAATAATTGCTCCGACCGCGCCAAACGGGATCACGCTCATGATGATCAGCGGCTGGAAGTAGGAGCGCAGCGGTATCGCGAGGATCGCGAACATGATCAGCAAGGCGATCGGGAACAATCGCGTCAAGCCGCCGAATGACTCCGAGCGCTCTTCCTGTTCGCCGGTCAATCGGTAGCTCACGCCGCGATAGTTGGCGACGATTTGCGGCAGGGGCCCTGCCGCGAGCGACCTGAGCACAGCTTCGGGCGTTGTCACATTTCGATTGACGTCGGCCCGCACCGTCACGACGCGTTGCCGGTCAATTCGCGTGATCGTCGAATAGCCCTGGCCGAGCGTGAATTCAGCCGCCGCGGCGAACGGCACTTCAGTGCCGTCGGTAGTCCGGATACGCATATCCTCGAGGTCGCCGAGCGAACGTCGTTCTGCTTCCGGATAACGGACCATGACGCGCACGTCTTCGGTGCCACGCTGAACGCGTTGCGCTTCCTCGCCGTAGAACGCTTGGCGCACCTGGCGCGCAAGATCGTTTAATGTGAGTCCGAGGTGCTGTGCCTCCGGCCGCAGTGACAACCGAACTTCCTGTTTACCCGAACGAAACGAGTCGGAGATATCGGTTACGCCATCGAACCGAGCGAGTTCCGCACGCACGTCAGCGGCCGCCGCCGCCAGGTCGGCCACATCTCTGCCGCGCAGTTGTATGGAGATGGCATCACCGGCTGTCAGCTGGCTCGCCGAGAACGTCAGTTCCACAGCGTCGGTAACCGAGCCCGTGAGCTCACGCCAACGTTCGGCGACATCGTTGGACGAGACATCGTCTCTCTCCGCGGCCGGCAGGAGCGAGATTGCAATGTCGGCGCGGTGGCTGACAGGGGTAGCGAAGCGGGCGCTGCCGCCGGGCTGACCGCCTGCCAGACCCTGGCCGATCGCCGTGAGTACGTGTTGAATCACGCTCGGCTGTCCCGGCCGGGCGAGTTCGAGTTCACGTTCTAGTGTATCTGCGGCTTGTTCAATCTGCGCCGCGGCCGCGATCGTCTGTTCGACCGGGATTCCTTCCGGCATCGTCAATCTCGCGACCACCCGATCGCCCGAAATTGCAGGCAGGAACTGGACGGCGATACCGCCGCTTGCGACCAGCGCGAGCGTCAACATCAGGACGCCTACGCCGGCCGATAGCGCCAGGTAACGCCATTCGAGGACCTTATCCAGTGCGCTGCCGTAGCGATGCTCTGCGAAATCTTCGATGCCGGAGGACAGACGCTCCTGGAAGTCCAGCCAGCGCCTGACGAGCGCATTCGATTGATCGGAGCGCGGCTTGATACGCCGATGTGCCAGATGCGAGGGCAAAATCAGCTGCGATTCGATGACGCTGAACACCAGACAAATCACGACGATATAGCCCATCACTGAGAACAAGGAGCCGATTCGGCCTGGGAGGAACATGACAGGAATAAACGCCGCTATCGTCGTCAGAACGCCGAAGATCACAGGAACCGCCACCTCGGCCGTGCCATCGATCGCCGCGGACCGTTGATCTTCTGCATGGCGCTCGTGTGCATATACGCGTTCGCCCACGACAATGGCGTCGTCGACGACGACACCGAGTACCAGGATAAATGCGATAACCGACATCGTGCTGAGCGTAAGGCCGAGTGGAGCGAAAAGAGCGAGCGTGCCCAGCATCGCTATCGGGATTCCGGCTGCCACCCACATGGCGAGACGGAAGTGTAGAGGCAGGGACAACAGCAGCAGCACGAGTGCGAGACCTCCGGCCGCCGCTCCCATGAGAATGCTGATACGCGCTTCGAGGTCCTCGGACTCGTCTTGCCAGATCGTCAATGTAATTCCGTCCGGCATGCGTGCTCGCGCCGTTTCGACATAGGCTCTGACCTTGTCGCGAATGTCGATGATGTCTTCGCTGCCCACCTGGTAAATGGCGACCATCGAGGCGGGTTGCCCGTCGAAGCGCACGCTCAGATGGCCTTCCTCGAGGCCGTCGATGATCGTTGCGATGTCGCGGAGTTTGATGATGGTGCCATCGCCTCCGGACACGACGACAATGTCTTCGAACTCGGCTCCGCGGTATGCTTGACCACTGGTTCTGACAAAAATTTCGCCGCCGCGGGCACGGATAGTACCGCCGGGTAGATCGAGCGACGAGCGGCGGACGGCATTGGCGACTTGATCGAGCGTCAGGCCGTAACGGCGCAGCGTCTGCTCCGACACTTCTATCGAGATCTCGTCTGCGCGAACGTAGGCGACCTCGACTTGTGAAATGCCGTCCATCGCGGCGATATCTTCGCGCATTTCCATGGCGATGTTTTTCAGGCTGCGCTCGTCCGTATCTCCCGAAATCGCGATCTCGAGCCCTTGATTGCGCGACGTCAACAACGAGACGATCGGCCGTTCCGTCTCCGCCGGGAATGTTGAGATGGCATCAACGCGGCCCTTGATGTCGTTGAGTGCCTCGATGTCGTTAGCGCTCGATTCGAGTTCCAGAGTGATGCTGCATGCGCCCTCACTGGAGTTGGACGTCATGCGGTAGATGCTCGGAGTTCCCTCAAGCACTTCTTCGATACGAATACAAACGCCGGATTCTACTTCCTCCGGCGCCGCACCGAGATACGGCACGATCACCTGTATGATTCCAAAATCGATCTCGGGGAACTCCTCCTGTTTCAGTTGTGACAACGAGATCAGACCACCCACGATCAGAATCGTCATCAACATATTCGCTGCGACCGGGTTGTCGACGAACCAGGAGATGATACGGGTCACGGCGTTGAGTGTTCGTCCCTGTTGAGTAGCGGCTCGACGCGCATGCCATCGACGACAGTCTGCAGCGGCGAGATGCTGACGAGGTCTCCCTTACTCAACCCGCCACTGATGAAAGCATCCTCGCCGTAAACGCGCAGCAGCTCGACGCTGCGGAACCGCAGGCGGTTGTCCTCATCTACGATCAGCACGTCGCTGGAATTGCGTATCGCGGCTCGCGGTACGACAACGATGTTATCGGCCGGACGGCCCTCGATCTCCGCGTGAACGAAGAGTCCTACGGGCGGCGGCAGGGCTCCGGGATCGTCTCCTGAGATATCGTCCGCGCTGATTCGCGCTACCACCTGGATCATGCGGCTACGGGAATCGATTTCAGCCTCGATACGTACCACACGACCGGCCCATCGATAACTTCGGCCGGCGAAATCTGCCGACAGCGTAACGGTAGGCGCCGTCGCCGCATCGAGCTCTCCACGCTCCGCCAACGGCAGATCGAGGTAGGCCAACTGTTGGTCCGCGATCGGCAGTCGCACCTCAACGTAGTCGATGGCATAGATATTTGCGATCGCCGTTCCGCGGCTGACAAACTGGCCGACGTCCGCCTGCTCATTCCTGACCAGGCCCTTGAACGGAGCCAGAATCTCCGTGCGCTCCAGATTGCGTTCAGCCTGCTCGAGCGCCACGCGCGCGTCCTGCAGGTTAGCTTCCGCCACACGCGCGGCACGCATGCCCGATTCGACGTCCGAGCGGCTGATGAGTTCACTGCTCTCGAGTTCCTGAAATCGTTGCAGTTCAAACGCGCTGAATTGTTGCTCGGCTTCCGTACGGTTGATCGTTGCGATCGCTCGCTCGACGGCCGCCATATAGTCTCGATCATCGATACGCAATAGCGGCTCGCCGGCCTCGAAGTATCCTCCGGCGACGAGATTCTCCGAGATCCAGATGATGTTGCCGGAGACCTCGGGTACTAACGCAGTCTCGGTTCTCGGCGTGACGGTTCCTTGCGCAAGAACGACTAGCCGTACGGCTTTCGGTTCCGCCTTCAGTACTCGAACGGTCGGTGGAACGGCATCGGATTGCGACGGCTGCAGTCGCTGTGAGGTTGCGACAATAGCGGCTGCGCCGAGTAGAGCGGCGACGATCACGACTAGCGGTGCGATGCGTTTCAGATTCATGTTACTGCCACCTCCTGGTCGTGCTCCACTTGGCTCAAGCTGCGTTGTACGCTGATGCGTATGAGGTCCAGGAGTTCTCTCATCACTTGGGCGATCCGATCCGCGTCGTGCGATTCGAGTGTGCGGTCGAGTTTCTCCGCGAGTCGGCGCAGCGCCTGCGGTTCATGACGAGGCGGGAAGCCGACGGCCTGTAATCGTTCGACAACCTGACTGCGCAGGCCGTTCATGATCAGCCGTAGTACGAGGTGACCGGACGATTCTGCGAACAGCCTGATCAGTCGGGGTGGCCCCATCACAGCCTGAATATTCTCCTCGTCTGCGTCGAGCATCTCCTGCACGATCATCCGCGCCTGTATCACCGCGGCGTCGGCGCCATTCTCCATGGCCTTCACGACCGCGAAGCCGACGAGTACGCCGCCGACCTCCAGAGCGTGATCGATAAGTTGCGGGTCGGGTACGTCGCCGAGATCCAGTAGCGGCCCGAGAATATCCAGTGTGCAATCCTCGACCGGAACGACCCGAGCGCCGCCGGGTTGGATCGAGACGACGCCGAGTTGCTCGAGCTTTTTAAACGCTTCCCGTACCGTGCCACGGCTGGTCTTGAAACGGGATACGAGGTCGCGTTCGGAAGGCAGACGCTCCCCGGGGCGATACTGGCCACGCAGGATCTCGTCGCGGAGGACATTCGAGATTTCCTGCGTTCTGGATGGGACTGACGGCGGCATAAATTGGTCCTACCAAATTGGTCAGACCAGAATGTAGCATAGAAGTCGGGGCGCTGCCAAGCGGATCGCAGACTCAAGGCATACTACCGTCTGGACACGTCTGCCATAAGGAGAATTCAAAATGAGAGTAGCGATTAGACACGGAATCGGCCGCATTGCGGTGCCAATGACGTTGATTCTAGTCACTGCGTTGGCGGCTGGCGCAGCGCAGGCCGGCAGCATCGACCCGGATCGATCCACGGTACTGATCACAGGCTCCAATCGTGGGATCGGTCTTGCTTTCGCGCAGCATTACGTTACCGCCGGCTGGAATGTGCTCGCTACCGTGCGGACGCCTAAGCGGGCAGCCGAGCTTACGGCGCTCGCCGAGGGCTACGAGCATCTCGTCATCGAGCAGTTGGACGTAACAGACAATCAGCGAATCGCGGAGCTTGCCGAGGAGTATCGTGATACTGAAATCGACGTACTAATCAATAACGCTGGCGTCTATGGCGGTATCGAGACGCAGAGTTGGGGGTCACTGGATGCAGCGACCTTCGAGCAGGTAATGGCCGTGAATGTCTTCGCACCGATGAAAATGGCCGAAGCATTTGCCGATCACATCGCGGCCAGCGAGCAGAAAAAAATCGTATCGATCACGAGCGGCGCAGGCACGGTGTCGCGTGAGGGTCGGCCGGGCGGGGGATTGATCTACGGCGTTAGTAAGGCGGCGTTGAATATGGCGATGGGTCAGATTCGCGCCGAAGTCGAAGAACGCGGCATCATCGTCGCGCTGATCGCGCCCGGACTCGTGGCGACCGATATGCTGGCGGTCGCACGCCCGACGTTAGTCGCCAACGCGCAGACGCCGGCGCAGAGTGTCGCCGGCATAGTCCAAGTAATAGAGAATCTCGATGAGAGTTATGATGGCCGACCGCGAAACTACGACGGCTCGGTCATGCCATGGTAGAGCATAGGAAGTAACGCCAAGCAGTTAATATGCCGCCGAGATAGATCTCGAGCAGACAAGGAATTCAGATGCCAAGCGTCATTTACGTGCAACCGGATGGCACGAAACAGGAGATCGAAGTTCCGGTAGGCTACTCCGTTATGGAAGGCGCCACGATGAACGGCGTTCCGGGAATCGAGGCGGAGTGCGGTGGGGCGTGCTCCTGCGCGACCTGCCACGCCTATGTCGATCCGGCATGGTCGGCGCGGCTGCCGGCGATGGAGGACCTGGAGGATGCCATGCTCGATTCGGCGAACGAGCGCCGCGAGACTAGCCGGTTGACTTGCCAGATCTCGGTCACCGAGGAATTGGACGGTCTCACGGTGACCGTCGTCCCGCCGTATTAAGCATGCGTTGTGGGAGCGACGGGAATACGGGGACGGTCTACCTAACTATCTAGACAGTTCGACAAGGTTCGTGAGTTAGGTAGACCGTCCCCGTATTCCCGTATCCGCGCCGAACGATCGCGATAGGTTAACCTTATGTGGAGATCGTCTGAAAACAAGAGGAATAGACAGATGTCAGAACCGACAATAATGGCGCAGGACATAAAAGACGCCTGCGAGGGCATGCTAAGGAAACAGTTCTACGCGGTGTTCACACGGCCGGCCGACGGACTCGGACCGGTAATGAAGGTTCTGGACGAGCATCTGAAGTTTCAGATCTCTCTGGAGGAGCGCGGAATCATGTTCGGTGCCGGTCCATTCTGGACCGACGATGAGCAGGAGTGGCGTGGCGAAGGCATGGTGATCATTCGCGCGAAGGACCTGGATGAGGCCAAGGCGGTCGCCGCTGAGGATCCGATGCATGCCTCAGGCGCGCGCGTCTACGACGTTCGCCCCTGGCTTCTATGCGAGGGTTCGGTCACCATTAAGCTCAGCCACTCCCAGCGCAGTTACGAAATATTATAAAAAGAAGAGGGATCATGCGCAGATATCACACTCTTGCAGCGATGGCGTTCATCAGTGTCGGCCTCGTAGCGTGCAACGCACCTCCAGAGTCGACCGAGACTGCACCGCCCGCCGGGGCGGCTGGCGTTGCCGTGGCCGATTGGGTCCTGACCAACGGTCAGATTCTGACGGTAGACGCGGACTTCAGCGTCGCAGAAGCCATCGCCATTCAGGATGAGCGGGTGCTCGCCGTCGGCTCGAACGAAGAGATCATGGCTTTAGCGGGAGCGGATACCGAGCGTACGGATCTGGCCGGGCAAACCGTCGTGCCGGGCCTGATCGATAATCACATGCACTTCGTCCGCGCCACACGCGATTGGTATCGCCACGTACGTTGGGACGGGATCAACTCCCGCACCCAGGCTTTGCAAATGGTCCAGAATCGCGCGGCTGCCCTGCCCGAGGGTGAGTGGGTTGTCGTCATCGGCGGTTGGAACTTCTCGCAGTTCCACGACAACGGCGAAGTTTTCAGCCTCGCCGAGCTCGATAGCATTGCGCGGACCGTTCCCATCTATATACAACAAGGTTACCGCCGCGGTTTCTCGAACTCGGCCGCTCTTGCGGCCGCCGGCATTTCTGCTGCCACCGTCTATGAGGGCGGTGGGCGCCTCGTGTGGGATGATGACGGAAATCCGACCGGAGAATTCGTCGGCGGCGCCGCCATGGCGTTCATCACGCAGCACATGCCCGACGTCTCCCCCGACGTCTGGGACCGGAGTCTGCAGCAGACGATTACGAGCCTGAACCGAATGGGACTCACAACCGTGTATGACGTCGGCGGCAACTCCGTAACGCCGGGTCACTACGACGCGGTCGGGCGGGCGCACGCGAACGATAACTTGAGCATGCGTGTGTTCTATACGATCAATGACAGGAATAATGACCTCGGCTCCGCGGAGAAGATTATCGCGGCACTGGAGACTCACAGCCCGGACAATGAAGGTCTGGAGTTCGCCCGGTTCGGTTACGGCGAATCAGTTTATCTTCCGATGCGCGCTCAGCCTTTTGAGGTCTCCCAGGAAGATCTCGATAAGTTTTACGCTATCGTCGTCGCTGCCGCAGAGAACGGGTGGCAGCTCAACGAACATTCGTCGCGAGATGTGAAGATTCGCGCGATGCTGGATGTGTTCGAGCGAGTGAACGAGACGCATCCGATTACCGATTTGCGTTGGACGATTGCGCACAACAACACGACTTCCCAGGAATCGGCCCAGCGCGCTATGGATCTCGGGATGATGTTCGCCGTGCACAGCTCGCGCCGCAACGTCAGCGCCGAGCAAGCTCAGAGCGGTGGCGAAGACGGGTTGCATCAGCCGCCGATTAGCACCATCGACGAGCTCGGCGGAATCTGGGGTTTGGGCTCCGACGCGACCACGGTAGCGAGCCCGAATCCGATGCACACGCTCGGCTGGGCCGTCAGCGGCCGATCGGGGTCAGGGCAGGTGACGCTGGTCGATACCGTATCTCGCGAAGCGGCGCTGATCGCGCACACGCGCACGAACGCCTACACGTTATTCCGCGAGGACGATCTCGGCAGCCTCGAGCCCGGAAAGCTTGCGGACTTCGTCGTTCTCGACCGCGACTATCTCACCGTGCCCGAGGAGGAGATCGAGGATCTGTACTCGGTCATGACCGTGGTAGGCGGCAAGGTCGCTTACTCGGAGTAGGAGCGGCCGCCACCTGGGCGTTGCGTGTTACCCCTGGAGGAGCGGCGACCTGGCCGCGATTCTTTAGTCCGGTACGACCGCGATACCGGATAGCTCCAGGACAAAACGCGGGCCGGTTGCGAGCCGCGGGATCTCCACCGACGTGCTCGCCGGACGGTGATCGCCGCCCCAGGCCTCGGCGATGGCGGCGTTAATCGCGTCCTGATCCGAGGTTTGGTCGACCATAAATCGATTCAGATGCACGATGTCCGTGAGCCGCCCGCCCGCGGCCTCGACGGCCATTCTCATATTCTCCATGGCCTGCGCTGCCTGCGCACCGGGACTGAAATCCAGATGATCGAATTCGGCCGGAACGTGCGGATGGCTGTGATAAACAGGTGCCGCTGTTACACCAGAGATAAACACGAGCTTGCCCGAGTTCACCTTGATAGCAGGCGTGTACGGCATGTTGTAACCGAGCTCGACGCCTTCCATGTGGATGTACTCGAAGCGTGGCGTGTCGTTACCACACCCCGTGAGGAGTACAAGCACTGCGGCCGACAAGCCGGCGCGTAGACATCGGGACAGGCAATTTTTTTTACTGGTCGTGTACATAGTCGAAACTCCCTTGATTGAGCTGGTGGCGCGGTTTCTCGTCTTGATTTCGGCACGCCGGATGAAACCTATACCATGGGGGATAGATAGGCTCAACCGCTTGTCCAAGGGGTCTCAGCTCAGAAGAACACCGAATAACGGTACGAGGAGAACATGCATGATGCATCGACTTGGCGCCACGTTTTACGTGATCTGGGGAGTGCTGCACGTCAACGCGGCCTACATGCTTTATCAGATGGGTGCGGCGATGGACCCGAGTGTGCTGGAAGCACGAATCTCCCAGGCCGCCTGGCATCTGCTATTCTTCGGCGTCGTCGCGATCGTCGTTGGCGTACGCATGAACTGGCGTAACAGCGCTCTCGGCTACTTGATCAACATGGTGATACTGAGTGTCGTCGATCTCGGCTTCATCTTTATCGTCTTCATTCCGCACCTGCCGCTCTGGCCGGCGATTCTCGGCCCGCTATTTTGGGCGCTGGCGGCGGTTTTCTCGACACTCGGTTATCTGAAGGAACCTCGAGCCGCGTAGTCGGTGCGCTATGAATACCTGCGTCGCAGTCACTTGCGTTGCTGTCCTGATATTGCCGGCCGTCAGTACCCGATCGAGGCGATCTGGCGTCCTGAGCAGCGAGGGAGGGGTTTCACGGATGACTGGGCCGTCATGCTGGTCGTAGGGCGTCTCTCAGGTCAGGTCGCCCGACTCCGCATCGCACCGCTCGCTCACCCCGAACTCGAACAGATGATCTCAAACGATGCGCCAGTAAGATTACCGCTGCGTTTCGCTCCAAGCGAGCGAGAGTGCGAGCTGACTCAAACCAGGCTGACAGTCGTGGAAGTGCGCGACGTACTTCTCGCTCATAATTGCCAGGCTTGGTCTGGTCACTCGGGTTCGCCGATCCTCATTAATCTCGAGGGGCAAAGGTATGTCCTCGGCATTCACTTGGGTAGCCGTTGGATATTCGAGAGGAGCGCGCCGCTAAGGATCGTTCCTATGGTGACTAGCCGCGTTACGGGGTGAATGGCCCCGTACGGCACTGCGTCGAGTTCTCGATGCAGAGCACGGCTTCGTCCTGTTTGATGCTGACGTTCGGCTCGCGGTAACGATAAAGGTAGTCGTACATCGTCACGATATTCGGGACCAGGTAGTTCTCCATTCCGCTGTAGTCGCCGAAAGATTCCATATGCGTGGCCGCGACGAGTGTCTTGATCTCATCGAGCGACCGTCCGTCCGCCATGTGTTGCAGCACGCTCATCTTCAGTGCTTCCAGATAACGGTGGTGATCCACAAACGCATCCTGGTCTCTGACCGGCCCGTGGCCGGGCAGCACGACGTCGACATCGGGCAGATTCGCAAGGATTTTCATTACCTCGAGTTGACCGTTAACGTCCATATCGCGGAAGTCGGGAAACAGGCTGCGGCCCTTCGCGGAGTCTATCGCAATCAACACGCGTTCCTCGGGGATATGCACCTGGATCAGGTTATCGCTATGCGTTGGGCCGAAATAGAGCAGCTTCACATGCACTCCGCCGAGATGCAGGTCCATCTCATCGTCGAAGGTAATCTCCGGCACGGCGGAGGGGCGCTGCTCGAACAAAATATGCGGTAGCAGTCGCCGATGGCTGATAGCTGACGCCGTATCGTTGAACACCTGCGATCCGCAAACGTGATCCGGATGATCGTGGCTCAGAATGACGTACTTGACCGGCACGTCGTAGCGCTCCGTCAGTTCGCCCTTAAGCCAGGCCATTGTGGGTGAGCCGCAGTAATGGCCATCGACGACGATGATGCCTTCGTCGGTCAAGATGTAGGCGCCAAATTGGCCATCGGATCCCCAGCGATAGACGTGCTCGCTGATCTGCTCAATGGTCGGGTCATTGGCCCAGACGCGTTCTTGTGCGGAGAGATTCGACGCGCCGAACAGCGCCGCGGCGAATGACAGGCTCAGGACGAAGTTAAGGGTTCTCATTTTATTCCCCTAATGTACAAGGCCCGCAACGTGTGAGACCTCTCAACAATGAAGCAGCAACTGCTACCGCGATTACGTATTCGTATTTTTTTCGACAGTCAGACCAGCCCCAACCACCGTGGAATGATCAGAGAGATACCCGGGATATACGTGACGATGATCAAGAAGCTCAGCAATACTAGCAGCCACGGGAGCGAAGCCTGGATCACGTCTTCCATCGACATCTTTGCAACACCGGCCGTGACGAAGAGATTCAGGCCCACCGGCGGCGTGACCAGCCCCATCTGCATGTTCAGGACCATGATGATGCCGAGATGTATCGGGTCGATGCCGAGTTGCATCGCGATCGGGTAGAGTATCGGCGTCAGTATCAGCACGACCGACGTCGGTTCCATGAAGTTGCCGGCCGCGAGTAACAGGATGTTGAGCACGATTAGGAATCCCCACGGAGGCAGCCCTAAGCCGGTAATCCACGTTGACGCGGCTTGCGGGATCTGCTCCGTCGTCAGTACGTTGGCGAAAACATAGGCGTTGGCGATGACGAACATCAGCATCGCCGTTATTTTGGCGCTGTCGGTCAGTACCTTCGGTACGTCTGCGAGTTTGATGTCCTTATAGACGAATACGGCGATGACGAACGCGTACACCGCAGAAACAGCCGCCGCTTCGGTCGGCGTGAAGATTCCGGCATAGATTCCGCCGAGGATGATGACCAGAAGTAGCAGTCCCCAGATGGCTTCCCAGCCGGCTTTGAGCGCGTCCTTCAAGCTGACGCGCGGCTGACGGGGCAGGTCCTGCCGGCGGGCGATGACGGCGACGGTCAGCATCATGATAATCGTCAACAGTATCCCTGGTAGCAGGCCCGCAATGAACAGGTTGCCGATCGAGGACTCCGTGACCGCGCCGTAGATCACCATGACGATCGACGGCGGAATAAGGATGCCCAGCGTTCCCGCATTACAGATGACGCCGGCTGCGAATTTTTCCGAATAGCCCGAACGAATCATTCCGGCGATCATGACGCTGCCAACTGCAACCACGGTTGCCGGCGCAGAACCGGAGACGGCCGCGAAGAATGCGCACGCCAGCAGCGACGCCATCGCCAGCCCGCCGCGGAAGTGGCCTACCAGCGCGTTGGCGAAGACGATCATGCGCTTAGCGACACCGCCGGTGGTCATAAACGAGGCAGCCAATATGAAGAACGGTACGGCCAGCAGTGGGTACACCTGCATCGTGTGGAAGAATCGCTGGCTAGTCGACAACAACGACTGATCTGCGAACAGCAGCATCGTCGAGACACTCGCCAGCCCCAGGGAGATGGCAACGGGTACACCCATCGCGAGTGCGATAAACAGCATCGCGAGCAAGAACAGCGCGCTCATTGAGAGGCCGTCTCCGTGGATTCCTTTTTCCGCGTGGTATGGCCGAGGCTCGTCAACTCACCGGCAAAGATCCGCATGCCGATCTGTATGAACCGGAACGCGAGCAGGGCGAACGCTACCGGCATGATGGCCGTCAGTACCCACCGCGGGAGCGGAATGTCGCGTGCGTTATTGCCGAGCGTCATCAGTCCGTCGACGAACATGCTGCCGCCGTAGAACATGAAGCCGCAATAGACGAGGCACAGCGTCACCGCGGCGAGCGCCATGATGCGGCGCGGACCGGGCGGCAGCTTGTTGCTGACGAGGTCGATGGCGATATGCGCCTGCGTGCGAACGCCATAGGACATGCCGATCAGCACCATCCACGCGAATGTATAGGTCGTCGCTTCCAACGACCAGACCCAGCCCGTGCCGAACTCGCGCAGTACGACCTGAATAAAAGTCAGGATCGTCATGAACGCGAGCGCAACGGCCATGAAAGTTTCCTCGGCGTGATCGAGGAACTGACGGGCGCGCTGCGTCGGAGAACTCACGAATTGGGTTGCGGTCTCGTGACTTACTGGCCGCTCGCAGTGGCAATTCTCTCGGCGCCGATATCGTCGGAGAACTGCTCCCACACGGGATGCATTGCCTCCTGCCATCGGGCAAGCTGCTCCGGCGTGAGGTTGAGGATCTCACCGCGCCCTTCGGCCGCTACCTTGCCACGGGCCTCCCGATTGATGGCTTCGGACTGAGTGTTGCCCCAGGTCGTGACATCGGCCATGACCTCTTCCAGCCCCAGACGAATGTCGTCAGGCAGGCCTTGCCAGAACTGTGGATTCACCGCGACGAGATAGCCGATGTAACCGTGATTGGTCTCCATCACGTAGTCCTGAACCTCGTAGAACTTCGAGGAATAGATATTCGACCAGGTATTCTCCTGCGCATCGATCGCACCCGTCTGCAGCGCTTGATAGACCTCGCCGAGCGCCATCTTCTGCGGATTACCGCCGATGGCCTGGACCTGGGCCTGCAGGACGTCCGACTCCATGATGCGGAACTTCAGTCCGACGGCATCCTCGGGAAGGAGCAGTGGCCGCGGGGCCGAGAACTGTTTCATGCCGTTGTGCCAGAACGCGAGCCCGAGAAAGCCTCTGTCCGTGAGTTCGTTTAACAGCGACTGCCCGGCCGGCCCGGCCTGAAAGGTCTCTACGGCGCCGAGATCCGGAAACAGGAAAGGCAGATCGAAGACCTGGAATGCGTGAGTGAGCCGGTCGAACTTGGACAACGACACGGCAATCATTTGAATCTCGCCGAAGGCCAGTGCTTCCAGCGAATCATCGTCGTTCATCAGCTGACTCGACGGATAGACCTCGACGACGACCTGACCCGGGAACCTTGCCTCGGCCTGCTCCTTGAAGCGCTGCGCGGATTGACCTTTCGGCGTGCCGGGCGCGGTCACATGCGGGAATTTGATCAGATAGACCTGATCCTCGGCGGTGCTGCTACCGCCACCGCCACAAGCGCCCAGGGCCAAGGCCGTGGCCGTGACAATCAGTGGTCGACTTAGAGCGGTTCTTAGATAATGTGTCACTGTCTTCACCTCTCAATACAGTCTCAGTCCTCAGGCGAGTTTATCTTTCGCCCAGTAGTCCTTGGACGCTTTCGCATCCTCCAGGCCCTCGGCGTATTCGAGGCCCGATGCCATGCCGGCTGACGATCCCGACATAATCTTATGGTGGTCGAGATTCAGCGTTCTGAGCCAGCGTTGTTGGCCCATCGTCAATGCGATGAAGAACCCGAGTTCGACGAGTTCCGGCTCGCTGAAGTTTGCGTGGAGCCGCTCCCAAAGCACGTCGTCAGTTTGCACGTCCCAGGTGATGGCCTCGGCGTAGGCGAGTGCCGCCTTCTGACGTTCATCGTAGCGTTCGGATTTCTCGAAATTCAAAAGGTCCATGTAGTCGGCCTCGACCACGCCTTTCGCTTTCACTGAGCGCTGGTTGCCGCAGTACTCGCACTTGACCGAGTGAGACACGTAGATGCGGCAGAGTTCTTTAACCGCGTTGTCGAGGACACCCTCGTAAAAGGAGTCGCGCCAAACCTGCGCGAAGCCGAAGAAGATCGCCGGCACATGTGCGCGAATGGATTGGCTCTCCGGGCGCGGCGTACCGATACTCGCGCAGCGCTCGAGTTCTTTGAGCATCTCCGGGTCCTTGAGGTTCCCCGGTTCGACATAGCTGATTCGTGGGCGGCTCATGGCTACCTCGCTATTCTGCAAACGATTACATAAAATTGTCCCAAACTTGTACAGTGCGATCAAGCCTAGGATCAATGACTCAGTGTAGCGTGTTACGAGCCCCACGGGGCCCCGTGAGGACCAGATCGTGCCGGAATTAGCAGCCCCGGAATTGCTTATCATCGCGATTGCCCTGGCCGCGGGGGGCACCGCGAAGGGACTGACAGGCCTCGGCCTGCCGATGGTGGCCGTGCCCGTGCTGGCCGGGTTTCTAGGGGTCGAGCGGGCCGTGATGACGATGATCATGCCCGTTCTCGTGCTCAATCTATGGTTGACCTGGACACTTCGAGATTGCCGCAAGGAAATTCCCGAGATGCCGCGGCTGCTATTCCCGAGCCTACCGGGCATCGCGTTGGGCGCTGGGATTCTTTATTTCGCGACCGAGCAATTTCTCGCCACGGGCCTAGGCATCTGGATTCTCGCCTATCTGCTGTTGCGCGCGCTCCATCCGAAGATGTCGTTGGCGGGAGACGCGCGTCGCCGCATCGCGCCGCTGGTCGGTTTCGGCGCAGGATCGATGCAGGCCGCAACGGGTATCTCGGCACCTGTGCTCGTTCCCTACGTCGACGCGCTGGGTCTGTCGCCACGAGCCTATGTCTATGCCGTCGCGACGGTCTTCTCAACGCTCTCCGCGACCCATTTAGTCATGATGATCTCCCTGCAGGCGTACTCGCTGCAACAGTTGACGGAGAGTTTGCTAGCCGTGATCCCGGCCATCGTCTTTGTGCCGGTCGGCGCGAAGCTCCGCAGCTTGATTCAGCCGCATGTATTCACCCTGATCATTCGGGCGATGATGTTCGTTATTGCGTTGCGGTTGATCTACGGGGCATGGTTCGTTTAGTTTTCCGTGTAGGCCTTGGCGTAGAGTTCGATCGATACGCGACGGTCCAGCCTAGACTGACCTCACTGATTTCTGAATCGGCCATGCTCGCGGTAATACTTGTCCTCGAACTTGTGGCGCTTAACGAGCTCGGGGCCGGCGGCGAAGAAATCCCATAACGCGATCAGCCCACCGGTCCACATCGTT
>CAUZMW010000055.1:0-17272 GCA_963581225.1 Gammaproteobacteria bacterium
GGGCTGCAGCTAACGTCCCCCATCGTGCTCCTGTCCGGTTGTGTGGGTTTCGGCGAGGAATACACGCGGATCGCCGGTTTCTCGAACCGAGATGCCGGGGCCATCGTGCTCAAGGGCACGACCAGGAGCCCTCGCCTGGGTAATCCGCCGCACCGCCTCTGGGAAACACCCGAGGGCATGTTGAACGCCATCGGCCTACAGAACCCGGGAGTCGATAAGGTCGTCGATGAGATCTTGCCTGGGCTGGATTTTTCCGAGACGCGGTTTCTGGCCAACGTCTGCGGCTCGACAATCGACGAATACGCGGAGGTGACGCGACGATTTCACGACTCGCCGATAGACGGCATGGAGATCAACATCTCCTGCCCCAATGTCAAAGAGGGCGGCGTGGCCTTCGGCAACTACCCGGACATGTCCGCCCGGGTCGTGGCGGCCTGCCGTGCGGTGACGGATAAACCTCTGATAACCAAGCTGTCCCCGAATCAGACCGACATTGCCGCTAATGCGCGCGCGTGCATTGACGCCGGCAGCAATGGCCTGGCGGTCATCAATACGATAATGGGCATGGCTGTTGACGTCGAGACCCGCCGGCCCATCATCGGCAACGTACAGGGCGGACTGTCGGGCCCGGCGATCCGGCCGATCGCTCTGCTCAAAGTGCATCAGGTCTATGAGGAAGCGGGGCCGAGGGGGATTCCGATTATCGGTCAGGGGGGCATTCGGACCGTTCACGATGCGCTCGAGTTTCTGATGGCCGGTGCGACGACGATTGGCTTAGGCACGAGCCTCTTCTACGATCCGATGGCAGCAAAGAATATCAACGCCGGTATCGCCGCCTATCTGGAACGCCACGACCTGGCGTCGGTGTCAGAACTCGTCGGCAGCCTGGAACTCGGAGAGAGCGAAGACAAGCCCTTGAGCGGCTGACTCGGCGCTGGCGGCGGCCTAGGAGGCACCCTCCGTCGATGCGAGGAACGAGATCAGCGTTGTGCCAAGAACTACGACGTCTCCGTCCCTAAAACTGTGCCGCTTCACCGGGTCGGAGTCGAGTAGAACGCCGTTCTTACTGCTCACGTCTTCGATCACGGCGCCGGCGGCGTCCGTGATAATTCGAGCGTGGACGCGGCTGACGAATTCACTATTGATCTGAATGTCGTTCTGATTCGATCGGCCGATCGTTATCTCGCCCTCGCGAAGTGGATACTTTATTTGATGCCTGCCCTGCAACGTGATGACGAGGGTCCCCAACCCGCTGCCCGTCGTTCGATTGTCCTCGCCTTGCTCCGGAGGCGGCGCATCGGGCGCTGACGCTCCCGCTATCATTAGCTCGGGCGCAACCATCTCCGCCGGCTCGGGCGGCGCCGGCTGTACCAGGTCGAGTTCCGCGATTCTGCGCTCCTCTATTTCGCGCCCCTCATCGGTTAGCACAATCGTCTCCGCCATCAGTTCTTCCAGGCTGTAGACTTCACCCTCTCGCAACCGGCCACTGTCTGCTATTCCGTACGGCCCGCCCTCAAAACGGACTGTGGTTCGAGCGGTCTTCGAGTCGGTTTCTGCGGCCGGCATGCGAGCCTTCTCTTCCGCCAGTGCGATTTACAGGTCACGGCAGCTCCCGAGGCGATCGATGAGGCCGTCGCCAAGCGTACCGATTCGATCGTCGAGCTGCTGGAACTTCGCGCGCAGACCCTTAGAGATTCGTTGTTCCGCTTCAAGGGATTTCTGCAATTCCGTGATGATCTGATCCTGCCGCTCTATCTCGGCGTCGGCGTCGACGTCACCGTTATTTTCGCTCGCACTATCGGTTTCTTGATCCGTACCGTCGCTGTGGTGGTTCGTCTCATGGTCTGCCCTCGCCCGATGCCCTTTCCTGTCATGCAGTCAAAGACAAATTTTAGTGGTACCGAGTGAGGTTTTACGACAATCAAAGTTCAATCTCCCGCCGAAAATGGGAGTCAAATGTGAGATGCCTCACAATCCGAGTATTCATCGACGGATCGCTACGAAACGTTAGCGCATATGAAGTTCGATAATATCGGAATCCGCGAGTAGATGCTCTGGTCCAACCTGTTGGCCGTCGAAGACGCCGCTACCCCAGGCCCGCGCGTATTTGAAGGATCCAGCTATATCTTTGTGCACCAGTCGAGCCACGTCGAGAACCGTGGCACCAGCCCGAACCGTAAACGGGCGTTTCATCTCCGCCGGCTTTCCGGGCGCCTTCGTGTAGACACGGACGACCTGCAGACCTTTGAACAGCAGCAAGCCGATGTCCTGCAGGTTATCGCCCGTATGCACGGAGGTAGCTACGGCGGGAAACCTCACTCCCGTTAGCTCCTCCAGGACCGCAACATCTTCCGGGTCTGGATTGAGATCCAGTTTATTCGCCACCAACACGGTCGGCAGATAGATTCTAAACGGGTTGAGTGCCTGTTCATCCGCATCGCGGGAATCCGTCGTCCGGCCATCCATCCCTGGCCAGTGTTCGCTTAGCGTTATTTTTTTCTCATAGAGGCGATCTCTAATCGATGCCACATGATCCGTGCAGTCTGGATCCGCGATGTCGACAATCAGCAGCGCGGCGTCCGCCGGCTGCAGCGCGTTGACGATCCAACTGTCCATGTAGTCATCTGAAATGGGAGGTAGATCCACAAGCTGAAAGTGCACGTCTTCAAACGGCAGCATGCCGGGCATCGGCTCATGGGTCGTGTGCGGGTAGGGGCCGACTGCCGCTCGGGACCCTGTTAAGGCGACATGCAGACTGGACTTGCCGGAGTTCGGCGGGCCAAGCAAGGCGATTTGCGCCGCCCCTTCGGGGCGGATTGAGTGGACCGGACCGCTGCGGCTCGCGCCCTTCTTCGGCCCAGCGAGATCCTCGGTGAGCTGCTTAATTCGACTCTTGATATCCGCTTGAAGATGCTCGGTACCTTTGTGCTTGGGTATCGTCCGCAGCATCTCCTTCAGACAAGCGAGGCGTTCCTGCTCATCCCGCGCTTCGCGGAACACTTTCTCGGCTTTCTTATAGTCTGGGCTCAGATTGGCGGGCATTGCGTCCTCTTACCTCGATTATGCATTACCCACGCCGTGGCGACTTGCCCGCGACGACCGACTCGTGTATCAAAAGTCTAGCCGGTCTTAACTGTGTCGTAGCCGATTGAATATTCACCCCACAGCCATCGTCTCTGAGCAAGCTCGGATCTCGCCTCAGGCGGAGATCGGCCCGTACTCCGTAATCAGTGGTGAAGTGCAGATCGGTGCGGGCACCATCATCGAGTCGCACGTTCGGATAGGAAGTCGTTTCGGCAAAGTCGTGATCGGCGAGCACAATTTTATTCAAAGTGGTGCCACTTTGGGTGGTCCGCCACAGGACTGGAGTTACGAGGATTCCCAGACGAGTCTCGTGATAGGGGACCACAACCGCATCGGCGAACTCGCCTCTCTCAATCTCGGCAGCGACAAAGGCGGCGGAGTGACTCGAGTCGGTGACAACGCGTTTATTATGGCCTATGCCCACGTAGGTCATGACTGTCAGATCGCGGACGCGGCCGTACTCACTAACCTCTCGCAACTTGCGGGGCATGTAATCGTCGAACGCAGTGTCATCGTTAGCGGTGCGGTAGGCGTGACTCAATTCGCTCGACTCGGAGAATTTTCCTTCGTCGCGGCGGGTGCGTTCGTCAATAAGGACATCCTTCCCTATACAATCGCAGAGGGGCATTGGGCCGTGCCTAAAGCTACCAACAAGGTCGGCTTGAAAAGAGCGGGATGCTCGGCCGAAGACATTCGCGATATCGACGGAGCGATTCGAATCGTCCTGCGGAAGACCCTGAGGATCGAAGAGGCGCTGGAGAAAATCCATACAGAGTGCCACGCCAACGCGTGGATCGAACGCCTCGTAGAGTTCATCAATTCATCCGAGAGAGGAATCGCACGGGCGTGAGAAAACTCCGAGTCGCGGTCGTAGGAGCCGGTTATCTTGGCCGCTTCCACGCTCAAAAATTCCACTCCATAACGGCGGCGGATCTCGTCGGTATATGCGACATCGACGCAGAGGCAGGCGGAGACCTCGCCCGTACTACCGAAACAGCCTACTACGCCGACTACCGCGACCTGACGGGGAAGGTTGACGCCGTAACGATCGCCACAAGCACGTCAGCGCATTACGAGCTGGCGAAATTCTTTCTCGAAAACAACGTGCACGTACTCGTAGAGAAGCCTATGACGAACGCGAGCGCGCAGGGCCGCGAACTCACGGCCCTCGCCGATACACGTGGTCTAAAACTTCAAGTCGGTCACGTCGAACGGTTCAATCCAGCTCTGCTGTCCGCTCGGGACAGGCTGGGAGCGGTGCAATTCATCGAGTGCCATCGGCTGGCGCCGTTTAAGGGCCGTGGCGCGGACGTAAATGTAGTACTGGATCTCATGATCCATGATCTGGACGTTATCCTCTCTCTGGCCGCCGGTGAGCCGTCTCTCGTGTCGGCCGTCGGCATTTCGGTTCTGACGTCCAGCATCGACATCGCCAACGCACGGGTCGAGTTCGACACCGGCGCCATCGCGAATGTCACTGCATCCCGTGTCTCCACGAGTACGCAGCGCAAGTTTCGTGTCTTCCAGAAACATCAATACCTTTCCATCGATTTCGGTGCGGGCGAGGTTCAGCTTGTCACTCACACCGGGAACGCGAGCGAGGAGCAACCCACGCTGACGCAGGAGAGCTGGAACCTCGAAAAAGGCGATGCGCTAGCCGCCGAGGTCGCCTCATTCGTCGAGTCGATCCTCGAGAACAAGCCCTGTGAGGTCTCCGGGCACGACGGCGTGGCGGCACTCGAGCTCGCCGAGGAAATCATCGCCGATATCGAACGCCGAAAGTTCTGATTGGGCGTCGGGCACGGCGGTGCTAATCGTCGTTGAGGCCGAGTTCTTTGATTTTGCGGGTTAGCGTATTCCGGCCCCAGCCGAGTAATTTAGCCGCCTCCAGCCGCTTACCCTGGGCGCAGCGTAAGGCCGCCTCGATCAGCGTTCGTTCGAATGCCGGCAACGCTTCGTCGAGTAACGGCGAACCGCCGCCGGCAAGCTGATCATCCGCCCAGCGGGCAAGATCGGCGGTCCAGTCGATAGCCGTTTGTGCCTGAGCCGGGCCACCGAACTCCTTCGGCAAGTCCTGTTCCGTTATCTCACGTCCGGCCGCGGTGGCCGTCAACCTACGACAGACATTAGCGAGCTCACGGACATTGCCCGGCCAGCCGTACTTTGACAGAAGGTCTACGGCATCCGAATTTAGAGTCTTCGCCGCGACCGCTAATTCGCTGGCCGCTTCACTCAAGTAGTATCGTGCCAGCTCCGGAATGTCTTCGCGGCGTTCTCGTAATGCAGGGACCTCAACGCGCATGACGTTCAGGCGATGAAACAAATCCTCTCTAAATCGACCGGTCTTTACAGCCTGCGCCAGATTCTGGTGAGTCGCAGCGATTACCCGCACATCGACTCGAACGGTAGTTTGACCTCCGACGCGGAAGAATTCATTTTCAGCGAGCACTCTGAGTAATCGGGTTTGTAGCTGCGCGGACATGTCCCCTATCTCGTCCAGGAACAGCGTGCCGCCGTCCGCCTGCTCGAACCGGCCGATGCGCCGCTTGTCTGCACCGGTGAACGCGCCTTTTTCGTGACCGAACAGCTCTGACTCCAGAAGCTCCGCGGCGATCGCCGAGGTGTTTAGCGCGACAAATGACTGACTGGCCCGTGGAGAATTCTCATGCAGCGCTTTTGCGACCAACTCCTTCCCCGTCCCGGACTCACCGGTAATTAAGACGATCATGCTGGAGCGTGACAGGCGGCCGATCGCTCGGAATACCTCCTGCATGGCAGGTGCCTGGCCGATCATGCGCGGTTCATTGTCCCGAGACTGCTCAGCCACGGTCGCGCCACGCTGTCGGGCGGCCCGAGAGACGAGCTCCACAGCGTCGTCGATGTCGAACGGTTTCGGTAAATACTCGAACGCACCGCCCCGATAGGCCGAAACCGCGCTATCGAGATCCGAGTGCGCAGTGATGACGATTACCGGAATGTCCGGCTCCTGCTCTCCCAACCGCTGCATTAACTCAAGACCCGTCATCCCGGGCATGCGGATGTCGGTGACCAGAACATCGGGTTTTTCAAGCGCCAACGCCGCAAAGAACGCTTCGCCCGAGTCGAAGCAGCGCGGGATCATATTCGCCTGCTTCAGCGCCTGCTCCAGCACCCAACGAATCGACTCATCGTCGTCGACTATCCAAACGGACAGACCGGGCGTAGCCATCAGGTCGCGTTTGCCTCACTCGATAGCGGCAGCCTGACCTGAAAGACCGTCGATCCCGGCCGGCTCGAGAACTCGATCAAGCCACCATTGCGGCTGACAAGATCTTGCGCAATGGTCAGCCCCAGTCCCGTTCCCGTGTCGCGCCCGGTAACGAGTGGGTAGAAGATTGTGTCTTTCACATCGTCCGGAACTCCAGGACCATCGTCTTCGACCTCCAGCGACAACACAAGGCGATGCTTCTGACCGCCCAGCGTATAGTTGACTAACGCCCGGGTCCGAATGATGAGCTGACCTGATCCCTCCAGAGCCTGCATCGCATTCTTGGCGAGGTTCAGAAACGCCTGGATCAACTGATCTCGATCGGCGATCATTGTGGGCAGGCTCGGATCGTAGTCTCGTACGAGGGCGATATCTTCGGATTTCTCCGCCTCGATCAACTTGCCTACATGCTCCGTGATCTCATGAAGGTTGAATCTCTTCCGTCTCGGATGGCCGCCAGCGTCAAGTATCCCATCCACGAGGGCCGCGAGGCGATCCGCTTCGTCTATGATCACGTCCGTATACGCCTTGAGTTCGGCCGCCGGCAGTTGACGCTCCAGGAGCTGTGCGGCACCCCGCAGGCCTCCCAACGGATTTTTTACTTCATGGGCAAGCTGACGGATTATTTGCCGACTCACACGTTGCTGCGCGAGCAGCTCAGCTTCTCGGCGCACCTGCCGGTCTAGCTCCGTATCGAATAGCTCCAGCAGTAATCGATCATCGATACCGTCCAAGGGCGAGGCGCGGCAGTCCATGATCAGCTCACGATCTCCAACGCGTGCCGCGAGCTCGCGGCAACCGCAGGTTACGCCATCGTCCAATGCCCGCCGGCACAGCGCCGTCAATTCATCAGGCGGCAGTACGAGTTCGCCGATCGGCCGGCCGAGTGACTGCCGAAGACTGACGCCCAGGAGATTCTCTGCTGCGGCGTTGAGGTAGATCACCTTGAGATCTGCGGCCAATACAGCGACCGCGGTCGTGAGCCCGCCGAGAATACTGTCGGAACTCGGTGCCTTTGCTACTCGGGACGAGCGAGCTGAGGAGATCTTGCGGACGGGGTTGGCGCCAGAATCGGAGGTCGCGGAGGTTTCCCAGGCAGTCGTTAACGCGCGTTTGGATTGTTCGGATTCAATACGGTGGTCTGCTGCACCATAAAGGTCACCGCCAACGATCGCAGCACGACGTCGCCGTCGTTGTCCAAGATGACAGCCTGCATTGTATGTAGGCCACGAAAGACTTCGGTTAGTTGAAACTGCGACGCGGTCGTGGCCAGGTCCGTTAACTCCCCGTCCAGATAAACTCCGACGTGGTGCCCCGGCTGCAAAACGGGCGCGATCTCCAGAGACACGCCAACGTTGCCGGCAACATTCCACAGCGTTTCCTGCTGCTCGGGCTGGAGAATATCGAACGCGGCGTACGCCACCGCAGCCGGATCGATCACCACTTCCGGCTCGGCAACCTCCCGGATGGCGGGCCGAGGTGCCGTGAAACCTTGCGCGGTCGCGAGTTCTATCAGGGCCGATCCCGGTACCGGGCGATCCGACTAGTGCGTCTGGCCCTTCTCGTCCACCCAGGTATAGGCTATCTGGCCGCTCGCGCCGGTTGAGAACAAGGAAAAAAGAATCAGCCACTTGTACATACCCCAAGCTTAGCGCCAATAATTCTCCTGTGCCAAGGAACTCGGCGGGATTCTAGCAATCCCGCCGTTTATTCCGATTTGACAGAATCTGTCTCGCGACGGTTCTATAGACTGTAATACATCTGGAATTCAACCGGATGCGTGGATTTTCGCAGCAGTGTCAGCTCCTCTTCCTTGAGCTCCAGGTAACCGTCGATCAGGTGGTCTGAGAAGACACCCCCCGCCGTCAAGAATCCGCGGTCGTTGTCGAGTTCCTCCAGAGCCTGCTCGAGAGAAAAGCATACGGTCGGAATATCCTTCTCGACCTCCGGCGGCAGATCGTATAAGTCCTTGTCGACCGGCTCGCCCGGATGAATCTTGTTCTGGATGCCGTCGAGCCCTGCCATCAGCATGGCCGCAAAGGCGAAGTACGGGTTCCCGCAACTATCCGGGAAGCGCACTTCGATTCGACGGCCCTTCGGATTCGCCTCATACGGAATTCGCACGGCTGCCGAACGGTTGCGAGCCGAGTAGGCGCGTAGAGTCGGCGCCTCGAAGCCCTTGACGAGGCGTTTATAGCTGTTCGTCGATGCGTTAGTGAAGGCATTGATGGCCCGCGTGTGCTTCAGTATCCCACCGATGTAGTGGAGAGCCGTGTCCGAGAGCCCGCCATAGCCGTCACCCGTGAAAATGTTGTTGCCGTCCTTAGCCAACGACTGATGCACATGCGCGCCGTTGCCGTTGTCATCGACGAGCGGCTTGGGCATAAACGTGGCCGTTTTACCGTAGCTGTGCGCGACGTTCATGACCACGTATTTGAGAATCTGTACGCCGTCTCCCTTCTTCACGAGCGTATCGAATCTGACGCCGATCTCGCCCTGCCCGCCGGTGGCTACCTCGTGATGATGAACCTCCGTCGAAAGCCCCATCTCCTCCAGTGCCAGGCACATTGCAGAGCGGATATCGTGTAGTGAGTCGACCGGTGGCACCGGAAAATACCCACCCTTGATCCCGGGTCGGTGGCCGATGTTGCCGTCCTCGTATTCCTTCCCGGAATGCCAGTGAGCTTCCGTCGATTCGACTGCGTAAGAAACGCCCTGCATTTGCACATTCCAGCGGACGTCATCAAAGACGAAGAACTCGTTCTCAGGCCCAAAGTACGCCTCATCGGCAATTCCTGTCGAGCGCATGTACTCCTGGGCACGTTTGGCCAACGAGCGCGGGCAGCGATCATAGCCCTGCATAGTCAATGGTTCGACGACATCACAACGGAGATTGAGAGTGGCTTCTTCGGTGAAGATGTCGAGAACCGCGGTCGATGCGTCCGGCATCAGGATCATGTCCGAGTCGTTGATGCCCTTCCAGCCTGCAATCGAGGATCCGTCGAACATCTTACCGCCCTCGAGGAAACCTTCATCGACAACGTGGCTGGGCACGGTGACGTGCTGTTCTTTTCCACGTGTGTCGGTGAAACGTAGGTCGACGAATTTGACGTTCTTATCTTCTATCAGTTTGAGAATATCCGTAGACGACATGGTTTTCCTCCATTACTGTCCGTTGTCGGTAATTTATTAAACTCCGGCTCTTGCCAACCTGACACAGGTCGACCTGCCAGCCGCGACGATCGAAACCGCGCAGGATCTATCCCAGGGGCAGACCTGGTTCAGGGTCTTTGCTATGTGCAGCATTTGTGCCAGCCCGTAAGCCACCATAAGCTATTATTTTAATTCGATGATGCGGTAGCCCCCGGTACGATCTGCTCCAGGATGGTGCGGGCGCCCGCGTATAATGCCCTAGATCGGTGCGTAAAGGGAGTCTCAGGGCCAAGATCCGGCCTGGCGTCTTCGAAATTGGTGGCTATACTGGCGCGCTTTGCGCGCATTGCGCGCGGACGTGTATCGCCTCGGAGATAACTGATGGTATCTATGGATAAGCTCGTCTCACTGTGTAAACGGCGAGGCTTTATCTTCCCTTCCAGTGAGATCTACGGCGGCCTCAATGGCTGCTGGGATTACGGGCCTCTGGGCGTCGAACTCAAACGCAATATCAAGGCCGCCTGGTGGAACGATATGGTCGGACACCACGACCAGACGACGGCACCCGACGGTGCCCCGGCTGCATTCGATATGGTCGGACTGGACTGCTCTATCCTGATGAATCCCGCCGTCTGGGAGGCCAGCGGCCATGTCGGCGGGTTTAACGACCCAATGGTGGACTGTCGTGAAACGAAGACACGCTACCGTGCGGATCAATTGGTCGTGTTCCGCATGGAACCGGTCGAGAAAACCGAGTCTGGCGCGGCTGCCAATGAGACTTTGTTTGCCTCGCCGGGCGAAGCCGGTATCACCCCGGACGCCGACCTGATCGCTCCGCATCGTAAACGCATCAAGGCCCTCACCAGGCGCGGTGGCGAGTACCGACTGACACCGATAGCCGACGCGTTGCTGGACGATGACTTAAGAGCGAAGGTTTTCTCGCCCGGCGCGGGCGAGCCAGGGACTCTGACGGCGCCAAGGGCGTTTAACCTCATGTTCAAGACTCACGTAGGCGCGCTCGAAGGGCACTCCAACGTCGCCTACCTGCGCCCAGAGACAGCCCAAGGCATATTCGTGAATTTCAAGAATATCTGCGACACGGCTCGCGTCAGGGTTCCGTTCGGCATCGGACAGATAGGTAAAGCGTTTCGCAATGAGATCAATCCGCGCAATTTTACGTTCCGCAGTCGGGAGTTCGAGCAGATGGAAATCGAGTTTTTCTGCCGCGCGGTGGAAGCGGAGGAGTGGTATCGCTATTGGCGAGATCGGCGATTTCGCTGGTATCTGAATCTAGGTTTGAGTCCGGAGAAGCTACGCCTGCGCGAGCACGATAAAGACGAACTGGCTCATTACGCCGTCGGTTGTGCCGACGTCGAGTATGAATTTCCTTTTGGGCTCAGCGAACTCGAAGGTATCGCCAACCGTACCGACTTCGATCTACGCCAGCATATGGACAAGAGCGGCAAGGACCTACGCTACTTCGACGATCAGGAACCAAATAAGGACTTGCGACGATATCTACCGTACGTGATCGAGCCGTCGGCGGGTACCGACCGCGCGGCTCTGGCCTTTCTCTGCGACGCCTATGCCGAAGACGAAGTCGGCGGGGAATTGCGCACTGTCTTAAAACTCCATCCCCGGTTGGCGCCGATCAAGGCCGCCGTCTTTCCGCTCGTCAAGAAAGACGGAATGCCGGAACGGGCGCTGACTCTGTTTCGGCAACTTCGAAAACAGTTCAACACCTACTACGATGAAAAGGGTGCGATCGGACGGCGCTATCGCCGCCAGGACGAAACCGGCACGCCCTTCTGTATCACCGTTGACGGCGACACCTTGACCGATGACACAGTGACCCTAAGGGAACGCGATAGTTGCGAACAGATTCGTCTCCCGGCGGACAATGTCGCAACCTATATTCAGGACCGGGTCAACGGTTAGCAGCCGATTCGGGCCAGCGGAATGCGCGGATGGTAGCAACGGACAAGCTCGTCATTCTCGACCGAGATGGAGTCATCAATCACGATTCCCAGGACTATATTAAGACGCCGGAGGAGTGGCAGCCGCTCCCCGGCAGCCTCAACGCCATCGCCGCGCTGAACTCTTCCGGCTTTCGCGTCGTGGTCGTCAGCAACCAGTCCGGCATCGGCCGAGGATTATTCTCAGAAACGGACTGCAGTCAGATCACTCGGAAGATGATGTCGGCCGTACAGGCCGCGGGTGGGGAAATCGCCGGGTTCTACTACTGCCCGCATCGACCCGATGACGGTTGTGACTGTCGCAAACCCCGGCCGGGCTTGCTGGAACGTGTAAAGGCCGACTTTGACATCTCTTTGGCGGGAATCCCACTGATCGGAGACAAAGTCACCGATGTCGAGTTGGCGCGCCGCGTAGGGGCGCGGCCGATACTTGTCCTCACAGGCTACGGACAAGATGCCGCGGCCGCGCTCGACGATACCGGGGTCGAGTCTTTTGCCGATCTGGCTGGCGCCGCCCAAGCTTTAATTGCGGAACTCGACGAGTGAGTACCCTCGTTCGCTGTATCGGCTCGGTCCTGTTTACCGGCTATCTGTTTCTCTCCGCAGGCGTCTACGGCATCGTCGCCCTGCTCTTCGGCTTCGTGTCCCGTCAACAGAGTTACAGCGTCGCTGTGGCCTGGGCAGGATCCGTGCTATATCTCCTGAAGATTCTGTGTCGCCTCGATTACGTTGTCGAAGGAGCAGAGCATCTGGACAGAGACAACTGTGTTGTCCTGCAGAAACATTCTTCCTCGTGGGAAACGATCGCCCAGTTCCGAATTTTTCCGCTCCAGACCTGGGTCCTGAAGCGAGAACTGCTGTGGGCGCCGGTCCTTGGCTGGGTGATACGAAGATATCGGCCCATTGCGATCGACCGGAAGGCGGGTCGCGCCGCTGTCGAGCAAGTAGTCGCGCAGGGACAAGCGCGCCTGGAGCAAGGCTACTGGGTGATGATTTTTCCCGAAGGGACTCGGGTCGCGGCCGGACAGGTGCGACGCTTCGGGTTGAGCGGCGCGCTGCTGGCAATCGCCGCGGGCCGCGCGATCATACCGGTCGCGCACAACGCCGGTGAATTCTGGCCCCGCCGTGCCTGGCTTAAACGTCCGGGAACGATACGAGTGATCATCGGCGCGCCGATAGAGACCGTGGGCCGAGATCCCAGGGATCTAACCAACGAAGTACAACAGTGGATTGAGACCACCGTGGCCGCGATCGGGCGCTAGTCGCGCGCTCTGACTAGATGTCCAGGTTAGCGACGGCTAGCGCGTTGCGTTCAATGAAGTCCCGGCGTGGCTCAACTTGATCGCCCATCAGCGTCGTGAAGATCTCATCTGCCGCCACGGCGTCCTCGATACGAACTTGCATTAGGCGCCGGGTCTCCGGATTGACCGTCGTATCCCAAAGCTGCTCGGGATTCATCTCTCCCAGACCCTTATAGCGCTGAATATTCTGGCCTTGTTTAGACTGATTCATTAACCAGTCGATAGCCTCCGCGAAATCGGTGACCTCGATCTGTTCCTTTCCTCGCGACACAAAAGCTCCGGGCTGGAGGAGATTCTTGATCTCTGCGCCGATAGCGGCGATCTGCTGATATTCAGGCGAGCGGAAGAAGCCTTGATGAATCACCTTCAGCGTCGTAACGCCGTGATGGTCGCGCTCGACAACGATGGAAGCTTCGGTATCATCCTCGTGCTGCTGAACACGAACATGGTAGCGCGGCCCAGCCCCATTCAAGATCTTCAGCCGACTTTCGAGCTCTGCACACCAGGATTGAAAGGCTTCGGCCTCGCCGAGATCGTCCTCGGTCATCTCCGGTAGCCACATCATGGCGCGGAGCACATTGTCATCGTAACGCCGTCCCCAGCGCTCGATGATGGTCTTGATCTCCATATACTTCAGCGCGAGCTTCTCCAGGGGCTCACCCTTGATCGGTGGCGCGTCCGCGCTGACATGGAGTTCGGCGTCCTCGATGCCACTTGCCAGCAATAACGCGTTCAGCTCGGCATCGTCTTTAACATAATATTCCTGCTTACCCCGCTTGAGTTTGTACAGCGGCGGTTGCGCGATATAGATGTGGCCACGCTCGATGAGCGCGAGCATCTGCCGATAAAAAAACGTCAGCAGGAGCGTCCGGATATGTGATCCATCAACGTCGGCATCGGTCATGATAATAATGCGGTGGTAACGCAGTTTGTCAGGATCGAAATCGGCCCGCCCGATGCCGCAGCCCAGCGCGGTAATCAGCGTACCGATTTCCGGAGATTGCAGCATCTTATCGAAACGCGCCTTTTCGACGTTCAGTATCTTGCCCTTCAACGGCAGAATGGCTTGGGTTCGGCGGTCTCTGCCCTGCTTGGCCGAACCGCCGGCAGAGTCGCCCTCGACGAGAAACAGCTCAGATAAGGCTGGGTCTTTTTCCTGACAGTCGGCGAGTTTCCCGGGTAACCCCGCAATATCGAGCGCGCCTTTTCGGCGCGTCATTTCGCGAGCCTTCCGCGCCGCTTCCCTCGCTCGGGCTGCCTCTATGATCTTGCCGACGACGACTTTGGCCTCGGTCGGGTGCTCGAGCAAGAAGGCCTCGAGCTGGGAGCCGACGATAGACTCAACCGTACCCTTAACTGCGGAGGAGACCAGCTTGTCTTTCGTCTGCGATGAAAACTTCGGATCCGGCAACTTCACTGAGAGCACTGCCGTCAGGCCCTCGCGAGCGTCGTCGCCGCTGGTCGACACTTTCTCCTTGCGGCCGATGCTCTCCCGCTCAATATAGACGTTCAGCGTCCGAGTCAGGGCTGCGCGAAATCCCGCGAGATGTGCGCCGCCGTCTCTTTGGGGAATATTATTGGTGTAACAGAAAGTCCCTTCCTGGTAACCGTCGTTCCATTGCAACGCAACCTCAACCTGGATATCCGCACGGCTCTCCTTAAAGTGCACGATCGACGGATGGATCGGCGTCTTATTCCGGTTCAGATGTTCGACAAACGCTTGAATGCCGCCTTTGTACTCGAACACATCGCTACGGTCGTCGCGTTCGTCGGTCAGAGATATCCGAACACCCGAGTTTAGGAAAGACAATTCCCGCAGGCGCTTGGCCAGGATATCGTAGTCGAACTCGATATTGGTAAAAACGGTCGGGCTGGGCTTGAAGCGTATGGTTGTGCCCGTTCCCTTAGTGTCACCGCTTACGTCGATCGGTGCCAACGGCTCTCCCATCGCGTATATCTGTGAGTACTCCTTACCGGCTCGCTCGATAGTCAGCACGAGCCTCTCCGATAGCGCGTTTACCACCGAAACGCCGACACCGTGCAGCCCGCCGGAGACTTTGTACGAGTCATCGTCGAATTTTCCGCCGGCGTGCAGCACGGTCATGATGACTTCTGCCGCAGATCGGCCCTCATCGGGGTGGATATCCACGGGTATGCCACGGCCGTCATCGGTAACCGTGACGGATTCGTCCGCATGGATGGTTACTGCGATCTCGGTACAGTGACCGGCGAGGGCTTCGTCGATGGAGTTGTCGACGACCTCGAAAACCATGTGATGCAACCCAGAGCCGTCATCGGTATCACCGATGTACATCCCGGGGCGTTTTCTGACTGCCTCAAGGCCTTTTAAGACCTTGATATTCCTAGAAGTATAGTCGTCCTGACCCATGCGAAAACCGATCCCTAGCAAAACCTATCTATTATAGCATCTGGGCGACCTGCCCCTGTTCCACGCGAAACACGGGGAAATCATCAGCGGGCGGTAGCCGCGCTTCCGATAGCCCGGTCAGAATTAACTGGGCGGGCAGCCCTTCCAGAGCCGCGAGTAATCTTGTCAACGCGGTTTGATCAAGCTCAGCGGCAGGATCGTCCACCAATAGGACGCCACCGTCACTTCTACCCGCGGCGAAAACCCGTATCTGCGCTAATATCAGCGCTGCGGCGACGAGCTTTTGCTGGCCGCGCGAAACTTCCTCGTGCACCCCACGAGCATCCATGCTGACGCCGATATCAGCCCGATGCGGACCAACGTGAGTCAAACCGATCGTTCGGTCTTTTATCCAAGACGTACTCAATGCGGCTTCGAGGCTGACCCCGTTAGCCCAGCCGCTACGGTAATCGACCTCGACTGCGACACCGAGTAGTTTCTCGCCCTGACCGACCAGAGCAGCCTGTAGCTCGCGTGCGTAGCGCGATCTCGCCTGATCGACGGCAGCTGCCGCATCCAGGAAGCCCTGATTCCAGCTTTCGGCACCGTGTCCTTGTTTCAGTGCCGCATTCCGCTGACCGAGAACCCGTCGATAGTGTCGCCAGTTGTTGAGATAGGTTGGTTCCACGTGGAACACTCCCCAATCCAGGAAACGTCGTCGCTCGCTGGGCCCTCCTTCAATCAAACGATGAATATTCGGCTCGATTACGTGTACCGGCAGTATCTGAGCCAGCGCTGCCATGCCCTGAGCCGGCTGTCCGTTCAGCCGGAGCTGCAAGCCATTCTTTCCGAGCGCAACCCCTAGCCGGTGCCGTCGTCCCTGATCGTCAAGTTCACCATATACCGAAAACCCGTCGTCGCCATGTCGAATCAGTCGCCTGTTTTGGCGAGTTCGGAACGATCGGCCACGCCCCAGAAGATAGAACGCCTCAAGCAGGCTGGTCTTACCTGCGCCGTTGGGGCCGAAAAAGTAGTTGCGCTGCGCGTCGAGCTCGAACTCCACAGCAGCTAAACACCGAAAAGATTGAATTTGTACCCGGGTCAGAGGCACGATAAGAACGCCCGGTCGCGCGGGACAGCCTAAAGCCGCATGGGCATTACAACGAACTTACTATTGACGCTACCTGGCGCCCGAATAAGGCAGCTTGAATTGGTATCACCAAGACCGAGTTCAACCTGTTCTTCACTGACTGCGCTCAACGCATCCAGCAAGTAAGTCACATTGAAACCGATCTCCATCTCCTCCCCGCTGTACTCCACCTCTACAGACTCCTCCGCTTCTTCTTGCTCCGGGTTATTCGCCTGAATGATCACGTTGTTTTCTGCCAGCGCCAGCCGTACCCCGCGGTACTTTTCATTCGAAAGAATCGCCGCCCGCTGCAGCGCATGGCGTAATAAATTTCGATCCGCTTTGACGATATTCGGTGGCTCCGCTGGGACTACGCGCCCATAATCCGGAAACTTCCCGTCAATGAGTTTCGACGTAAACCGAATGCTGTCGAGCTGCGCCCGCACATGATTTGCTGCAAGCGTCAATTCAACCTCGCCGTCTCCGTCCAGCAACCGTTGCAACTCCAACACGCCCTTTCGCGGCACGATAATCTGCTCGTTTCTCTGTGCCGACTCTGCCATTTCCAACTCCGCCAGCGCCAGGCGATGTCCATCGGTCGCCACCGACCGTAACGTCTTACCCTCTACTTCGAACAACAGCCCATTGAGATAATAACGAACGTCTTGATGAGCCATTGAGAATTGCGTTTGCTCTAATAGATGGCGCAACTCCAGGCGGTTTAATCGGAGCGTCTGTTGCGCAGCGACCTCATCTACCATCGGAAAGTCACCTGCACGCAAAGTCGATAATTTAAATCGACTTCTGCCGGCGTTGATGGTGACCCGATCACCACTCAATCCGAAATCCACCTGAACACCATCAGGAAGAGCTCGGAAGATTTCATGTAGCTTCCGCCCCGGAACCGTAATCTCACCGGGCGAACTAACTTCCAGCTCTATTTCGGCACGTAACTCTACTTCAAGATCCGTTGCCGTCATCGTCAGTTTGTTATCGTTTGCTGTTACCAAGATA
>CAUZMW010000056.1:0-17020 GCA_963581225.1 Gammaproteobacteria bacterium
GACTCCGTAGCTCCGCAGCTTATCTGTGATGATTCGTCTGGGTTCGCTACCGCTCACCCGGAGCAATCGCTTGAAAAAAGCTAACTGCGGTTTTTCCGTCTCTACGACTCTGTAGGAATACATCAACAACCTCACCGTCTTGGTCAACTGCGCGCCAAAGATAGTGCTGTTTGCCCTGGATCTTAACGAAGACCTCATCGATAAAAAAAGTGTCCCCGTATCCCTGGTGCCGCCGTCGAAGTCGCTTGGCGTATTTGGGCCCAAACTTGATACACCACAACCGGATCGATTCGTAGCTGATCGCGATTCCGCGATCGGCCATGAGATCTTCGGTGTCACGACCGCTCAGATTGAAGCGGTGATAGAGCCAGACTGCGTGTTGGATGATCTCAGCAGGGAAACGGTGACGTTTGTACATCGATGTGGGCTTGTCCATTCCACAATTGTCGTCTAGACATGCTTAACTTGTCAGTATCCTCTAGCTTTATATCGTTAGTAATCTAACGTCGGCGCCCTGCTCAGTTGACCAGCAAGAAGCGTTGTACTCGCTTTGCGAAGACCTCTCCAGTGTATAGATTTCCTAGCGAGTCTACGTCCGCCATGTGAAGTCCATGAAACCGACCTCCATTACCGCCGGCGCCGCTCACACGATCTATTACCTCGCCGTCTTCGCGATTCATGATCCAGACGGTGTTGTTCTGAAAGTCCGGGATCAAAAGATGCCGCTGCTCGGCGTCGGCGGAAAGAACGATACCGCCCGTGGAGCCCCGCTGCAATGTTTCCGGGGCCAGCGTGAATTCGTTCAATATCTCTCCAGCTTTCGTGAAGACCTGTATTCGGTTGCCGCGTCTATCGGCGACGTAGACGAGCCCATCATCGGAAATAGCTAGTGTCACGTGGCCGAGGAAATCTTCTGCGGGCGGATCAGTCGGACTATAGGTTTGCGAGCTCGTATCCATGCTGATCTCGCTCAACGGTTTCCCATATGCGCCCCAGCCGCGTTTGAACTCGAGTGTATCGGAATCGTGGATCATGACCCGGCCGTTGAGGTAGTTGTCGATGAAATACACCTCGCGAGCTTGCTCATCGATCCTGACGTCCTCGATTCGATCGACCACTGCCTCGGTGTCGGGCGGGTATCCGCCTTCGGGCGCACTGTCTTCGGGTGCCCGCGCGATCGAACCGACCGGTTGGCCCTGCCGCGTATACTTGTGAACCGTGTGAGAACCGATCCACACATAGCCTACACTGTCTACCGCTAGACCGTGGAGGCGTGGCCAGATGGCCGGATCGATATCCCACGAGTCGACAACGCGACCCTCCGTATCGAACGCGATAATCGTGGGCGGTGCTACGCAACAAAGCCCCGTCGGGGGGTCCAGCTGGGCATAGTCCTGGTTGTTCGCGATTCCGCTCGGGCGGTTCATGACCCAGATCGTATCCTCGTGATCCACGTCCAGGCCCATGATGCTCTGCATCCACCACTTATCAGGCAGAGGCTGTTGGGGCCAATCTGCATCGAACCTGTAATCGGGGGCCTGCGCGTAGGCGAGCTGTGCGAGAAATAGGGCGATAACACCTAAGGCTGCCTTCGGAAGCTTTTTGTTATTCATGACACTCCTGCCGTTTCGAGTGATTCCTCTTGGGGATGTTTCGGTTTCTAGTCATTAGTTCTTTCGGTGGATTTTCGCCAGGCTTAGTCGGCTTGTTCGATCATATTATTTGTCCAGGTGAATGACAGGGCGAATCGAATCGCGTCTGGACTGCGCGTGTCACCGTCGACGGGTAGATTGATGCCCTGGAAGATATAAAAGCGTCCGCGCTGAAAGTACATATGCGTCGTCATTCGGGCGCCGTCGATGACTTCGAGGCCGGCCGCATCCATGAACATCTTGTGCGCCGCCTCCCTTTGCCCCGGCTGCTCGGGTCGGACATCGGGCCGCATATCGATCGTGATGTGGCGCCCGAAAACGGCGCGTCGGCCCGGCGGTGTCCGCGTCGTGGAAACGTCCGAAACGTCGCCGAGCAGACGGAGGAAAAACTCCGCCTCGTTCATCACGCTGGCACCGTCTCCCTCCCGCTCGAACAGGTCGATGACCGTTGCAATGAAAATGCCCGTATCGGATCTTACGGTCGCAATGTGAGTGGGCGCGTTCTCAACCGTAACGGAGGTATAGACGCCCGTAGTCTCGATCGGCGTGCCCGGAAAATCCAGTCGGTAGCCGAGATCGGATCGCTCATATTCCGCCGCCCATGTTGGCCCTCCCGCTATCACGACAGTCAGCACTATCACCCACGTCGATATGCGCATGCCGTTGGCCCCTTCATTCGCTGCAAATTGGCTAAGCACGATAGTACATCAAAGCTGAGAACGCATGAATTACGGTATTCCTTGACCCGGTCGGAGGCCGGTGGATAATAGATTGACACCGAATGAATCGAGGTAACCGGAATGCGCACAGCCATCGTTGCTAAAGTGGTATGTTCGTCTGCCCTGCTGGCATGCCAGGCATTGGCCCATCATTCCGTCGCGATGTTCGACCAGCAGCAGGAAATCGCCATCGACGGCGTGGTGAAGGAGCTGGAATTGGTGAGTCCACACTCGTGGTTGCATATCACCGTCACTACCGAAAGCGGGAGAGAGGTCGACTGGTCTTTCGAGATGCAGGCCCTCTCCAGACTCGAAAGCCAAGGTTTCTCCGCGGATCTCGTGAAGCCTGGAGAGCCGGTCACCGTTTTCGCCCGTCCCTTGAAGGATGGATCACGCGGTGGACAGTTCCGCGCCGTGAAGTTCGCCGATGGACGCGAATTCAGGTTCGCCCCGAGGCCTGCGGGCAGAAATAGTCCTGGCGGCGGCGCGAATTCGCAGTAGGAAGAGAGCCGTTCGGTACTGACAAGTTAACGTCTGCCTCCGACAAAGAACCCGCTGATCGTCGCTTTAAAGAGCCGCTGCGTTTCTCCAAGACGCAAGAACCCGTTGTCGGAAAGATCGATAATGACTGGCCGGTATCAGATGCCGACCGAAGTTGAACAAGTTGTATACAGCGGCGTGGGTGTTTAGAAATCGTTGCGCCTGATGAGCGGACTTGAATCTTCTCATGCCACGCTCTCTGACTCGTGTTGGTATTGACAAGTTAACTCGTAGACTTGGGCCGACGCTACCGGATTCAGCGCGTTTCGCCCCATATTTCGACGGTAGCGCCCACTCCAATACTATTTTAAGTTGTGCGTCGCACTAAATACCCATTTTTCGGCACGAAAATAGTTAACTTGTCAGTACCGGACGGGCCGACACCAGCGGTGCGAAGTAGTTGAGCGATCCCTCGGGCGTCGTTCTTATCGGTCTTGTTGCGCATCGCCTTCAGCGCGTCGCTGACGTGATGAGCTTCGAGGCACACCACCGGATAGCCCGCTCCAGTCAAACCGTAATGTAGATACTGAGTGAGCATCCCGGCTTCGAAGCCGATCAACTCGATCTCCCCATCGAACGCCTCCAAGTATTCGACGATGTTCTCTACCTCAGAAGGTATTTTGGCCTCGAAGTGACACTGCCCCTGATCGTCAATGATGCACACGGCCACTGAGGGAAGCGATACATCCAGAGCTGCGTAATACGTCATGGTATTCTCCTTGTTCGTGCCAAACGAACACGTTGAGGTTACAAGGAGCTTGATCTGTTAATGATCTGCTCGATTACAGATGCTTTTGGCCGAAAGCAGCCGTGGGCCAGCAACTAGTGCTTCATTAATAAGGAGAGGTTATGCACAGTCGTAGGAGTTTCTTGGGCGCCGTTTGCGGCGCTACCGCCGGATTCATGCTTGCGAAGCCGACGTTCGGTCAAGGTCGCCGTGAAGTCATTATTGACGGGCACCGAGTCAAGGTCGTCGATATCCACAACCATGCCTTCATCGAGGCGGTCGAGGATGTCGTTCGGGGTACACCCTTGGAGCGAAACATCGGCGGCCCGGCACTCTTGACACCCGATCGTGTCGGCGTTCTTGACGAGTGGGGCATCGATACGGCCGTGATCAGCGCCAACCAGTACTGGTGGTATGCAGCAGATCGGCAGCTGGCCGAGCGAATCATTCGCGTACAAGACGAGGGTTTGGCGGAGTTTTGCGCGCAGTTCCCAGGCCGCTTCGTCGCACTATCGTCGGTTGCGTTACAGCACCCGGAGCTCGCCGCGGATCAACTCGAATACGCCGTCAACGAGCTCGGTTTCGAGGGGGCCTCGGTCGGTGGTCACGTCAATGGCGACGTCCCGGCTTCTTCGGATTTTGACCCCTTCTGGGAGCGCTGCGTGGAACTCGGCGTTCCCGTGTTCATCCATCCCGCCGGCGCGCCGAACCTTGTGCAGGAGGGTGGGTTGGACTTTCCGGGTGACCTCGGCAACACCATCGGTAACCCGCTCGAGACCACGTTCTTCCTCACGCGCCTGATCTTCGACGGCACGTTCGATAGATTTCCGGAGCTGAAAATTGTTGGAGCGCACGGTGCCGGATACTTGCCTTCCTATTTTGGGCGAACCGACGTGGCGTGCCGTCTGAACCTGCGCGGCCAGAGCGGCGGAGCGACCGATTGCAGAAACGAGCTGCCGCCGCGCGAGTACCTGCGTCGGAACATCATTGCCGACACCATGGTGTTTTCGGACGAAGGGCTGCGCCATCTCGTCGCGGAGATGGGCGTCGAGAACGTTGTTTACGGCACCGACATTCCGTTCGACTGGCCCGACACAATGGATCTGATTCTCAATGCCTCGTTCCTGACCAACGAAGACAAGCGCATGATCCTCGGCGGAAACATGATCAATATATTGAAACTCGATCGCGAGGTCTGATGTATGGTTGCGCGCCTGTTCTGATTCTTCGCGCTCGACTGATTTTGTCCGAAGTCCTGAAGCGCTGATGGCAGCTTCGGTGCTCAAAGCGGACGTAGTAACGTTGACGAATGCATAAACTTCGGGTTTATGTGAATGTCCGCTCCTGGCCGGAAGCAGACGTCCGTTAACCGTTAATATGCAGGCTTGCCTCAGACTCCCTGCGTGATCGCTACCAAGATCGGAAGCGAATATTCATTTATATAGGGAGTTTCTGAGAAATAGTGGAGAACGTTACTCGTAGCGTTACTCGTAACTTTCAGAACGACCCGATAACGATATAACGTATTGATTTAATTGGTCGGGGTGAGAGGATTTGAACCTCCGGCCCCTGCCTCCCGAAGACAATCGACGAGATCTAACATATTGATAGTAACAGGGTACTGACAAGTTAACTATTTTCGTGCCGAAAAATGGGTATTTAGTGCGACGCACAACTTAAAATAGTATTGGAGTGGGCGCTACCGTCGAAATATGGGGCGAAACGTGCTGAATCCGGTAGCGTCGGCCCAAGTCTACGAGTTAACTTGTCAATACCCGACTTTCAACTAGGTTTAGCGAAGGACAGCCCTAGCAGAGATCCCTGCCACGCCCTTGTCGTTAACAGCGGTCAACTCGATGGTGTTCGCTAATCGTTTCCCCGTGACTCTGATTCGTTCATCCAGATAAAAGGCGCTCTTCGCCCGAAATTCAAAACGCCGTAGGTTAGGCTGGCCGCACTCCCGAGCGACGAGGTCGGCCAACAAGACCGCAGTTAGCGGCCCGTGGACCACCAGCGCCGGATATCCCTCCGAGCGAGCATACGGCAAGTCATAATGAATTCGGTGTGCGTTCAACGTCAGCGCGGAAAAACGAAATAGCAGCCGTTCATCCAGGTGAATCTCTCGAGAATAATCAGCATCTGGCAGTTTGGCTTCTAGCGCTGATGAACTCGCTTTTGTCGCAGATGCTGGGCGGTACGCAATATCCTGCTCTTCTGTGAGCTGGATTCCATCATCGTTACTGAGCCGGTGGGTTACGGTCACGAAGACGAGAGGGCCCGATCGACCCTCCGTATAGCGAACAGTTTTGATGCTGGAGACGCGTTGAACGCGCTCGCCGATCCGCAAGTCTCCGTGGTAATCAACGCGTGCGCCAGCGAACATGCGTCGTGGAAAAGGAACGGGGGGCATGAACCCACCCTTCTTCGCATGCCCGTCGGCCGCGAGGTCGCTGAACTTCGTCGGCTGCAAGCAGTAGAGCCAATGATATAGCGGCGGAAGGATTCGGCCGTCGACATACTCTGTAGGCTCGTGGTCCAGCGTGGATGCCAGCGCCCGCACCGGCGCCAGCGTAATCACATCCTCGCTCGTTTCTTCCCGGCCCTCCCAACTACACAACAAGTCGAGATCGAGCGCGCTCACTGGACTCCACCCGTGACTCGGAGTGGAAAGCCCGGCGTCTCGTGAGCTTGCGGCAAATTCAGGATCTGCTCGATCGGCACGCCCTCTTTGTTGTCGCCCTGACGCATGACCATCTGCGCTTTCTCGGTGATCTCCTGGGGAGATAAGGGCAACTCAGGATCACCCTTACAGTCTCTTCGTGCGGCGCTCATCACTTCACCGGATGGGAGAGTGACGCTCACCGCCGCGCCCCATCGTCGCGGATAGGCTTCATCGAACTCTGGTGCCGTGCTGAGCGTGGTGTCGCTGGAAACCGTTGCGAACCTAGCACGTTGCGCGTCATCGAAGGACTCGAAATCGACTCTGCCATCTGACAGCGCCACATTCACGCAATGTTGCAGAGAGAACTTAGCCGTGTAGAGCGTTTCCGGGGAAGATCGGTCACACACATCGAGGGCTGTCTGGTAGGTCTGCACCTGGACGGAAACAGGGCTTTGAGCGCCCATTGCCCGGTGGAGCTCCAGGGCGGCATCGATTGCGGGATGGGTATGGCGGCAACACGGCCATGGCTTCATGGATGTTCGCCTGAGCTGCCACAGCTCGTCCGGTTCAGCGAGCAAAGCATCGGGGATCGGATCCGGGCAGAGTGCGCGGAAGAAGCCCTGCTCTCCCTCGAGTATCCGCTCGGCACCAGTAAATCCGCGCGCGGCTAGACTTGCGGCCATGAAGCCCGCTTCCGCGGCGCGGGCGGTATGGAGGTGTTTGCTCATGGCGTTATCTGGGAGAAACTGCCACAACCCGCAGGATTGTGTGCCGGCGTTCCCCAGGGCCCACACCGTTTGCTCGTGATCTAGTTCGAGCAACGTCGCGACCGCCATAGCGGCACCGAACGGTCCACAGGTAGACGTGTTGTGCCACAGCTTGTAGTGAGCAGGGCCCACTGCCATGCCGACGCGGGTGACCGCTTCGTACCCATGCAGGACGGCGGTGAGGAACTCGCGGCCACTAGCACCCAGCCGCTGGGCAAGATACCACGCGGGTGGGATCACGACGCACCCCGGGTGGGTAACGGAATCCTTGTGCAGGTCGTCGATCTCTAGAATGTGAGCTAGCCCGCTGGTGAGAAACGCAGCGCGTCCGGGATCGCCTGCGGTGTCTTCGAACCACTCGAGCAGAATCCGGCCGGGGGGAGAGGTCTGCCCGCCAATCACGCAGGCAACGGTATCCAGCACGAAGTGCGAGGCCGCGATCAAGTCCTCGTGCTCTACCGGTTTGGACCGGATTAGGTCAATAAGCTGGGCTGTCAGGCTCCTCAGGATTGCCCCCCTGGCGCGTCTGGATACAACTTCCGGAACGGACGGTAGGCGTGTTTTTAGCATGGGCGCATAGAATTCGCTACCAGGTGCAATCGAAGGGAGGGGCGAGTCGCAGGGGCAAGCCAGGGCCGACAAAGGATTCCGTTACCCACCCATGGAAGGATGATTCAAGCCCACGTGGGCGGGTGCGGATCCGCCGTAGTCCTGATGCAGGAGCGGCACCGTCATCCAGTCCGCCATCGCGGAGAACAACGAGACCTTGAGCGAGCTGCCCATACCGCTCGCATGCCGCCACATCAGAGCCTGCAGAATCGCAGTGTGCGCATACATTCCACAGGCTATGTCGCATATCGATACCCCAACGCGACCGGGGCTTTCCGGCGTGCCCGTGACGGAAGCCAGGCCGGATTCGCATTGCACAATCAAGTCATACGCCTTCATGTCGGCGTAGGCTCCCGTCTCGCCGAATCCGGAAATGTCGCAGGTGACGAGTCGCGGAAACCGTTCCCGCAATTTCTTCGATCCTAGGCCCAGTCGCTCGAGAGCCCCGGGTGCGAGATTCTGAACGAAGACATCGGCTTCGGCTAGTATCCTGAGAACGCAGTCTCTGTCCGCGTCATCCTTGAGATTGAGTACCACTGATTTCTTGCCTCGATTCAACCAGACGAAGTACGCGCTCTGTCCACGTACGACATGGTCGTAATCACGGGCAAAGTCACCACAGTCGCGTTCTATCTTTATGACCTCGGCACCACAATCGGCGGGTCGCGACGTGCAAAATGGTGCCGTAACCGCTTGTTCGATCGAGACGACAAGCGTATCCGCGAGGAGTTCGCGCATATAGGGTTACTCAGAAGGACTTTGGCATGCCGAGCACATGGGTGCCGACGTGGGACAAAATTAGGTTCGTGGAGATCGGTGCTATTCTGTACAGACGGGTCTCGCGGAATTTGCGTTCGATATCGTACTCTGGTGCGAAGGCGAATCCACCAAAGGTCTGCATACAAACGTCGGCAGCTTTCCACGACGCCTCTGATGCAAGCAGCTTTGCCATGTTTGCTTCCGTGCCGCAAGGGTGTGTTTGGTCGAACAAGGTTGCAGCTTTCTCCACCATCAAAGCTGCGGCCTCTGTTTCTACGTAAGCCTCGGCGATGGGAAATTGAATGCCCTGGTTCTTCCCAATCGGACGCCCGAAAACTTCCCGCTCGCTGGCATACGCTGCGGCTCGCTGCACAAGAAATCTTGCATCGCCGATGCATTCCGAGCCGATCAGGATTCGCTCGGCGTTCATTCCGTCCAAGATGTACTTGAAGCCCTCACCTTCCTCTCCGATGAGATTCTCTGCAGGCACTCTGAGGTTGTCGAAAAACACGCTGGTGGTTGAATGGTTAATCATGGTCTTGATCGGGGTGATCGTGATCGACTTTCCGACCTCCTCGCGCAAATCTACGATAAACACGGCTAATCCTTGAGTGGGCTTCGGCGCTGCCTCCCGCGGTGAGGTGCGAGCCAACAAGATCATAAGATCGCTGTGCTCGGCCCGCGATGTCCAGATCTTTTGGCCGTTGATGACGTAGTCATCACCGTCGTGTACCGCCGTTGTGGTTATTCGCGTCGTGTCGGTGCCGCTTCCAGGTTCCGTTACGCCGAACGCCTGCAGTCTCAGCGTACCGTCCGCGATTCCCGGCAACCAGGTTTGTTTCTGCGCTTCGCTGCCATGCCTGAGGACCGTCCCCATCGTGTACATCTGAGCGTGGCAGGCTGCTCCGTTACATCCGGACTCATGGATGGTTTCCAGGATGATGCAAGCGGCTCTGAGGTCGAGCCCGCTGCCGCCGTATTTTTCGGGAACGAGGACCGACAGATAACCCGTATCCATGAGCGCCTGAACGAATTCGGCCGGATAACTAGCGTCATTGTCTTGCCGATTCCAATACTCGCCGGGAAAGTCCGCGCACAGTCGTTTGACCGCTTCGCGGATTTGTTCGTAGCTCTCATTGTGATCTATGAACACCTCAGTGACGCTCCTATGCAGCAGTTGCCGCGATGAGAAACACGGCGAAGAACAGGACGTTATTTCGATAGAGAGCCTCTGTCAGATTCATTCTGCCTACTCCCCCCAGTTATGATTGTCTGCTTTCGGCTGGCGGCCGTTCGTTAACATCGATTGACGCTGTGTATTACTCTCTAAACCTCAGCCTACTGCGTACTTCTGCCAATTCGGGTGGTCCAGTGCTCCAGGCCGAGCGCTAGTACCAATCGCGCAACCGTACTTCGATGTTGTTTTCTTCACCGACAAGCATAGAAAACTTCTCCACGTCGCTCTCGCCGAAATGATAGGGATAGACGACGTCAGGTGCGAACTCTCGCACCGCGCTGGCGGCTTGATCTTCCGTCATCGTGTAAGGCAGGTTGAAACAGACGAAAGCAACATCAATGTCATCGAGCGACCGCATCTCCGGGATATCTTCCGTGTCTCCGCTGATATAGACACGCGTGCCACCGAACGTGGCCACATAGCCATTACCGCGACCCTTCTCGTGATAGCCGAGACGTTCCTCCGTTAAGTTATACATCGGAACACCCTCGATGCTGATACCAAGCACGGTAGTCTCCTCGCCGTTAGCCAGTGTACGCGTCTGCTCGCGCAGACTATCCGGCAACTCCTCCGCAACTGCAGAAGGTGCAATGACCACCGTCTCCTCGCCGATGACCGCCGCCAAGGTTTCCGCGTTCAGGTGGTCGCCATGGACATCGGTCACGAGGATCAAGTCCGGACTTGGCAGACCTTCGAACCGTTCAGCCCCACCGACCGGGTCCACATAGATGGTCTTCCCATCCCAACCCATGGCGAACGTGGCGTGGTTTAGAGGCTGAATAACCAGATCACCGTTATCGGTCGCGACATGATCGCCACTTACCATGCCCTGCCCCATAACCACTGGGCCGGAAAGCGCGGCAAATGCACCAATCGTGATCAGCGAAAGAATTTTTCCGAAATGAACTCTAGTCGAGATTGTTGACATGACTTTTTCCTTCTTGTTTTCGACATCCCGTCACGTAGCATAATCCGCCGGCTGGGACAGTGCGCCCTTGAGACCGACTCAGGAATGAACTCATACCCCTCCCCCAAAACTCTAGAAGGTGATTCTACGTTGTTCAGGCTCGTAGATGATCCAGAATCAGGTGAAATATGGGAGTGGTACCACTACGCGCCCGTGGTATGACCTCATTGTTCGTACAGGGAGAGCACAGATGTACTCAGTTCGTCTCGAACGACTACGCCACCTTTCATCACAAACTGCACGCGTTCCATTTCGTTGACGTCAGCGAGCGGATTCCCGGATACGGCAATAATATCGGCATACTTACCGGGTTCGATGCTACCTATCTCATTCTCCCAGTCATAATTCAACATGCGTGCTGCGTTGAGGAAAGCAGTCTGCAACGCTTGCGTGGGTGTCATGCCCCAAGCGACGTAATACCTGAACTGATCGGCTTGCACGCCATGCGGAATTAATTCCGATGTGGCCCCACTGCCATACACGATTGGCACGCCGGCGGCCAGCGCCTTTTTGAACGCAAGTTCCGCCAGGTGAAGTCGTGTGGACTGGCCTCTACTCGCCACCAAATCCGCCTCCTCTTGGTGGATGAGGTCATCCAGCGTTACCACGTAAGGCAAGTTCTTCTCCAACATGATCTGGACACTTGCATCATCAAGTTCGAGAAGATGATTAGGGGCATCTACCCCGGCGTTCAGGCAGCTCATCATCCCTTCTCCGCCGTAAGCGTGGCAAGCAACCTTTAACCCGAGACGGTGCGCCTCATCGACGATCGCATCAACTTCTTCAGTCATCAACGACGGACTCGTCACCAACGTACCATCCGGCTTGAACAACCTCATCGGACCAATGAAATCTTGTGTTGTATAGATCTTTATCCAATCCACACCGTGTAGTTTGGCCTCGCGTACAGCAGCCCGAGCAAGCCAAGGTGAATTCACATTCTTGTTCTCAGTCAGGCCCTCCACGTACCTCACGGATTGTGAATCGGCATAGTAATTGCTAGCTCGAATGTTTATTGACTGGCCGACGACCTGCATTCTCGGTCCCATTACCAAGCCGGCATTTATCGCATCTCGAAGATCTACCGTGTTCCATCCGCCTCGCGAATCCATATCCGCTACAGTAGTAAAACCTGCGAATAGGTCAGTTTGGGCACTTGCCAGAGCAATCAGCGCACGAATACCCGGTGTTCGACCACCCTCCGTTCCCTCGGTATTCAAATGCACATGCGTATCAATCATGCCTGGAAGAACCGTGGCCGCACGGAGATCGATGACTTTGGCACTACGCGGTACGCTGATGTCAGCCCCGACATTCTCAATTCGGTTTCCCCGGACGAGAATTACCTGGTTCTCCAGCATCTCCCCGGATCTCACATCGAATAAACGTCCGGCGTGTACGGCGATAACCTGGTCGGGCGATGCCAAATATCTCCCGAGCGCACCAGTGCCAGCAATCCCGTTACCTCCCGTCTGTTGCGACAGTACGGGTGTGACAATCGCAACGGCGGCAACCGCAATCATCGCCGTGGCCGCCAGTCTGGCTCCTCGGTCCATTTGATGCCTCCTCACCTAACCTGCTCGATCTTCTTAAGCTGACAACATTTGCTTCGGCCATTTACAGCCGGTCCAAAGTTACTCACATACCCTAAAGTAATTTCTTCCCAACGCTAAGTCCAGCCAGAAAGAATCTGGACTTTCGCCTCTATCGTGGGAACGTCTCCAAATGCCAAAGCGGGCTTTCGGATTCTACCTGCAGCGCGTGCCTATAGGAGACAGTGCTCTAGCAGCTGAGGATCACTGCCGTGACAAGATAGGGGCTTTGCCAGCTGCGTCAATGGTCACGGCGACAGTTTGCGGAGATCACACTCATCGGCCTTCGGGCGCATTGCGCCGCGTTTTAGGGGTGTATTGCAGAGATTGGACCCGAATACCCGGTAGCCCGCATGAGCGTATCGAAGCTCATGTACCCGGTGACCTCGGCACCGGCAGCGTAGAGATCAGCCCGCGCACCGAATTGCAACGGGTTTGGCGTCAGCGCTAAATAACCCGCACACCTACGCCACTCTTGCCGCCACGCTATAGCGGGGCATTTACGTGGGGAGGGGTAATTCAGCCAGCAAGTTTCTGCGGAGTATTTACCAGGTCAGGCGGCGGCACAGGAACGTGCCGCCGACACGGACGCGATTTTGTCAGGAGGTAATTTTCACGCGGAGCCAGTGTCCGCCGTTACCATCTCTTAGGACGTCCATACAAGTCTTAGTTTATAGTGTATAATCAATAACATAGATAGGTTTATTGTGCAAGGATGTCCTAGGAGATACAGCCGGATCCACGTCTTCCAGTAAGACCGCCAGTAAGACCGCTAGTAAGACCGGAATGAGATGTGAATCGGCCAAATAAGGCTGATGAGCGTCAAAATCAATCGATTGTCTGCCCGCCAAGTGGGAACCCTGCCTCCGGGGTTTCATGCCGATGGGGGAGGGCTGTACCTGCGGGTGCGTTCTAGCGGCTCCCGGGCTTGGGTGTTCCGCTGCAGCCGGCGAAGCAGGACACGAGAGGTCGGGCTGGGGGCCAGCCACTCCCGTTCTTTGGCCGATGCCCGCAAGGTGGCTGCAGCGATGCGTATTCTCTTGGCCGATGGAGCTGATCCGGCCGATGTCCTGCGCCCGACTGATGAGAGGGCAGGGTCCAAAGAGACCTTTGCCTCCTGTGCCGAGGCGCTGATCGTGTTGTTCTGAACACAAACTCCCCAATGTCAGCTTTCAGATGTTTTTATAGACCTTTCTAAAGAGGCACGCAAACTCAGCGGCACCCAAGGTCTCTAGCCGGTCTCAGGCAGCAAGAACTGCTTCAGTTTCTCCTCCAGCTGGATCTCGATCTCTTCAGCTGAACGCTCAGGCACCACAGCCTCTATACGGTCGGTAAACAGCCCGTAGTGCTTACCCATCAGCTCTGATGCACGAAGCCTGACGCTGTCCTTAGGCTCACCTGAATGCATATAGCCGGTCAGGGTCTGCAGCACTTCCTCACGACTGGCAATCCGCTCCTGCACCACCGCTGCATCGGCCTTCTGCTGTAGCTCTACCACCGTAGTGGCGACGTTGGGGTTATTCATTAACCGACTCGCTTCTCGCCTGATGCTGTTGTCGTTCATCTTGAGCGTTCGGAACAGTTCGCTCGGCTATCGGCCACCAGCACCCGAAACACTGACGCCAATCGAGGAGTTCGCCAATCATCCAATAGCTGCGTAAACTAACTTTCAACCTGCACCAGTTAATGCAGGCACCTCAGGGGGATTCTCATGCCCATCGCCAAACTCACTCGACCCGCCGCCGTCCTGATACTCGGTTTCCTGGCAAGCAGTACTCGTATCCTCGCGCAAGATGTTCCGTTTGAGGATTCTCAGTTTCATCTTGAGGAGGCGACGATCGCCGAGGTGCATCGCGCCATCCAGGCGAACCAGCTCACCTGCGTCGGGTTGGTGCAGATGTATCTCGATCGCGCCCGAGCCTTTAACGGTGTAACCAATCAACTCGTCACCCGGGACGGGGCTCCCGTCCCCCCTTCACCGGGCATGGTGCGGGTGGGTGCCCCGCTCGAGTATCCGACGAATACGGTGGCGATTGCCGACATCCTTCCCAACTTCGATGAGTACGCAGGGCCCCCGATCGAGTTCGGACGGATGGAGCCGACCGCTTCCGATCCCGCGGTCTATGCGCAGTACGGCATGACGGTGGGAATGCCGAACGCGGGCCAGACGAACGCCCTGGGAACGCTCAACCTCAGGGGCGAACGCTCTGTGACCTGTAAGGGCGATGCCGATCGGCACCCCTCAGAGGGCCCGCTGCCGCTAGGGTCTCCAGCGGTGTGTGAGGATTTCCGGCAGTACCCCGACGCTCTCGAAGTCGCGCTGCAACTGGATGAGGAATACGGCACCGAGCCGGACCTCGACGAGCTGCCGATGTACTGTATTCCCTTCAGCTTGAAGGACCCCTTTGACACGAAAGATATGCGGACGACAGCAGCCGCCGACGCCCGCTACGACATCGACTTCGCGCCCGTCGACCACAAACTGGTCGCGCAGCTGCGGGAGAAGGGGGCGATCATTTACGCGAAAGCTGTCAACAGCGAATACAACGGCCGAGGGTGCGGTGGGAGCGGCTGCGATCCCGGCGGGCGCCATGAGGCGACGATGGTGATGCCGTCTTCGCTGGGCTACCAGCGCAGCTCCTGGTCGGGCAACCCGAGTAGTGTCTACGACACGACGCGCGCGGCGTCTTTGGGCTCGAGCTCAGGTTCCGCCGTATCGGTCAGCGCAAACCTGGCGATGTGTAGCCTGTGCGAGGAGACGAGCCTCTCGTGCCGGGGACCCGCGAATCACAACTCGGTAGCGCTGCTGCTGCCCCACAAGGCCATGATCTCCTATCTCGGCGGTGCCATCGGCTCGGACATCTACTACGACCGCGCCGGAATTCACTGTCGCTGGATCGGCGACTCCGCCAAGGTTCTGGATGCGTTGAGGGACCCCGAGACCGGGTACTACGACCCGCGGGACATCTGGACGACGGTCCCGAGGTCCAGCATCCTGGAAGGCGGCTACGCCGAGCACATCGTGGAATCCGCTGAGGAAGGCGCGTTGCGCGGCGTGCGCATCGGAGTCATCCGGGAGTCGATGCTGAAGTTCCCCGGTGTCCGTGCGGATGAGCCCACCGTGGACGCCGCGGTCAGAGAAATCGAAGAGGTGCTGGGCGGGTATCTCGGTGCCACGCTGGTGGAGTCCGTCGATCCGCTGTGGCCGGATAACCCGGACATCGAGAACATGGGCCCGTCATACACCGACGCGCTGGCGGAGATCGTGCCGGTGCTGTTCCCGGATATGCTCTATTGGCTGGACGGCGATGGCCAGCCGCGGTTCCCGGACTTCGCGGCGAAGATCATGCCTACGGAGTTCGCACCGGGCGTCACGTTCGGATCCGGCATGTTGAGCCCGATCGACTACATGGTGGACCTCGCCGAAGGCACAGAGCCGCCACCGGCGGGTTTCGGCATACGCTCGATACTGACGCTCGGTTTCTCCAACGCCATGAAGTTTCATATCAACCAGTACCTCTCACGACGCGCGGCGGACTGGGCAGCAAGAGGCTACACGGAGACGCTGGCCGACTTCGCGACCCTGAACGAGCGATCGAAATTTTGGGGTGACGCGCAGCGGGCGTGGTTCCTAAACTGGGAAGAGACGGAAGACATTCGGCGTTCGATCGGCGAGCGCCAGGGGATCGACGAGCGCATCAAGCTTCGAGAGTTGCTGCGTCGGGTCGAGATGAAAGTGATGATGGAGAATGATCTCGACCTCGTCGTGCGCCTGCATTACTCGCTCGTCCCTGGCAAGATTGGACTCGCGCCGCAGCCGCAACCCGAGGGCCAAGTCCGTGGCGAGATGCGCCTGGGTCCCTATGCCGGCCTGACCGAGGTCCTTATACCCGCTGGCTACGTTCGAATTGTCTACGACCCGGTGTTCACGCTCAGTGAGGACAAACAGCGATACGTCCCGACGAATAGCAACACCCCGCAGACGCTGCCAGCCCCGGGACTTCCCTTCTCACTAGTTTTCAGGGCAGAGCCTGGTCGTGAGGATGTCATCCTGAGAGTCGCTTCGGCTTATCAGTCGGCATCAAGGCGGCGGGTGCCGCCACCGGCGTTCGGATCGCTGGCAGGCGAACCGTAAACCGCGTGAGTAACAACCTGAATGACCGCTTTCCAGAAAGCGGACGTTCAGAATGATCGTGTTGGGGTTATCCATTAACCGACTCGCTTCCCGCCTGATGCTGTTGTCGTTCATCCTAGCGGTGTCATAGGCCGACCGATAGGCATCAGCCTGACTCTTACCCAGCACGACTCCACGGGCGAATTGGTGTTGTTTAGGGGGTAGGGCAGAAGGCCACGGGGGGGTACTAGGGATATTTAACTACTGCTCACACATTTCTAGCCCATTTTGGCTGTGAACCAAGGTATGTTTAGCTGAACCTAAATAAGAGCTTGAACAAATCAAGCCAGACTTAGCAGACCTTGGTGAGTTTCTGATGAGAACAACTCGATCACTAGCCTCTAGCCTTCGCCCATTCGGGTGGTGTGTTGTTATGTCTTCTCTAATCCTTACCGCATGTGGAGGCGGTGGAGGCGGTGGAGGCGGTGGAGGCGGTGGAGGCGGTGGAGGCGGTGGAGGCGAAAGTGTCTACCACGACAGCAGCGGATACAACACCCAGTACATTTACTTTTACCGACCAAACGGATGTTGCCAAAAGCACTGAAATAACTTCTGCGGCTATCACCGTAGCCGGAATTAACGCTGCTGCTGCTATATCCATTACTGGAGGTACTT